>JAKZSU010000217.1:0-37484 GCA_047517485.1 Alphaproteobacteria bacterium
GACAGGCGTCCCCCCCACCCAAACCCTCCCCCGCGAAGTGGGGAGGGTTTCCAGCGAGGAGGGTTTCTAGTTTGTTGAGCTTTTTGTCGGCCGGGTCGTCGCGGGCGAAGCCGGCGGCGCGTTCGAGTTGTTCGATGACCGGATGGAGCGCCGAGTTGGTGTGATAGGGGCTGCATTGGTAGCGCAGCCTTGTATGAGGTTCGTCCGCCAGGCGGTCGCGCAGCGCTTGGGTGATGCGGCTTTTGCCGATGCCGGGCTTGCCCGAAAGGACGATCAGCTGGCCTTCGCCGGCGCGGGCCTGCTCCCAGCGCGCCATCACCATCGCCATCTCGGCGTCGCGGCCGACCAGCGGGGTGAGGTGCTGGTGGTGTGCCTCGAAACGGCCCTCGGTGACGGCGATGGCGGTTGCCCGCCACGCCGTAATGGGGTCGACGATACCTTTTAGCGCTTGCTCGCCGAGGTCATCGAGATCGAAGGTCTCGCCGACGAGTCGGCGGGTCGATGGCCCGATGACCACTTCGTCAGCCCTGGCGAGGCCCTGAATGCGCGCCGCCAGGTTTGGCGTCTCGCCGACCGCCAGCTTCGGCACCGACGCGTCGCCGGCACCGGTTTCACCGACCACCACCGGTCCGGTGGCGATGCCGACCCGGACGGCGAGCGGCGCTGGCGCCTCGACGTCCTTGACCGCGTCGATGATTTCCAGCCCAGCGCGCACCGCCCTTTCCGCGTCATCCTCGTGCGCTTGCGGCCAGCCAAAGTACGTCATCAAGCCGTCGCCGAGATATTGCGCGACGTGGCCGCCGTAGCGTTCGATCACCGTACCGGCGGCCTTCTGATACGCCTGCATCAGGGTGCGCAAATCTTCCGGATCGAGTTGTTCCGACAGCGCGGTCGAGCCGACGAGGTCGCAGAACATCACCGTAATCTGCCGCCGCTCGGCCTCGCGAGCGGGCGCCGGGGGAGCCTTGGTCTCGCTGCCAACGGGGGCCAGGCCGGCAACGGCCCGGAGAAGTTTGCGGCGCGGGCCGATGGGAAGGCCCATGTCCTTGAGGTCGGCTTCGGTGATGTCGGGGAGCGCGTCGAGGTCGATTTGCTCGGCCTCAAAAGCCTCGGCGTGGTCGCCGAGCCCCTGTCCCTCCAGCCAATCGCGAATTTCGCTCATCGCCTTGCCCCCACTCGAACACTCTACCCCAAAGACACGTGGCAGTGGCAAGGCGTGGATTTGCGCTTGGTCGCGGCGTATGCTCCGGTTGCTAAGCAAAAATCGAAAGGCGGGCGCGGTGGAGCGATCGTTTGCGAAGGAAGTGGCCGAGCTTCGGCTTGGCGAGGGCGAGGTGTTTCACGGCGAGGGAATTCTCGCGGTCACCAAGGCGCTGTTGCAGTCCGGCGTGAGTTATATCGGCGGCTATCAGGGCTCGCCGGTCTCGCACCTGCTCGATGTGATGGTCGATGCGTCGGATTTGCTCGACGAGTTGGGCGTGCATTTGGAGACGCCGACCAACGAGGCTTCGGCGGCGGCGATGCTCGGGGCCTCGATCAACTATCCGCTGCGCGGCGCGGTGACGTGGAAATCGACAGTGGGGACCAACGTCGCCTCGGACGCGCTGTCGAACCTCGCCTCGGCGGGGGTGATGGGCGGCACTCTGATCGTCATCGGCGAGGATTACGGCGAGGGCGCGAGCATCATTCAGGAGCGCAGCCACGCGTTTGCCACCAAATCGTCGATCTGCCTGCTCGATCCGCGCCCCGACCTGCCGTGCATCGTGCGCACGGTGGAGAAAGCGTTCGAATTGTCGGAGGCGAGCAATCTGCCGGTGATGATGGAGCTGCGTATTCGCGCCTGTCACGTGCACGGCCGCTTCGAGGCCAAGGACAATGTGGCGCCGGCGATTTCGCGGCGCCAGGTTCTCGAGAAGCCGGATTTCGACTATTCGCGGATCTGTCTGCCGCCGGCGACCTACGCCCAGGAAAAGCAAAAGATAGAATTTCGCCTGCCGGCGGCGGTTCAATTTATTGCCGAGAATGGCATCAATGAAGTGATCCCTGGCGCGCGCGAGGATATCGGCATCGTCGTTCAGGGCGGGTTGACCAACACCGTTCTGCGCGGGCTGGCCAATCTCGGGCTGGCCGATGCGTTCGGTGATACACAAGTGCCGATTTACATTATGAACGCGACGTATCCCGTTGTTCCGGAAGAGATAGTGTCGTTTTGTTCCGGCAAGAAATCGGTGCTGATGGTCGAGGAGGGCAATCCGAATTACCTCGAACAGGCGATCAAGGTGGCGCTGCGCGACGCCGACGTGGATACCAAGGTCTACGGCAAGGGGATTTTGCCGATGGCCGGCGAATATACCGGCGAGGTGATGTTGCGCGGCCTTGCCGGATTCATGTCGGCATGCGGCGAGGCGAGCCACGGCGACAACCGCATCTCGGCGGTCGATGCGCTGAAGGGGGAAGCCGCCGAGCTCCTCGGCGAGCCGGTACCGCCGCGCCCCCCCAGTTTCTGCACCGGATGCCCGGAACGCCCGGTGTTCAGCGCGATGAAGATCGTCGAGAAGGAGCTTGGGCCGACCCATGTCAGCGCCGATATCGGCTGTCATACGTTTTCGACTTTGCCGCCGTTCAATATCGGTAACACGGTGATGGGGTACGGGCTCGGACTTGCGAGCTCGACCGGGATCGCGCCGAATTTTGGCAAGCGGGTGGTCAGTATCATGGGTGACGGCGGGTTCTGGCACAACGGACTGACCTCCGGGATCGCCAGCCACGCCTTCAACCGCGACGACGGTGTCCTGGTGATCTTCAAGAACGGCTATTCCTCGGCGACCGGCTGGCAGTGGCTGCCTTCGAGCCGCACCGACCGCTTTGGCGCGCCGTCGGGCATGTCGATCGAGAAAGCCTTGCGTGGGGTAGGGGTCGATTGGATCAAGACCATCCATACCTACGACGTGGCGAAGATGATCAAAGGCCTAAGGTCGGCGATGACCACCACCGCCAAGGGGCTCAAGGTGATCATCGCCGATGGCGAATGCCAGTTGGCGCGGCAGCGCCGCATCCGTCCGCAAATCCGCAAAAAACTCGAGGCGGGGATTCGGGTGGTGCGCACCCGCTATGGCATCGACGACGAGATCTGCACCGGCGATCATTCGTGCATCCGGCTGTCGGGCTGCCCGTCGCTGACCGTCAAGCCCAATCCGGACCCGTTGCGCGAGGATCCGGTGGCGCACGTCAACAATGACTGCGTCGGCTGCGGCCTATGCGGCGAGGTGGCGCACGCGGCGGTGCTATGCCCGTCGTTTTGGCGCGCCGAGGTAATCCAGAACCCGACCGCCTGGGATGTTTGGCTTGATCGGGTGCGACGCCGGGTGATCGGCTGGCTCGGCGGCTCGGTGTTGGAAGCCCGGTGACCACACCGAAGGACGCGAAACCGCATACGGTTTTGATCGCCGCGATGGGCGGCGAGGGCGGTGGCGTGCTGACCAATTGGCTGGTGAGCGCGGCGACCAAGGCCGGGCGGATCGTCCAAAGCACGTCGATCCCCGGGGTCGCGCAACGCACCGGCGCGACCACGTATTATGTCGAGATCTGGCCTGACTCCACCACCGGCGAGCCGATTTCCGCGCTTTATCCGACCCCGGGCGAAGTCGACATCATGGTCGCCAGCGAGCTGATCGAGGCCGGCCGGGCGCTGCAGAACGGCTACGTCAGTCCCGATCGCACCTTGCTTGTCGCCTCGACCCACCGGGTTTTCTCGATGGACGAGAAGACCGCGATGGGCGACGGCCGGTTCGACGCCGGACGGGTAACCGCCGCGGCGCGGAAACTCGCCAAGCAACCGATGCTCGCCGATCTCGACGCGGCGGCCAAGGCGGCGGGCGCGGCGATCAACGCGGTGATGCTCGGCGCCATCGCCCGCGCCGGCGATCTGCCGATTTCCGAGGACGCGTTTCGCGATGCGATCACCGACAGCGGCATAGCGGTGGCGGCGAACCTCGCCGGCTTCGACGCCGGGCTGGCATTGTCGGGCGAGGGCGCCGAAAGCGACGATGTGCCGATTGCCCCAACCCGGTCGGCGCGTGAGAGCACGCGCGACGATCTGCTTGCCAGGGCCCGGGCGGCGACACCGGAGGCATTGGCGGAATTTTTGGTCGAAGGGGTAAATCGGTTAGCCGAGTACCAGGATTGGCGCTATGCCCGGCGCTATCTCGATCATCTCGAGGCAATCATCGCCGCCGACCCGACGCGCGCGCGCGACGTGGCGCGCGAGACCGCGCGCTATCTGGCGCTGCATATGAGTTACGAGGACGTCATCCGCGTCGCCCAGCTGAAAATCCGCCCCGAACGGTTGGCGCGCATTCACGCCGAAGTGGCGGCGGCGCCCGGTCAGCCGGTGCGGGTGAGCGAATTTCTCAAACCGGGGGTCGACGAACTGTGTGCGCTGCTGCCCGGTTTTCTCGCCCGGCCGATTCTCGCCTGGGCCGATCGGCGCGGGTTGAGCGACAAGTTGAATGTGGGTATCCGCCTCAACAGCGGCAGTATCACCGGGTATCTGGTGCTCAAGATGCTGGCCGGCTTGCGGCCCTTGCGTCGTCTCGGCTTTCGCTACGCCGAGGACCAGCGGCGGATCGAGGACTGGCTCGACTTGATCGAGCAGGCGCTGGGGCGCGACGCGGACTTCGCGCTGGAGATCGCCAAGCTGGCGCGTTTGATCAAGGGCTATGGCGAGACCCATCAACGGGGGGTCACCAATTATCAGCGAATTCGCGACGCCGTGGTGCGCCCGGTCGTAGCGAACGCGTCTAATATTGCGGGGGCCGCCGAGCGGCTTCGATCGGCCGCGGAGGCGGCGCTCGCCGATCCCAGCGGCGACGCCTTGGCAGCAATCCTCGCCGAGGTTTCCGCGTCGATCGATCCCGTGGCGGCGAAAGCGGCGGAGTAAAACCGCTCTCGGCCGGCCATTGCCGGCTTCACAACTCGCGATATATCACTTGGTATTGAGGGCAACGCCTTAACCCGAGGCGAACCGCCGTTATTTATGCGGCATCGGAAGTTAGATGAGCGATATCAAGAGAACAGGACGGGCGCACGCCGCGACCAGTCTCGCGTCCGCCATGGCCACCGTAGGGCATGACCGGGGCGCGATTTATACCGGCGCGGGGTTGGTGGTCGCGATCGCCGCGTCGGTCGCCGCCGTGGTCGCGTTCACCCTGGTCTATTGGCATGCGCTGGCGAGCGAACCGCTGTTCTCTTGGGCCGTCGTCGGTTGCGCGGTCGCGCTGGTCGGCGGTGTGTGGTTGCAAAGACGCCTGGCCGCCGGTCAAGTGCCCGAGTCCGCGATGGCGAAGAGCGTTCTCGGATGGGCGATCGCAACCGCGTTGGTATGGCTAGCGATGCCGACGTCGGCGGCGTTTCTTGCCGGCGGCGAGACGAAATGGCCGATGCTGGTGATCCCGCTGTATGTCGCGGTCGGCTGGATATGGGTCTATCCGCTTTATCCTTCGTCGATGCTTGTTGTTTGTGGCGGCGCGGTGAGCGCGGTTTCGGTTCGCTTCGTTATGCTCGGCGGCATCGGGGCTCTGGCCGCGGCGGCGGGCCTTGTTTTGGTGGCCGCAATCGTGGTTGGTCTGGTTTTGCTCAACGCGAAATTCCTCAAAAAGGCCGCGCGGAGGGGTCAGCCGGGCAGCTTGTTCCGCCCTAAGTATGGTGGCTCGGCCGCCGGGGATGGGACCGCGGTCGCGACCCGTAAGCTTTCCGAGCGCGAGCTGGAAAATCGTCTCGAATGGTTCGGGCGTGCCGAAACGGTCGCCGATATCGGCCAGTGGTATTGGCCGATCGGATCGAACGAGGTGCAATGGTCGGGCGCGATGTACCGCTTGGCGGGAGTCGATGCGGACAGTTTCGAGCCGACATATCACGCGGTGATCGAGCTCTATCACAAGGCGGACCGCGAACGCGTCCAAGCGATCTATCGAGACGCCATGGACCGGCGCGCGCCGTTTGAATTCGAGACCTCGATTATCCGCGCGAACGGCGAGGAACGCGAAATTCTGGTGCAAGGTCGATGCGAAACCGAAGGCGACACCCTGGTCGCCTTGTTCGGCTTTTTTCAAGACATCACCGATCGCAAGACCGCCGAGCAAGCGTTACGCCGCAGCGAGGCGTTCTATCGGGCGATCGTCGAGGCCCAAAGCGAACTCATTTTTCGCTGTTTGTTCGACGGCGCCTTGACCTTTGTCAACGAAGCGTTTTGCCGGTTTTTCGGAGTGGCGCGGAACGACGCCATCGGCGCATGCCTGTTCGAGCCCGACGATCCCCAGGCGCCGATCATGCCCCGCGAGGCGGCCGAAGTCCTGAACGTGGCATTCGAAAAACTGACCCCGGAGATTCCGCGGGCCACCGAGGAAATCGAAATTGTCGGCAGCGACGGCGAGACCCGCTGGCTGCTGTGCACCCATCAGGCCCTGTTCGATCACCGCGATTTTCTCATCGAATATCAAACCGTCGCCCTCGAAATTACCGATCGCAAGCTCGCCGATAGTAAAATCCAGTATCTCGCCCATCACGATGCGCTCACCGGTCTGCCCAACCGCGCGCTGTTCCACGACCGCATGGAGCTGGCGATGGCGCATGCCGAGCGGAACCAGGGTCGGGCCGCGATCCTTTTGCTCGATCTCGATAATTTCAAGCACGTCAACGACGCGTTGGGACACGCGACGGGCGACATATTGCTGCGCGATGTCGCTGGGCGGCTGAAGGAATGCGTGCGCGCGGTGGACACCGTGGCGCGTCTCGGCGGCGACGAGTTCGTGATTATTCAGGCCGGGATCGAGACCGGCGAACAAGCGGTGATTCTGGCCGAGCGCATTCGTGCCGCGATCACCAAACCCTTCGCAATCGAAGGCCACGATATCCAAACCGGAACCAGTATCGGCATCACCATCTACCCTGACGACAGCGTCGATTCGGCGCAGGTACTCAAGAATGCCGATATGGCGCTCTATCGGGCAAAGGCGCGCGAACGCGGGACCTACGAGTTTTACTCGAGAGAGCTTGGCCGCACCGCGCAAAAGCGGCTCGACATTGCCGCCGGCCTGCGTCGCGCCCTGGCGGTGGGCGAGGAATTGTCGCTGGTCTTCCAGCCGAAATTCTCCTTAGACACCGGCCATGCGATCGGCGTCGAGGCGCTGTTGCGGTGGGATCGCCCGGGTCACGAACCGATCTCGCCGGCCGAGTTTATTCCCGTCGCCGAGGCGACCGGATTGATCCTGCCGATCGGCGAATGGGTGCTGCGGCGCGCCTGCGAACATCTCAAGGGTTGGCGCGACGCCGGGGTTCCGATGGTGCCCCTTTCGGTCAACCTTTCAGCCGCTCAGTTTCGCGATCAGACCTTGGTCGACAAGATCAAATGCTGTCTCGACGATTTCACCATCGATCCGGCCATGCTGGAAATCGAAATCACCGAAACGGCGCTCATGCACGACGCCGAAACCGCGACCAATACCCTGTGCGAGCTGGTCGGAGTCGGGATCTCGGTTTCGATCGACGACTTCGGCACCGGCTATTCGTCGCTGAACTATTTGAAGCAGTTCCCGGTTGGCAAGCTCAAGATCGACCGCAGCTTCGTCGCCGACATCGGCATCAGCAACGAGGATTCGGCGATCGCGCGGGCGGTCATCCAACTTGGCCATAGCCTCGGTCTCTCGGTGCTGGCGGAAGGCGTGGAGACGAATGCGCAACTCGAAGTCTTGCGCGACCTTGGCTGCGACGAAGTGCAGGGGTTCTTGATGAGCCGCCCGGTGACCGCGGACGAGTATGCGCGCTCGATGAGCAATATTTGGGCCGACATGTCAGGCGAGGACCTAGCCACCGTCGATGCCTGATCACATGTCGTCCAAATAGGCGATCAAATCCTCCAGTTTCCGCTTCGCCTCGCGGCGCACCGCCTCGACATCGCGATCGCTCCAGTCATAGAATCCCCGTCCCGTCTTGGCGCCAAGATCGCCGGCGTCATACTTGTCCTGCAATAATCGGCACGGCGCCGCGCCATGATGAAGCGCCGGGACGATACTGCGTTGGGCCAGCGCGTGGACATCGAGACCACTCAGATCCTTTTGTTCGATCAAGCCGGTGATGCAAAGCCTGGGCCCAAACAGGGTGCGCGCGAAACGATCGACATCCTCGACCGAGCAGACGCCGGATTCGATGAGATAATAGGCCTCGTGAAGAATCGCGTGTTGCAGGCGATTGATCAGGAATCCGGTGATCGGCTTGTTGAGGACGATGACCTGCTTGCCGCTGCGCTCCAAGGCATCGATGGTGCGCGCCAGAACATCGTCGCGGGTCTCCGGCAACCGCGCGACCTCGAGCATGGGGAGCGAATCCGCCGGCTGCATGTAATGCGCGGCAAGAAACCGTTCGCGCGCGCCTAACGCGGCGGCGATCTCCTCGATCGGCAGGCCGGAGGTGTTGGTGGCGAGGATCGGGCCCTCCGGGCCGCTGCCGTAGGCGTCTTCGAGGGCGCGGAAAGTGGCGATTTTGGTCGCCATGTCCTCGGGCACCGACTCAATGATCAAATCCGGTGGTTGCGCCGGCGGCTCGGCGACCGCGGTGATGCCGTGGGGAAGCGCACCGTGGCGGTCGGGGTCGCGGCTGAGCACGGTAGTCGCGAAACCGGCGCGCGCGAAGGACAGCGCGATGCCGCTCCCCATGGCGCCATAGCCGATGATGAGAACGCGCTCGATCGGCGCGGTATCGATAACCGTCATGTGGGGTCCCCTGGGTCTGAATCCGTGGCAGTATGCGCGAAATCGGGAGGATGGCCATGCATGACTTTGTCTATAACGCGCTGCCGGGACGGGTGGTGTTTCGCGCCGGCGCGGTCGCCGGTATCGGCGACGAGATCGAGAGGCTCGATTCCCATCGCGCGATGATCACCACCAGTCGCAGTAACCGGGCGACGGCGGAGGGCGTGGCGGCCGAACTCGGTGACCGCTGTGTCGGTGTATACGAAGACGCTGCGGAGCATGTCCCGGTCGAGCAGGCGAACGCCGCGAACCAGTGGGCGCAGGGCCACGACGTCGATTCGGTGATCTCGATCGGCGGCGGCTCGCCGATCGGGCTGGCTAAGGCGGTGGCTCACGATACCGACACGCCGATCATCGCCGTGCCGACGACCTATTCCGGCTCGGAAATGACCGCTTTGGTGGGCGTGACCCGCGACGGCGTCAAACGGGTTTTTGCCGGCCCAAGAATTCTGCCAAAAACCGTCATCTACGATCCGGCGCTCACTCATTCCGTGCCGCCGGGCGCGACCGCGACCACGGGCATGAATGCGGTGGCGCATTGTGTCGAAGCGATGTACGTGCCGGCGGCCAATCCGGTATCTTCGAAATTGGCGGAAGCGGGTCTAAGCGATTTGGTGCGCGGCCTGCCGGCATCGGTCCGCGATGGCCACGACGCCGAGGCGAGAGCGCAAGCGCTCTATGGCGCCTATCTCGCTGGCGCCGCGCTGGGAGCGACCGGAATCGCGATCCATCACAAGATCTGTCATGCATTGGGCGGTAGCTTCGGGGTCAGCCATGGCGACGCGAACGCGATTATCCTGCCCCACGCGGTGGCCTTCAACACGGACGCCGCGCGCGCGCCGATCGCCGCCGCGGCGCGCGCGATGGGGGCGTCGGATGACCCGTCCGACGCGAATGCGGCCGCCGCGGCGGCGCCGTTTCTGTTCGATTTCGTCGCCGGCATGGGGGCGCCCACCAGCCTCGAGGCGGTCGGCTTCGATCAGGCCAACCTCGACGACGCGGCGCGGATCGCGATGGAATTGATCAATGACAATCCACGCCCGGTCGATTACCAAGGCGTCCGCGGGTTGCTCGAAGACGCGTGGGCCGGGCGACGGCCGTAATAATACCAAGGGTGAGGGAACGATCGAATGGCTGAGACGTCCGCAATCGATGAAGTGCTGAGCGCCGAGGACCGCGCCGAACTTGAAGCTCTCGACACGCCGTCGATATGCAACGCCATCGAACTGGTGGCCCCCGATCGACGGTCGCATGGATTTACCACCAAGACCCTGAACTGTATCCGGCCCGAACTCGGCGCCATGGTCGGCCTGGCGCGCACGGTATCGGTGCGCTCGACCCGGCCGTCGCCGCTCGATCCGGCGGCGTTGCGCGATCATCGGTTCGGCTATCTCGATTACCTCGCCGCGGCCGCGGGGCCGACGATCAGCATTGTCCAGGACCTCGACGACGGCCAAGCCGGCTTCGGCTCGTTCTGGGGCGAGGTGAACAGCAATATTCATTGGGCGCTGGGCTGCATCGGGACCGTCACCAATGGCAGCGTGCGTGACATCGACGCGCTCGCCGACGGCTTTCAGGTGCTCGCCGGGGTAATCGCGCCGAGCCACGGATTCATCCACGCGGTGGACTATGCGTGCACGGTGAATATCGCCGGCATGGTGGTCGAGTCCCGCGAACTGATCCATGCCGATCGCCACGGCGCGGTGGTCATTCCGCGTGGCCAGGCGAGGGCGGTGATCGATGCCGCCGCCTTGATTGCCCGGCGCGAGGCGGTAATCCTCGATGCCGCCAAATCCGCCAACGCCGATGTCACGTCGATCAAGCACGCGATGGCCGAGTCCGCCAAGGTCAAGTGATCCGACGGGAGAATTCGGTCAGCCGCGGGTATCGGCGTCGCGTTCGATATCGAGAATTTCGGTGACCGGTAGGACGGCGATATCCTGAAACTTGCCGTGGCGCGGCTCGTTGAGGTCGATCAGGTTGGATATCCGCGAATAGCTTTTCGGCATCACCAGACTTTCACCGTTGTCCAGAGTGCGTTGGATACCGTAATGGATGTTCTCGCGCTGCTTGGTCGAGACCTTGCCGAGCATGTTCTTGGTTGCCCAAACCGTGCCGGAGCGGGCGAAATCGCTTAACCGGGCGCTCCGGTTGATGGTGTCGCCCAGCGCGGTGAATTCGAGATGGGTGGGGGTGTGGTAGGTGCCGAACCATTCCTCGCCCTCGTCGAGGCCGATGTTGAGTTGCAGGTCGTTGACCCAGCTCTTGCGATTCTGCCATTTGCGGCTGACGCCGCGCATGATCTCTTTCATCTCGTGCGCGCACGACAGCGCGTTGTAGATGTAGCTGCAGTCGGGCTGCGGAAAGAAGTAATAGACCATGCCGTCGCCGACATGCTTGCCGTAGGTGCCGAAATACTTTCTCAGCAACGGCGCCATCGATCCCCAGACATGGTTGATCAGTTCGAAATATTCTTCCGGCGGTAGCTCGGCGCAGATCTTGACCGAATCCTGGACATCCGCCACCAACACCGCGAGCGGTGTCAGATAGGGGCGGCGGTTCTGCAGCAGGTCGCGGATCACCAGATCGCGGCGCGACAGGAAATTGAGCAGCCCGTCGCTTTCCTCCGCCGCCGGCACATAGGCGAAAAAGATACCCTCGCGGAAGAACGAGGCATACAAATTGTACGACCGGGGCGCGCCATCCTCGAACTCGAGCATGACCGCGGTTTGCAGAAGTGGCTGAGGGTCGGTCGGCGGAACGTCGTCGTAATACTGTCCAAGCTTGGTCACCACGTCCGCGTCGCCCTCGACATTGATCGAGAACAGCGCCGACTTGGACAGTCGTTTCTTGGCGATGCCGATATGAAACTGCAGGATGCCGTCCCAACCGGGGGAGGGGCGGGCGGCGGCGGCGGCGAAGAAGCTGAAGAGATTGCGATCGGTCGAATCGACCGGCAGGCTGCCGCGCAGTCCGAAGATCTCGCGCTCGGCGGCGGTGTTCGCCCACTCGACCTCGAACTTGCTGTTCACCAAATAGGCGGGATGATGGAAGTCGCCCATGGTCAACATGAAGTTGCCGGGCCCGGTCGAAAGGCCGACCTCGCTCATCGAGGGCAAGGCTTCGTTTTTCGATGCGGCTTGCTGATTTTGTTTCGCGCGTGTCTCGGTTGCCGCGGCGGCGGCCGTCTTGCCTTGCGGTTTGCTTGAACTCTCGGCCGGGCTCAGCAGCCTGTCGACGATCTCGCTCATGCTGTGGCCTTGGCGCTTGAACTTGTCGACTTGTTTCAGGGTCTTCAGCGCGGCGCGGGGGAAGTATCCGACGCGGGGCGCGCGGCCGTCTTTCTCGTCGGCCGGCCGGACCACGGGCTTGGGCAGGATGCCGAGCGAAATATAATTGTTCAAGGTCGAGCGGGAGATCCCGGTGCGTTCGAGAATTTCCTTACTCGATATCGTATCGGATGCAGCCATGGCCCGGCGCGAAGCCGATTCTCCTGTGTTTATCTGGGTTTGCGTAGATGAATTTACGTTGTGTTAACCAGTTTATCAAGAGTGATCGATAAATTGTCCAACTTCGGCGTTCACCTGAACAATTCACATTAACTGTACAATTGAGAATATGCCAATTTAAATGTACAGATGACGCCTCGTGGATTTATCATAACATATTGTTAATAAACAATTATACAGATAAGGATATGAACGAACCCTGCTTAATGTGCCGTGGCAAGAATTTCGTTTGGACAACCGAATATGAGAGCCAACCCATTCAATTAATTAGCTTGGGGACGGTCGTATAGGCTAACCGGATGCACGTCGCGACTATCCGCGATCCGCCTTGTCGCGCGCGTTGGTCTGTTGAATTCGCGCGCGGATATCATGCCAATCCTGGTCGTCGAGATCGCGCATTCGGGCGAAAGTACCGGCACCGACGAGATACTGTCCACCGTCGATCGGGATGATCGCGCCGGTAATATAGGCGCACTGATCGGCGAGCAGGAAGCTCGCCAGGTTGGCCAATTCGATGGTCTCTCCGGGGCGCCCGAGGGGAACGCTCTGGGTGTAATCGCGCTCCATCTTGTCGGTCGGCGATAGCCGTGGCCCAGGCACCTTCGGTGGGAAAGGGGCCGGGGGCAATGGCGTTGATGCGGATGCCGTGGGGGCCCCATTCGACGGCGAGGCTTTTGGTCATCGCCGCGATCCCCGCCTTCGACATCGCCGACGGGATGACGAACGGCGACCCGGTCCACACCCACGTCGCGACGATACTGATCACGCTGCCCGGATCGCCGCCGGTGATCCAGCGTTTGCCGCACGCGTTGGTGACGTAGAAAGTGCCGTGCAGGACGGTATTGGCGATCGCGTCGAACCCATTCGCCGAAAGGTCCTTGGTGCGGGCGATGAAGTTGCCGGCGGCATTGTTGACAAGGCCGTGCAGCGGGCCGTGTTCCCAGATCTCGTCGGCCATCGCCTCGACCGCCTCGGCGTCGCGAATATCGACGGTGTGGGGGATTACGGTGCCGCCGTGCGCGGCCATCATTGCTTCGGCGCTTTGTTCGAGGATCGTGCCGCGGCGGCCGCAAATTATCACTTCGGCGCCGAGTTCGAGAAAGCGTTCGCCCATGGCTCGGCCGAGACCGGTGCCTCCACCAGTCACCAGAATGCGTTTGCCGGCGAAGAGGTCGGGACTGAACATGCGGCACGTCCTTTGTTCGGTTGGTGGAGAATTGCTGGGCATCACGTTAGCTGATCTATCGTCGCTGGCAAGCCGCCCCGTGGAGGCGGTAAGGTATAGGCCTGACGGTAATTTTACCGGAACACAGGAGATCGGGATCGATGGTCAATAAGGGTTTCAGGACATTGATCGCCGAAGCGAACGCGGTGGTGCCGCGCATTGCCGTCGAAGACGCGCGGAAGCGGCACGCGGCGGGCGATGCGGTATTCGTCGACGTGCGCGAGTCGCAGGAGGTCGCCAGGGGGATGATTCCCGGCGCGGTCCATGCGCCACGGGGTTTTCTCGAGTTCGTGGCGGATCCCGAAGGGCCGATGCATCGGCCCGAACTCGCCGGCGCAAAGACCTTGATCGTCTATTGCGCGTCGGGCGGCCGCTCCGCCTTGGCGGGCAAGACCCTGAAGGATATGGGAATCGACAATGTCGTCAATCTCGCCGGCGGCATGGCGGCGTGGACCGAAGCCAAGGGGCCAGTGTCGCAGGGCTGATACCGAGGCTTATGCGAGGAAAGCTTGGCCGGCGCTGGAACGCACTATAAACCGCGATGAATCTTTTTCATCGCGGTTTGGTATTAGGACGTCACGGCGCGAGTTTGCGCGGTGACGCTTGGCGTCGCTTGAGCCCTTATCCACGCTGGTATAAATATGCGCCGGCACGACGGTCGGGGATCTCGGCGACGAAGTATCCGACACCACGTCAGTGCCCCGACTCCCACCGCGCGGCTGGTGCGGTGGGTCGAACCATTTTTCGCGGTCACTAAAGTTAGAGCTAGGCCGCCGAGGCGACAGTCGAGATGGATAGGATTCGCATTCGCGGCGGTCGGCCGCTCAACGGCTCGATCGCGATCAGCGGTGCCAAGAACGCGGCTCTGCCGCTGCTCGCCGCGGCGTTGCTCAGCGACGAGGAAATCCGCCTCGGGAATCTTCCCGCGGTCGCCGATATTGCCACCATGTCTGCGTTGCTTGCGGAGTTGGGTGCCGATATCGGGGCGCCCGATGCCGACGGGCGCCAGGGTTTTCGCACCGCGCGGATCACCAGCCACACCGCGCCTTATGATTTGGTTCGCAAGATGCGCGCGTCGGTCCTGGTGCTCGGGCCGTTGCTGGCGCGCGAGGGGCGCGCTCGGGTGTCGCTGCCCGGCGGGTGCGCGATCGGTCAACGTCCGGTCGACATGCATCTCGCCGGGCTCGAACAACTCGGCGCCGAGATCGTTCTCGAAGACGGCTATATCGATGCGGTCGCCGCCAACGGCTTGACCGGTGCGCGTATCGCCTTTCCGTCGGTGTCGGTGGGCGCCACCGAGAACCTGATGATGGCGGCGACTCTGGCGGCCGGCGAGACCGTGCTGTCGAACGCCGCGCGCGAGCCCGAGCTGGTCGATCTCGCCACCTGCCTCAATGCGATGGGCGCGCGCATCGAGGGGATCGGCAGCGATACCGTGACCATTCAAGGGGTCGACCGGTTGCACGGCGCGACCCACGATGTGCTTCCCGATCGCATCGAGACCGGCACCTTCGCGGTCGCCGCGGCGATCACCGGCGGCTCCGTCGATCTGGTCAATACCCGGCGGGATCTGATTGAGCCGGTGGTCGAGAAATTGATCGCCGCCGGCGCAAACGTCGACGCAAACACCAAAGGGATCACCGTCAGCCGGCGCAACGGGCGGATCGAGGGGTTCGACGTCATGACCGCGCCCTATCCTGGCTTTCCCACCGATATGCAGGCGCAGATGATGAGTCTGATGGCGGTTGCCGAGGGGGCGTCCTTGATTACCGAAAGTATTTTCGAGAACCGCTTCATGCACGTGCCCGAACTGGTGCGGATGGGCGCCAACATCACCGTTCACGGCAGCTCGGCGATGGTGCGCGGCGTGCCGTCGCTGATCGGGGCACCGGTCATGGCGACCGATCTTCGCGCCAGCGTGTCCTTGGTGCTCGCCGGCCTGGCGGCGCGCGACGAAACCATGGTGAACCGCGTCTACCATCTCGATCGCGGCTACGAGCGTATCGAGGAAAAACTCGCCGGCGTCGGCGCGGATATCGAGCGGGTTCCGGAATGAGACCGCTTAAGCCCGAACCGTTGCGTCTGCGCGCCGAGGCTCCGGCCGACTACGACGTCATCTCGGCCTGCCTCCAGGATGCCTTGATGCCGCTGTCGGAAATGGGCTACCTCGCCGAGGAAAAGCGTTTTGTCGCGGTTTTCGACCGTTTTACCTGGGAAGCGTGTGTGCCGGGAACCGAATCGCGACCGAGATTCGTCGTCCAGGCGGCGCTCCGTTTCGAGAGCGTGTCGGCGGTTCGCCTCCATGGCGTCGATCAGTCCGCGAGTACGGAATTGCTCGAACTGCTGACCATCGTGCCCGAAGGCGACGGGGTGCGGCTGATGTTCGCCGGCGGCGGCGCGCTCCGCATTGAGGGCGAGAGTCTGACCTGTTTCGTCGAGGATTTGTCCGATCCGCGTCCGGCGGCGCTCGCACCGGTCCATGATGACCCCTTGCCAGGAGAAGATTTGTCGTGACTGGTTCCGAAAATGGCTTGGTATTCGCCGTTCCCAAGGGCCGCATCTTGCACGAGCTTGTTCCCGTCATGGCGCGCGCCGGAATCGTGCCGGAAGACGCGTTTTCCGACCCCGACGCCCGACAGCTCACCTTCGAGACCAATGTTCCTGGTCTGACACTCATTCGTGTGCGCAGTTTCGACGTCGCGACGTTCGTTGCCTTCGGCGCGGCGCAACTCGGTGTCGCCGGGCGCGACGTGCTGGCCGAATTCGACTACCCCGAGGTCTACGCGCCGCTCGATCTCGGGATCGGCCATTGTCGCATGGCGATCGCCGAACCCGCGGACTTGGCGAGTACCGACGATCCGCGGCGCTGGAGCCATGTGCGGGTGGCGACCAAATATCCCGAGACGACGCGTCGCCATTTCGCCGCGCGCGGTGTCCAGGCGGAATGCATCAAGCTCAACGGCGCGATGGAACTCGCGCCCATACTCGGCCTCTGCCGCCGCATCGTTGACTTGGTATCGACCGGCAATACCTTGAAAGCGAACGGGCTGGTCGAGGTCGAGCATATCGCCGATATCACGTCATGCCTGGTGGTCAACAGAACCGCGTGGAAGACCCGCCCACGGGAGATCCGCGGTTGGATTAAAAGGTTCGAGGAGGCGGTCGATGGCACGTCGGCTTAAGGCATCTGCGCCTGGATTCGCCAAAGAATTCGCCGATTTCCTCGGCGCCAAACGCGGTTCCGCGCCGAATGTCGGCAAAGTCGTCGCCGACATTCTCGCCGATGTGCGCGCCCGCGGCGACGAGGCGGTGCTCGACTACACCCGACGCTTCGATCGTTTCGCGCTTTCCGCCGACGCCATGCGAATCGACGAGGCCGAAATCCAGCGCGCGCATGAGGCGTGCGATCCGGCACTGGTGGCGGCGCTGGAGGTCGCGGCCCGGCGGATCGACGCCTATCATCGCCGCCAAATGCCCGAGGACGTCTCGTACCGCGACGACGAAGGCGTTGAGTTGGGCGCCCGGTGGCGCCCGCTTTCGGCGGTCGGGCTTTATGTGCCGGGCGGAACCGCGGCCTATCCGAGTTCGGTGCTGATGAATGCCGTGCCGGCCCATGTCGCCGGTGTCGAGCGCATCGTGATGGTGACGCCCACCCCCGACGGCACGATCAATGGCCAAGTCTTGGCGGCGGCCTCGATCGCCGGGATCACCGACATTTATCGCATCGGCGGCGCCCAGGCGGTGGCGGCGCTTGCTTTCGGTACCAAGACGATCGCCCCGGTCGACAAAATCGTCGGTCCCGGCAATGCCTATGTCGCGGAGGCCAAACGCCAGGTCTTCGGCATCGTCGGCATCGACATGATCGCCGGTCCGTCGGAGATCCTGGTGGTCGCCGACGGCGCCAATGACCCGCGCTGGATCGCCGCCGACTTGCTGGCCCAGGCCGAGCACGATACCGCCGCGCAATCGATCCTGGTCACCGATGACGCGGAATTCGCCGATGTCGTGGTGACTGCCGTCGACGATGTTTTGCAAACCTTGCCGCGCGCCGATATCGCGCGCGCCAGTTGGCGTGACAACGGCGTGGTGATCGTCGTCGACGATCTATCGGATGCCCCGCCTTTGATCGATCGCGTAGCGCCCGAACATCTCGAGCTCGCGGTCGAGGATCCCGACGCGATCGCCGACCGGGTTCATCATGCCGGCGCCATCTTCCTCGGCCGACACACGCCCGAGGCCATGGGTGACTATGTCGCCGGCCCCAATCACGTGTTGCCGACCGCGCGCAGCGCGCGCTTCTCGTCCGGGCTTTCGACACTCGACTTCGTCAAGCGAACGAGCGTCCTGCGCCTTGATGAGAACAGCTTGGCGGCCTTGGGTCCGGCGGCGGTGACGCTTGCCGAGGCCGAGGGTCTCGACGCCCACGCGCTCTCGGTCTCGGTCCGCATCGGGGCGGCGGGCGACCAAAGCTGACCCCCGATGGAGCCACAAGACCCATCGAACGCCGACCATCATCTCGTCGAGATCACCCTTGATGAGCGCAGCATCGTCAGTTGGAGCCCGGAAATCCAGCACGAGCGCTCTGTCGCGATCTTCGATCTGCTCGAACAAAATTACTTCAATCCGGTGGGCGCGTATCTCGGCCCCTATGGTCTGCATCTCTCGATCGAGGAAACTCGCTTGGTTTTCGACATTCGGTCCGGCGCGGATGGGTCGCCGCTCGCCAAGGTCCAGCTCCCGGTCGCCGGATTCCGCCGTCTGATCAAGGACTATTTCACCGTCTGCGACAGCTACTTCGACGCCATCAAGCATGCCCCGCCGTCGCGTATCGAGGCGCTCGACATGGGGCGTCGCGGCCTCCACGACGAGGGATCGGAGGCGTTGCGCGAGCGGCTCGAAGGCAAGATCGAGCTCGATTTCAACACCGCGCGCCGCCTGTTCACATTGATATGCGTTCTCCACCTCCGGGGCTAAATCCAAAGTGCCCGACTTTCCATCGAGCGTACTGTTCTGTTGCACCAGCAATGCGCTTCGCTCGCCGATGGCCGAGGGGCTGATGAAGTTTCTCTTCGGGCGCCATGTTTTCGTCCAGTCGGTGGGATTGCGCCGCGGCACGCTCGACGGTTTCATGGTTTCGGTGATGGACGAAATCGGTGTCGATGTTTCCGGTCACACCGTGCGCACCTTCGACGATCTCGAGGACGGCTCTTTCGACCTCATCGTGTCGTTGTCGCCGGAAGCCCAGCATCATGCGGTGGAGATGACCCGCACCATGGCCAGCGAGGTCGAATTCTGGAACACCTTCGATCCGTCACTGATCGAGGGGAGTCGCGAGGTGCGGCTAGAGGCCTATCGTGGGGTGCGCGATCGCTTGACCGCGCGCATGAAACAGCGCTTCGAAGTGCCCGGCGCACCGATTTAAAAACAGGGTTTTTCCCTTCCCCAGCTTAGGAATAGGTTGACCGATGCACGCTCACATCGCATGTTTCGGGCCGGACAATCAGGCGCGACCGTGACGGAGGCCGAATGGCAAAAGAAGACTTGATCGAGTTCCAGGGTATGGTGAAAGAAATCCTGCCCAATGCCATGTTCCGCGTGGTGCTCGAAAACGATCACGAAATTCTGGCCCATACCTCGGGGCGGATGCGCAAGAACCGCATCCGTGTGCTCGCCGGCGACAAGGTGACGGTCGAGATGACGCCTTACGATCTGTCGAAGGGCCGCATCACTTTCCGCCATAAATGAGTTAAGTGACGGGCGACGCGCGATGCCTGCCCGCCTGGTGCTCGCATCGGCCTCGCCGCGACGGCGTGAATTGCTGGCGCAGATCGGCCTCGTCGCCGATACCATAGACCCCGCCGACATTGATGAATCGGTGCGGGCCCGGGAGCTGCCGCGCGTGCTCGCCGACCGGCTGGCCCGGGCCAAGGCCTTGGCCGTCGCGTCCCGCCATGGCGGCGCGTACGTCCTCGCCGCCGACACAGTCGTCGCCTGCGGCCGGCGGGCGCTGCCGAAACCGGGTGACGAAAGCGCGGCGCGAGCGTGCCTGGCGCTGTTGTCCGGCCGGCGCCATCGGGTCCATACCGGCGTCGCGGTGGTGGCGCCGGACGCGCGGTTGGTCTCGCGTCTGGTGACCACTCAGGTCCGCCTCAAGCGGCTGTCCGGGTCCGAGATCGATGCCTATGTCGCCAGCGGGGAATGGCGCGACAAGGCCGGCGGCTATGCGATCCAAGGCCGCGCCGGCGGTTTCGTGATCGCGCTCAACGGCTCGCCGTCGAATGTCGTCGGTCTGCCGCTGTTCGAGACCCGCGCGCTGCTCGCCGGTCTCGGGTATCCGATCGACGCGCCACGCGAGACTCCATGAGCGGCGCCGAACGTCTCTTGATTTCGGTCGATCCGTGCGAGGTTCGGAGCGCGCTGCTGCGCGACGATCGGCTGGTCGATTACGCCGTCGAGCACCGGTCGGGCGAAAGCCTGGTCGGCAACGTCTATCTCGGACGCGTCGCGCGGATCGCCGGTGGCATCGACGCGGCGTTTCTCGATTGTGGCTTGGCGCGCGATGGATTTCTCTCCGGTCAGGACGGCCCGCCTGGCGACGGCACGATCGACCGCCGGGTTCACGAGGGCGAGGCGCTGGTGGTCCAGGTGAGTCGCGATCCGGTCGCCGAAAAAGGCGCCCGACTGACCACCCGGGTGACCTTGCCGGGCCGCATGCTGGTGCTGTGCCCCGGCGGCGACGGCGTGGCGGTGTCGCGGCGGATCGAAGACAGCGCCGAGCGTCAGCGACTGAGCGCCGCGCTGGAGGCCCACATCGATGACCTCGATGCCGGGGTCATCGTCCGCACCGCGGCGGAAGGCTGCGCGCCGGAGGACCTGGCGGCCGATCTCGCTGCCCTGATCGACGTCGCGGCCGCGATCGATGCCGCCCGTGCCGCCGCCTCGGCGCCCGCTTTGCTGCGCGCGGAACTGGGCCCCGTCGAGCGCGTGCTGCGCGACCGGCTCGGACGCGAGCCCGACTCGGTGATCGTCGATGATCACGATATTTTCGCCCTCGCCGCGGCCTATGCCCGCGAGTCCATACCCGCGCTGATCGATCGTATCGAGCTATATCGCGGACCTGAGCCGCTGTTCCGCGCGCATGACATCGAAGACGAAATCGCCGGTCTCATCGAGCCTCGCGTCGCTCTGGCGTCCGGCGGCGCGTTGGTGATCGAGGCGACCGAGGCGTTGACCGTGATCGATGTCGACAGCGCCGGCCGTAGCGCGCGAACCGGCCGGGCGGGCGATGCCGCGTTGGCGACCAATCTCGACGCGGCGGCGGAAATCGCCCGCCAAGTGCGGCTGCGCACCATTGGCGGCCTCATCGCAATCGACTTCATCGGCATGGCAGGCGCGGATGACAAACACCAAGTGGTCGCCGCCTTGACCGCCGCCATCGCGGCCGATCCGGTGCCCGCGCGGGTGTCCGAGATGTCGGAGTTCGGCGTCGTCCAGGTCACCCGCAAGCAAGAGCGACCGGGGTTGGCGGACAGCCTCACCGAGCCGTGCCCGACTTGTGGCGGCGGCGGCCGGCTCAAATCGGCGCGCGCGGTGGCCGCGGAAATCGCCCGCGACGCGCTCGCCGAGGCCCACTTGCGGCCTGGTCACGCGGTCTCGATCATCGCCTCGCCGCCGGTCGCGGCACATTTGCGCGGTGACGGCGGTGCTCTGCTGCGCACCCTGGAGCGCGCCGTCGGCGCCCGGGTCGAAGTCGTCGCCGAGGCCGGCCGGCCGCGTGCCAGCTACGATGTCGCGGTGGCATGACGAGGGGGTTGACGCCGCCCAATGATCGCGCCAATCCTGTTAGGTCCCTGGAGGAGGCGCGATGACCCGTCGTGACAAGTCACTGACGGACGACCAATGGATCGGTGAGGCGAAGCCGGGCCTGGCGCGGCCGTGCCCGGTGTGCGGCACCTCGGCGGCGGCCGAGTGGCGCCCATTTTGTTCGCCGCGCTGCCATGACGTCGACCTTGGCCGCTGGCTCAAGGGCAGCTATTTTATCCCCGGCCTACCCCCCGGATTCGGCGAGGACGACGGCGACGGCTGACCACGTCGCGGCCGCGCGCGGCGTTAAGGATTCGCCGGCTTTGACCCAGTCTGGACAGCGCATGGGCCATCCCCTATAACCCTCGCACCCCGATTTCCGGGGGCCGCCAAACGGCGCACGCCCAGGTAGCTCAGTTGGTAGAGCAGCGGACTGAAAATCCGCGTGTCGGTAGTTCAATTCTACCCCTGGGCACCATTCTTTCCAAAGGCTTACGAAGCGATTGGGTCAGGCTTGTTGCCGTGGCTTTGCAGTTTAGTCCGTGCGGTTTCGCAGTTTCTTGTTCCGCGCGCGTTCTAATTCGACTACCGCGCCACGGACCAACCGACTTAATCCAGATCCGGCACCAACTCATGGCGATGGACCGCCTGGAAGACGATCGAGGTTTCGATTTGGGTCACCCCGGGGCGGCTGGTGAAATGATCCAGCGCCAGGTTTTTCAGGTGTGTCATATCGCGGACGATGACGTGGACCACCATGTCGTGCCGGCCGGTGACCAAAAACGCCGAGCGCACTTCGGGGATCGCCACAACGTCGCGCAGGAATTGATCGACCACGTCGCGGGTGTGTTTGGCCAGCGCGACAAACAACAACGCTTCGACCTGGAAGCCGAGGACCGCGAAATCGACCTCCGCGTGGGCGCCTTTGAGCACCCCTTCGGCGCGCAACCGCTTGAGGCGTTCGTGACAACTCGACGGCGCCAGATCGACCGCCGCGGCGAGCTGCTTGTTGCTCATCCGAGCATCGTTCTGCAAATGCCGCAGAATCTCGATATCCGTTCGGTCGACCGCCGTCTCAACCATGATTTTTCCGATTTTAATTCGATAGATTTTTGATAATACCGTGCTCTATTCCTTAATGGTACGAATTTGACGAATTTCTGGTGAGAAATGATCAAGCCCGACGCACTCACCCTGAACGATGCGCAGATCGAACGGTTCCACGTTGACGGGTTCCTCGTCGTGGAAAACGTCATCGACGATGCCGCGATCGAGGCGCTGCGCGCCCGCTTTCCGCTGCTGTTCGCCGGCGACTTCGACACCGGCGTGTTCCCCGACGAGTGGCACTGGCGCGAGGGCATGAGCCTGCCCGACGTCACTCGTCACATGGGCAATGCCTGGAAATCGGATCTCACCATCGCCAAGCTCGTCCTCGCGCATGAGATCGCGGCGGCGGGGCGGGCGCTCATGGGATGGCCGGGCCTGCGTCTCGGCCAGGATACCATCTGGTGGAAGCCGCCCGACGCCAAGGCGATCAAATTCCATCAAGACACGTCGTTTATGAATTACCTCGACCCGAC
Source organism: Alphaproteobacteria bacterium (assembly GCA_047517485.1). GTDB lineage: Bacteria > Pseudomonadota > Alphaproteobacteria > UBA7887 > UBA7887 > JAKZSU01. The sequence goes on from JAKZSU010000217.1 coordinate 22,922, forward strand.
GTCGACGATCACCGGTTGGCTGACCCTCGACGATACCACCCGCGAGGCCGGCACCATCGAATATGTGCCGGGCTCGCACAAATGGCCGGTGATGGAGATACCGCCGAAGTTTTTTACCGCCGACGATTACCGTGCGGAGATGAAACACGCGGCGGCGGCCGCCGGGGTGACCTCGCCGGAGCCGGTGTTCATCGAAATTCCCGCCGGATCGATGGTGTTTCATGCCGGCGAGGTCTGGCACGGATCGGGCCACAATGTGACCGGCGATACCGTGCGGCGCTCGATCGGCGTTCACATGCTGCACCAGGACGTCGCCTTCAGCGATCGCCCTGGCGGCTATATCTACCGCCGCTATCAGATCACCGGCGAGACCAGCTTCAACGAAAGCTTTTTTCCAATTACCGCTGGCCGCGACGGCTATCGCACGCCGTGGATCGACGAATTTTGCCGCACCGGGCAACGCACGCTCGCCACCGCGACACAAGCGGCGGCGGAATAATCAACCGCCCGCCAAATCGTCGATGATCGGGCAGTCCGGGCGGTGATCGCCGTGGCAGGCGTCGATTAGGGTGGTCAGCGCGCTTCGCAACGTCGCCAGTTCCGCGAGCTTTTGGTCGATCCGCGCGAGGTGCGCCTCGGCGATCGATTTGACGTCGGCCGACGCGCGCTCCTTGTCGTCATAGAGCGCGAGTAGGGCGCGGCAGTCCTCGACCGAGAATCCCAGCCCGCGGGCGCGCTGCAGAAACCTTAACTTGTGAAGATCGAGTTCTTGGTAGCTGCGGTACCCGTTGGCGCGCCGGTCGGGGGTCACCAGACCGACGTCCTCGTAATAGCGGATCGTCTTGGCGGGCAAACCGCAGGCGCGTTCCGCTTGTCCGATATTCATCGCGATCTCCTACAGTTTGACGCCGCGAAGGCGCAGCGCATTGCCCACCACCGACAGCGAACTTAGGCTCATCGCCGCCGCCGCGATCATCGGGCTGAGCAACACGCCGATCACTGGAAAAAGCACGCCGGCCGCGATCGGCACGCCCAGCCCGTTGTAAATGAAGGCGAAAAACAGATTTTGGCGAATGTTCTTCATGGTTGCGCGGCTCAAATGGCGGGCGCGGACAATGCCGTCGAGGTCGCCCTTGACCAGGGTCACGCCGGCGCTTTCGATCGCCACGTCGGTGCCGGTTCCCATGGCGATGCCGATGTCGGCGGCGGCGAGCGCCGGCGCGTCGTTTACCCCGTCGCCGGCCATCGCCACGACACGGCCCTCGGCACGCAGCCGTTCGACGATCTCGTGTTTACGCTCGGGCAGCACGTCGGCTTCGAAGTCGTCAATACCCAGCCTTTGGGCGATCGCCGCGGCGGTCCGGTAATTGTCTCCGGTCGCCATGACCACCCGGATGCCGTCGCCGCGCAACGTATCGAGCGCCGCCCGGGCGGTCGGCTTGATCGGATCGGCAACCGCGATCAGACCGGCTAGCCGGCCTTCAATGGCGACGTGCATCACGGTGGCACCGTCATCGCGCAGGCTATCGGCTTGCGCGGTAAACGCGCCGATGTTGATCGCGAATTCGTTCATCAGCGCGTCATTGCCAATCGCGACATCGGTCCCATCGATACGGCCGACCACGCCTTTGCCGGTCCGTGACTCGAAAGTCTCCGGTGACTCGATTTCGAGGCCGCGCTGTCTGGCCGCCGCGACCACCGCTTCGGCGAGCGGATGCTCGCTTGCCCGTTCCAGGCTGGCCGCCAGGCGAAGCAGCACCGCTTCGTCGAACCCGTCCGCCGCGACGATGGCGGTGAGGCGCGGCTTCCCTTCGGTCAGGGTTCCGGTCTTGTCGATCACCAGGGTATCGACCGCTTCGAAGCGTTCGAGCGCCTCGGCGTCGCGGATCAATACGCCCGCGCGCGCGCCGCGGCCGGTGCCGACCATGATCGCCATCGGGGTCGCCAGGCCGAGGGCGCAGGGACAGGCGATGATCAACACCGACACCGCGGCGATCAAGCCGTGCGTCAAGGCCGGCGCCGGGCCCCACATCGCCCATGCGGCGAAAGCCACGACCGCGGCGGCGAGTACCGCCGGTACGAACAGTCCGGCGACCCGATCGGCGACGCGCTGGATCGGCGCGCGGCTTCGTTGCGCCTGCGAAACCATGCGGACGATTGCCGCCAATATCGTGTGCTCGCCGACCTTGTCGGCGCGGATTACCAGACTTCCGGTGCCGTTCACCGTGCCGCCGATGACCGCATCGCCAGCTTGTTTTTGCACCGGCAGGGATTCGCCGGTCACCGTCGATTCATCGACCGCGCTGGTCCCGTCGATGACCTCGCCGTCGGTGGGCACGCGTTCGCCGGGGCGCACCCGCAGATGGTCGCCGACCACGACGTCGGACAGCGGCACCGCTGCTTCGTGGCCGTCTTCGTCCAGCCTAAGCGCGGTCTTTGGCGCGAGGTCGAGCAGCGCGCGAATCGCATCGCCGGTGCGCGCGCGGGCGCGCAGCTCGAGGATCTGGCCGAGCAGGACCAGGGCGGTGATCACCGCCGCCGCCTCGAAATAGACTCCGACGTGGCCCGCTTCATTGCGGAAACCGCCGGGAAAGGCGTCCGGCGCCAGCACCGCCACCAGGCTGTAGCCAAACGCCGTCAAGATACCGATCGCGATCAGCGTGAACATGTTGAGATTGCCGCTGACGATCGAGCGCCAACCGCGCACGATGAACGGCCACCCGGCATAGCCGACGACGGGGCTCGCCAAGACGAGCTGCGCCCACGGGTTCCAGGCACCGCTCGGCAGCGTGCCGAGAGCGGGGACCATCTCGCCCATGCTGATCGCCAACAGCGGCACGGTGAACACGGTCGCCAGCCAAAACCGCCGGGTCATGTCGATCAACTCGGGGTTGGGACCGCTTTCGGCCGCCGGGTCCACCGCTTCCAGCGCCATCCCGCAGCTCGGGCATGCGGCCGGGACGGCGCTCTGGACGTCGCGACACATCGGGCAGAAGTAGCCGCTGCTGGGCGGAGTCACGGGCGGTAAAATCGGCGGTCCCTTTTCGAGATAGCCGACCGGATCGCTCGCGAAAAGTTCGGCGCATTCGGCGCGACAAAAATGATAGACCGTGCCGGAATGCTCGCGGCTGTGGCCGCTTGTCGCCGGATCGACCGGCATGCCGCAGACCGGGTCTATCACATTCGACCCGTCCGCCGAGTCGTGATCTAGCATTGTGGTGTCCAAGGTTTTGGTTTCATCTTACTAATAAGGGTTCCAGTCACTGGAAGGTCAAGGATTCGCCGAGCTTGATCCGAGCCTGTGCCTGGACTAGGACAGGCGCCCATGGCCCTGCGCCATCATTTTTTCTGAAGAACCGAATGACATGACCAACCGAACCGACGTTCGAGCCGACAACGGGGCACCGCGAGCCAAGCGACGAAACGGTCGCTGGCATCCGCGCGGCCGGGTGGTCGAGGCCACGGCGCGCGACCAAGTTCGCGCCCTGCTCGGCGAGCGAAAACGCGCGCCCGACTTGTTGATCGAACGCCTGCACCTGATCCAAGACCAGTTTGGTCATTTGTCGCTGCCCCATCTCGCCGCGCTCGCGGAAGAGATGCGTCTGCCGCAGGCCGCGGTCTACGAAGTGGCGACGTTTTATGCGCATTTCGACGTGGTGCGCGAAGGCGAGGTCGCGCCGCCCGAGGTTACCATCCGGGTTTGCGACAGCTTGGTTTGCGAAATGAAGGGCGCCGAGAAACTCATTGCCGATCTGGAAAGCGCCAGCGGTCCCGATGTCCGCGTGGTGCGCGCGCCGTGCATCGGCCGCTGTGCCCAAGCCCCGGCGGCGGAAGTCGGCCATCGCGCGATCGACCACGCGACCCCCGCGACCGTGCTCGCCGCCGCCGCCGCGCGGTCGTTCGCACCGCTGGTGCCCGACTATCAGGATCTCGACGCCTATCGCGCCGGCGGCGGGTATGCGCTTTTGCACAGCTGTCATTCCGGTGACCGGTCCCGCCACTCGTTGATCGAGACGATGGAGGAGAGCGGGCTGCGCGGTCTCGGTGGCGCCGGTTTCCCGGCGGGCCGCAAATGGCGTCTGGTGCGAAACCACACCGGTCCCCGGCTGATGGCGATCAACGCCGATGAAGGCGAGCCCGGCACCTTCAAGGATCGCCATTGCCTGGAGACCGAACCGCACCGCTTTCTCGAAGGCATGCTGATCGCCGCGTGGGTGGTCGAGGCGCGCGAAATCTACCTTTATCTCCGCGACGAATATCCCGCCGCGCGCCATATCCTCGAGACCGAGATCGCCGCGCTCGCGGCCGCTGGGCTGACCGCGGACCACACCATTCATCTCCGCCGCGGCGCCGGCGCCTACATCTGCGGCGAAGAATCGGCGATGCTCGAAAGTCTCGAAGGCAAGCGTGGGCTGCCGCGGCACAAACCGCCGTTCCCCGCCGAAGTCGGGCTGTTCGGCCGGCCGACCCTGATCCACAACGTCGAGACCCTGCATTGGGTGCGCGAGATCGTCGAGGACGGCGCGGCGCGTTTTGCTAACCTTGGTGTCAACGGCGGCAAGGGAATGCGCCTCTGGTCGGTGTCGGGACGGGTCGCACGACCCGGCGTGGTCGCCGCGCCGGCGGGGATTACCGCGCGCCAATTGATCGACGACTATTGCGGCGGCATGGCCGAGGGGCACGTCTTTTTCGCCTATCTCCCGGGCGGCGCCTCGGGCGGCATTCTCACCGCCGACCAGGCCGATCTGCCGCTCGACTTCGGCAGTCTCGACGAGCTGGGCTGTTTTGTCGGCTCGGCGGCGATTGTCATCCTATCCGACTCCGACTCGATCCGCGACGCGGTGCTCAACCTCACCCGCTTTTTCGAGGGCGAGAGTTGTGGCCAATGCACCCCCTGCCGGCTCGGCACCGAGAAAGCGGCGAAACTGCTGGCGCGGCCGGTGTGGGATGAGGCTTTGCTCGGCGATATCGCCACCGTGATGTCGGACGCCTCGATCTGTGGCCTGGGCCACGCCGCCGCCAATCCGATGCTCTCGGCGTTCAGCCGCTTCCGTGCGGAGATCGGCTCATGAGCACGGTCTTCACCCTCGACGGCCAGGAGGTGACCGCGGCAACCGGCGAGACGATCTGGCAGGTCGCCAAGCGGCTTGGCACCACCATTCCCCATCTCTGTCACAGCGAGCAGCCCGACTATCGCGCCGACGGCAATTGCCGCCTGTGCATGGTCGAGGTCGCGGGCGAGCGCGCGCTCGTCGCCTCGTGTATTCGCCCCCCCGCGCCGGGCATGGTGGTCAATACCGCGAGCGACCGGGCGGTCACCGCGCGGGCGACGGTGATGGAATTGCTGGTCGCCGATCAGCCGCCGCGCGACGTCGCGCACGATCCCGATTCCGAGCTTTGGCGTTGGGCCGAGGTGGTGGGGCGGACGACCAGCCGGTTTCCCGCCCGCCTGACCCCGGAGCCCGACGTCAGCCATCCGGCGATGGCGGTCAATCTCGACGCCTGCATCCACTGCACCCGCTGCGTCCGCGCCTGTCGCGAGGTCCAGGTCAACGATGTGATCGGCATGGCCGGGCGCGGCGCGGCGGCCGAGATCGTCTTCGACATGGCCGATGCGATGGGCGCCTCGAGCTGTGTCGCCTGCGGCGAATGCGTCCAGGCGTGCCCCACCGGCGCGCTGTTGCCCGCGGGTGAGGCGGCAAATGCCGAGCCCGACGACGAAGTCGACAGCGTCTGCCCCTACTGCGGGGTCGGCTGCCAGCTCACTTTCGCGGTGCGCGACAATACCATCATCCGCGTCGCGGGCCGCGACGGCCCGGCCAACCGCGGCCGCCTGTGCGTCAAGGGTCGTTTCGGTTTCGATTACATTCATCATCCCCATCGCCTGACCGTGCCGCTGATCCGCAAGCAGGGGGTGGCGAAACACGCCGACGGCAAAGTCGATCCGGCCTATCCGTTCACCCATTTCCGCGAAGCCACCTGGGACGAAGCGCTCGATTTGGCCGCCGCCGGCCTGGCGCGCATCCGAGACGCCCTTGGCGGCGCGGCGCTCGCCGGATTCGGCTCCGCCAAGGGCTCGAACGAAGAAGCCTTTCTCGTGCAAAAACTGGTGCGCACCGGGTTCCGTACCAACAATGTCGATCATTGCACCCGGCTCTGCCACGCCAGTTCGGTCGCCGCGCTGATGGAGACCATCGGCTCGGGCGCGGTCACCGCGCCGTTCGCCGAGTGCGCCAATGCCGAGGTGATTTTCGTCATCGGCGCGAACGCCACCGAGAACCATCCGGTGGCCGCGACGTTCTTCAAAAATGCCGTCCGCGACGGCGCGTCGCTGATCGTCGCCGATCCGCGCGGCCAGGCGCTCAAGGACCACGCGCGCTGGATGCTGCAAAACAAGCCCAGCAGCGATGTCGCGATGCTCAACGCGATGATCAACGTGATCATCACCGAGGACTTGTACGACGCGCAGTATGTCGCCGCGCACACCCAAGGCTTCGACGCGCTCAAGGCGCATATCGTCGACTACACGCCGGAGGCGATGGCGCCGCGCTGCGGCGTTCCGGCGGCGACCCTGCGTGCCGTCGCGCGCGCCTTTGCCACCGCGAAAAGCGCGATGATCTTCTGGGGCATGGGGATCTCCCAGCACGTCCACGGCACCGACAACGCGCGCTGCCTGATCGCGCTCGCTCTGCTCACCGGGCAAGTCGGGCGTCCCGGCACCGGACTGCATCCGTTACGCGGCCAGAACAATGTCCAGGGCGCCTCCGATGTCGGCTTGATTCCCATGGTCTATCCCGATTACCGCCCAGTCGCCGATCCCGAGACCCGCGCCTTCTTCGAGGACTTGTGGCAGACCTCACTCGATCCCGAACCCGGCCTCACCGTGGTCGAGATCACCGACGCGGCGTATGATCGTTCGATCAAGGGGCTTTATGTGATGGGCGAGAACCCGGCGATGTCGGATCCCAACGCGACCCACGCGCGCGCCGCGCTCGCCCGGCTCGAACATCTCGTGGTGCAGGATATTTTTCTCACCGAGACCGCCGCCTTCGCCGATGTCATCTTGCCGGCGAGCGCGTTTCCCGAAAAGGACGGCACCGTCACCAACACCGATCGCCGGGTGCAGCGTGGCAGAAAAGCCATCGACCCGCCGGGCGACGCGCGCCAGGACTGGTGGATCGTCCAGGAAATCGCCCGCCGCATGGGGCTCGACTGGGATTACCGCGGGCCGGCCGATATTTTCGCCGAGATGCGCCTCTGCATGCCGTCGATCAAGGGCATCACGTGGGAGCGGCTGGAGCGCGAGGATGCGGTCACCTACCCGTGCGACGACGAGAACGAGCCCGGCCAAGAGGTGATTTTCGCCGACCGCTTCCCGACCGCCGACGGCCGCGGAAAATTGGTTCCGGCCTTCCTGGTGCCGCCCGACGAGGAGCCCGACCAGGAGTATCCCTTCGTGCTCACCACCGGCCGTCAGCTCGAACATTGGCACACTGGGCAGATGACCCGGCGCAGCGCGGTCCTCGATGCCCTCGAGCCCGACGCCTTATGCGAAATGGCCCCGGGCGATATCGATCGCCTCGGCCTGACCCCCGGCGCGCCGATCCGCCTGACCACCCGGCGCGGTACCATCGACGTGCCGGTGCGCGTCACCGGCGCCGTCCCTGAAGGCGTCGTCTTCGTCCCGTTCTGCTACACCGAGGCCGCCGCCAACCTACTCACCAACGCGGCGCTCGACCCGATCGGCAAAATCCCCGAACTCAAATACTGCGCGGTCAAGGTCGAGAAAGTCGGCTAAATCGCCACCCGCAATTCGGTGACCTCGCGAAATCGGATGCGGTTGGACAACTTCGCCGGGGCTTCGAGGCGCAGGGTTGGGAAGCGCTCGAACAGTTTGGCGAAGGCGATCTCGCCTTCCATCCGCGCCAGCGCGTTGCCGGCGCATATGTGAATCCCCAGGCCGAACGACAGATGCCGGTTGGGCTGACGCGCAATGTCGAACTTTCCCGGATCGGGAAACTGCGCCGGGTCGTGGTTCGCCGCGCCGATCATCATGTGAACGACACTGCCGGCCGGGATCGCCACGCCGGACAGTTCTGTATCCGCGATCGCTCGGCGATTGTTGATCTGGATCGGCGCCTGGAAGCGCAGGATCTCCTCCACCGCGCCGTCGATCAGCGTCGGATCGGCGCGCAAAGCCGCGATCTGATCGGGGTGGCGCAGCATTTCGTGCACCCCGTGCGAGATCATGTTGGTCGAGGTTTCATGACCGGCGTTGAGCATGAAGATGCATTGGTGCAGGAGCTCGATCTCGGTCAGTTTCTCGCCATCTTCTTTCGCTTCGACCAGGGCGGAGAGAATTTCGCCGTCGCGCCTGGCGCCCGGATTGGCTTTGCGCTCTTTGATGTATTCGCGCAAATAGGCTTTGAAGCCGTCCACCGCCGCGTTGCCGTCGGCGAGCTGCTGCTTGGTCAACACCGGTTCCAGCGCGCCGAGGATCAGCATCGCCCAGTCGCGGATGAGGATACGGTCGCTGCCCGGCACGCCCAGCATGTCGCAGACCACCTCGACCGGGAGCCGGAAGGAAAAGTCCGCCACCACCTCCATCGCCCGGCTGTCCGCGAGCTTGTCGAGATAGCCATCGACCAGAGCGTTAATGCGCGGGGTCAGCGCCGCCAGCGCCTTGCGGGTAAACGCCGCCTGGAACAGCTTTCTGATCCGCGTATGGTCGGGCGGGTCGCAAAACACCACGCTTGTCGTGTGGTGCTCGTAGAGCGGCGAGTCGGCGAACTTGGGTTTGAAATCGAGCTTCTTATCCGAGCTCCAGACCGCCGGGTTGCGATAGGCGGTCACCAGATCATCGTACCGCGTCAACAGGAACGAGCCGTCGCTGTTGCGGTGGATCGGGCTGGTGGCGCGCAGCGCGGCGAAATAGCGATACGCCTCCGGCACGAAATCCGCCGGCAAATTCATCAGGTCAAACGCGGCGACGTCTAGACCACCGCCGCTGCCGTCATCTGAGACGGTCGTCATAGGCGTACCCCGCAAATTCGTCCTGCCCCCTGACCATACAGGTCCGGTTGTTCGATGGGTATCGCAAGCCGGTATCCGCGCCCCCTCAAAGCGAGTCCACAAGGCGGCAAAGTGCTCTATGATGGCGCTTGAACCCAGCCCCTGTCGGAACACACTGAACCAGTCACGTGGCGCAAAGCGGCAAAGTCAACGGGCACAAGCCCGAACAGCTGATGCGAACCATCGGCGCCGGAGCCGGTAATTTGGGGATTGCCGATATTCCCACCGGTGCCGCCGGGTCGGTGGCCGCGGTCACCGGGCTGCGCTCGCAAATTCCCCCCGATGCCCACACCGCGCCGTATCTCGGCACCGAACGTTTGGGCAATGCCGTGGTGATCGACGACCACGGGCTGATTTTGACCGTCGGCTATCTGCTTCTCGAATGTTCGCATATCGAAATCGCCGACGCCGACGACGACTGGGTCGAGGCGGCTTTCGTGGGCTATGATTTCGAGACCGGATTCGGTTTGGCGCGCGCGTCGCGATCGCTGGGACTCGGCCCCGCGACGCTCGGCGATTCGGCCAAGCTGGCGGTCGACGACCAAATGATTGTCGCCGGCCGAGGCGGGCAGGACAATGCATTGCGGGTCCGCGTCGCCTCGCGACGGCCGTTTTCCGGCTATTGGGAATATTATCTCGACGACGCGATATTTACCGTGCCGGCGCATCCCGACTGGGGCGGCTCGGCGCTGGTGGCTTCGGACGGCGCGGTGGTGGCGATCGGTTCGCTGCTGGTCGAGGATGCCAACGCCGATGAAGAGCCGGCGCAAGGCAATATGTTCATGCCGGTCGATCTGTTCACCTCGATCCGCGACGAATTGGTCGCCGATGGCCGGGTCAACCGACCGCCACGGCCCTGGCTCGGCATGTTCACCGCCGAAGCGCAGGGCGTTCTCGTGGTCACCCATACCACCAAGGGGGGCCCGGCCGAGGATGCCGGAATCGAGGCCGGCGATCTGGTGGTGCGCGTCGATGCCGGCGCGGTCAGCGATCTCGCCGATCTCTACCAGCGGGTCTGGCAAATGGGCGAGTCGGGGGTCGATATTCCGCTCACCCTGGTCCGCCGCGGCGCCAGTATCGAAGTGAGCGTCGAATCCGCCGACCGCTACGACTTTTTCCGAACACCCCGTCTCTAATTCGCGCCTAAAGTCACCGCGCGCCGACCGAATTCGCCGGTTACGTCTCCAAATTCGGTCAAATCCTCGGCGATAACACCCCTTAAAATGTCGTGTGCTACAATAATTCTCGGGAAAAATTTATTTGAGAAAGTGCCGCGGTGTTTTTTACCGAAAAGCGCGGTGATCCCATGAGCGATCGCATCGACGATCCGTCCCACGTCATTGCGCGCGAGCTGGACCATATCCGGAGCGGGCGCGACAAGACCGGCCACGGCGAAAATCAGCTCATGGGACTCGCGCTGTCAGGCGGCGGAATTCGCTCGGCGACGTTTTCCCTTGGCGCCATGCAGGCGATGGCGGCGAAAGGGGTGTTGGCGCAATTCGACTATCTCTCGACCGTGTCCGGCGGCGGCTATATCGGCGCGGCGCTCGATTGGTTTGTCACCAAGGACGGCTGCGGCGTCACCGCCGACACCTTTCCGTTCGGCAGCGGCGATCCGGCGCAGGATGTCACCATCGCCGCGGATAACCCAGCGGCGTCTCGACTGCGCTTTCTCCGACAGCACGGCAATTATCTGACCCCCGGAAACGGCATTACGCTGGTCTCCGCGATCGCCATCGTTCTGCGCGCGATGCTGCTCAACCTGCTGGTTTGGATCCCCGCGCTGGTGCTGATCATGAGCATCGCGATCGTCGTGTCGCCGCAACACCAGGTGTTCCAGGTCATGCTGGCGGCGGCCGGAGCGTTGGCCGCGGCGTTCGCCCTGGGCTGTGTGGTGTATGCCCTGTTCACCACCGCGGCACGACGCAAAGTCGATCGATCCGCCGCCAGCGAGGCCAAGGGGCGCCGCTATAATTCCCGCCGCAAGTTCGAGAAACGAGCGCACTGGGTGCTGACCTATATGGCGCTGTTCGCGGTATTGGGAACGCTGCCCACCGTCGCCGAATATCTATCGGGGAAAGCGATCCAAGACGTATCGCTGGTTTCGATCGTCGCCGGCTTGGCTTCGGGCATCTGGAGCTTCTTCAAGACCGGTCAACAGGGGAAATCCATCGTCCCGCTCGGTCTGGTGGTCAGCGCCGCCGCGTCCCTTTTGATCTATGGCTTGTTGTTGACATCGTTCGTCTGGGCGGTCGCGCTCTATCCCCAAGGGCAGGTCGGCGTATTCGGGGAGTCGCTCTTCGGACTCCCCTATCCGGTGGTGCTCGCCGGGTTGATCGTCATCACCGTAGGCGGCGGGATTTGCGTCAATCTCAATTACATCTCGTTGCATCGCTTCTACCGAGATCGCCTGATGGAGACATTTCTCCCCGACCCCGAGAGCGCCTTGGCAAAATTGACCCGGCCCGCGTATCTGGCCGATGGTCTCAGGCTGTCCGAGGTTTTCGACCGAAGAGTCCCAACCGGCCCCTATCACATCATCAACACCAATGTGGTGATGGTGAACGCCAAGGACCGGCGCCGGCGCATGCGCGGCGGCGACAGCTTCATTCTCTCGCCGCTCTACTGCGGCAGCGCCGCCACCGGTTGGCGGGAAACCACGGCGTTCATGGACGACGGCATGACCTTGCCGACCGCGATGGCGATCTCCGGCGCGTCGGCGAACCCGAATACCGGTGTCGGCGGTGTCGGCTTGACCCGCAATCCGCTGGTTTCGATCCTGATGGCGTTGATGAACCTGCGCCTCGGCTACTGGGCGATCAATCCCCGGCGACACGACACTTGGCGAAAGCGCGCCAATCATTTCTCGCCCGGGGGATACGAGATACAACGCCTGTTCGACTTTGGCGGTTTTACCGAGGCCCGATCCTTTGTGCAATTGAGCGACGGCGGGCATTTCGAGAACCTTGGTCTCTACGAGCTGATCCGCCGTCGTATGCGGCTGATCGTCGTCTGCGATGGCGGCGCCGATCCCGACGCGATGTTCGGTGACCTGCGGAATGCGATCCGCCGCGTCGAAGCCGATTTTCGCGCCCGCATCACCTTCACTGGTGACAATGCGCCGGCCGTCTTGGTGCCACGCCATGAGTCGGGATTTCCCAAGGGCGCGCGCCACGCCGATCGCGGCCACATTGTCGGCGACATCGTCTATGGCGATGGATCGCGCGGCACGCTTATCCTGCTCAAGACGACGATGATCGCCGGACTCAGCGTCCCGGTCCAAGCTTACAAAGGGGTCAACCCCGATTTCCCCGACCAATCCACCGCCGATCAGTTCTTCGACGAGGAACAGTTCGAGGCCTATCGAGAGCTCGGCTATCGAATCGCCGAACGAATGATCAAGCACACCGGCTTGACGACGCTGATCGGTACTATCGAGGACAGCAACCGCGAAGCAGCTTAAACTTTAGACTCGCAGGGAAATCTGTCCGCCAAAGTGTGGCGCGCAATCACCGCGATCGACATTGCATCCGGAATTTTTGGATATTTCGCGAGATAGTCGCGCATCGCTTGCGCCGCCCACGATGGCGTGATCGCCGCATCCGGCGGCGGGCAATGCAGCCGCGCATCGCCGCGCCGGACCAGCGCCATGTTGGCCGCCTCGAGACCGGCCAGCACGCCTTTGAGATGAACCAGCAGCAGCCCCCAGCTTTCAGCGTCCTGTTCGCCGCTGAGTTCGAGAAACAGCATCTTGTCCATATGCGATTGCGCCCAGGTTGGCGCCGCCCACGCCAGACTGAACGCCAACAAGGCGACCAAGGCCCTCATCGTTCGATCTCGCGGCCGGTCGCCAGATCCCAGTGCCGCACCAGACGGTCCGAGCCACCCGACAGCGCGGTGCGGCCGTCCGGCGATATCGCCACTCCCCAGATCGGCCGGTCGGTGCCGGCGAGCAGGCGCAGCGGTGTTGCGGTCGCCAAGTCCCACAGGATCAGCACCCCGTCGCCGTCGCCGCTGAGCGCGGTCGTCCCGTCGGGCGCCACCGCGAGACAGGTGACGAACGCCGCGTGACCGTCGAGCCGCGCCAGCTCCTGCCCGGTGCCGAGATCCCACAGCCGCACGCTCTTGTCGGTGCTCGCCGACAGCGCGCGGCCGCCGTCGGGAAGGAACGCGGCATCGTTGACGCTATTCTCGTGGCCGCTCAGAATAATCAACGCCGCCCCCGTGCTCGCGTCCCACAGCCGCAACGTCCCGTCATAGCTCGCGGTCAGAACCCGGTCTCCGTCGGGCGAGAAACGCGCCGCCATCACGTTCGCCGTATGCCCCGCCAAAGTCGCCGTCGCGCCGCCGTTGGCGACATCCCACAGTTTGGCGGTGTAGTCCCAACTCGCGGTCAGCAGACGCGCGCCGTCGGGGGAGAAGGCGACGCTATAGACCGCCTCGCGATGGCCGGCGAAGGTGCGCACCAGCACCCCCGTCGCCGGCGCGATCAAACGCACCGTCATGTCCCAGCTCGCCGACGCTACAAGCGCGCCGTCGGGCGAAAACGCGACATCGTTGACGCTGAGGTCATGCCCAGCGAGAAAAAAGCGCGGCGCGCCGGTCGCCAAGTCCCACACCGCCACCGAATTGTCCCACGAGCCCGAGGCCGCCAGCCGCCCGTCGGGCGAAAACGCCACCGCATTGACCACCCCGCCATGCCCCTCCATCCCGGCACCGGCCGGCGCGGTCAGTACGCAAGGGGCGAGGAGCCCGACGATGATGGTTGGCAATACTTTCATCGCCGCCGAGTCTGGCAGGACGCGCTGGCTATGGCCAGGAATGATGCGACTTGAATTGACAACGCGGTTGCAAGGCGGGGACAATGGCAACCGGCATTAGTAGTTGCTTGGGGTTAAAACGATTAGGCGGAGCCCCACGACATTCCGGTTGCCATCACCACCAGCGTTGACTGTGTGCGGATTGTGTAAAGGAGGCGAAGTGTTGGTCAAGCATACAAATGAGGATGAAACAAAAATAATATTTATCGATGATTTTACTTACAAAGTCACGCATATTTTTAACGCTAACGCCTTTTCCGACAGTTTAAAAGGCGAAATAGGGGCATACGTAACCAGAATGAGAATTTTCCAACATAGTGTTAGAGAAGTTTGTGTACAAATTTCCAAAGATTATGAAGTGTTTCATAATATACTGGATGATAATATAGATGATCTTACTGAATCGGCCATATCACGGCCGGATTTGTCGTTGGTTTGTTTAAATGATAACGTGAATTACATATCGTCCATGTGTTCATCGTTAATTTTTCTTAAATCATTTCTTGATATTTATTCAAAAGTGATCGTTCATTCCTTGCCTATCCGGTTAACGCCCATGACCGCTACATGTAGGGTGCCGCCACTCTCCCGAGTAAAGCTCGGCATAGGTTGGAGCAGAGGTGTCGCCCGCGATGCCGAGCAATGAGCGGAAGGCGTTGAACGGGTAGAAC
>JAKZSU010000218.1:0-5941 GCA_047517485.1 Alphaproteobacteria bacterium
CTCTACAATGCCCAGTGGATCGTCGAAAAGAACGGCTACCTGAGCCCCGCTCAAGCTCGTCAGGCGTGGCACGCCGCGATCTCAATCAGGCCCGCCGCGTGAGACAAACTTGTGTCCAAGGAACCGGGTGCGCTACACGAGAGCAAATTCGTTCGCCCATCGGGTTCGGTCGACGTCTTGCTGATGCCCCCCGACGTCGAGCTTTTCGAACTCACCGTGGGCGGCCTCCTGGAGCCCATGGCGGAATGGTCGGAAACTGGTCGGCGGAATGTAATTGCCGCTTTGGAGGACAATTTGACCGGCCGAGACGCGACGCTCGTGCCTTATGCGTCGGAATCGGATGCCGCGCTCGAATTCAAATCCGAGCATGTTCAACTGGTAAAACTTCATGATGCCGTCGGTGGCACGATTATTCTCCACACCCTTGCCGAGACCACCGCGCTTCCGACCAAGAAAACCTTCGACTGGAGCCTGGGCTCGGGAGCACGTGTCCTCGCGGACGAGTATAACGCTGACTACGCCCTGTTCGTGACCATGCGCGACAGCTTCGCGAGCGGCGGGCGCGCCGCGTTGATCGTGTTCGGCGCGATCCTCGACGTGGGCATTCGCGGCGGGTCGCAATATGGCTTCGCCTCGCTCGTCGATTTGCGCACCGGCGAGATCGTCTGGTTCAACCAGTTGGCCAGTGGAACAGGTGATTTGCGGAAACCGGAGAGCGCGCAAGGCGCGTGCCGCCAGCTGCTCACCGAATTTCCTCTTTAGTTTCCGATGACCCGGTGGCCCTGTCTGGTGGGAGCGATCTTCGCGATCGCGGCCTGTGCCGGTGTGGAGGACATAGGGCTCCGCGCGACGCGAATTGACGAAGGACTACCCGCGACACCCCTGGACTCTGATGAGAAGGGGATCTGGCGCCTTATGGAAAAGGCGGAGCGCGAATTAATTTTGTCTGGACAAGTCGTTCGGGATCCGGATTTGCAGGCCTATGTCGAAGACGTAATGTGTCGGGTCGCGGGATCGTATTGTGTCGACATCAGGGTTTATGTGGTGGATCAACCCGGCTTCAACGCGGCGACGGCGCCGAACGGCTTCGTCAGCGTTTGGACGGGCCTCTTTCTGCGCGCCGAGAACGAAGCCCAACTCGCCTCGGTTCTCGCGCACGAAGTAGCACACTACCAAAGGCGCCACAGTCTGGAACGCTGGCGCAACGCGCGCAACGCGTCGGGCGCCGCCAACATTATCGGTGTGCTCGCCGCCGGAGTCGGGGTCGGCGGCATCGGCGCATTGGTGATGCTTGGCGCCATGGGGCAAGTGCTGGCGTTTTCGCGCGATCAGGAACGCGAGGCGGACCGCATCGGTATTGACCGTCTCGCGGCGGCAGGATATGCGCCCAATGAAACAGTGACGCTCTGGCAGCATGTCTTGCAAGAGCGAGAGACGGAAGACGATGACGGTCCGCCATTGTTTCTGGCGACCCACCCGGCCGCGAAGGAGCGTCTCGGAACCATGCGCGCACTGGCGGCGGAACTCGAGGATTCGGGTGCTTCTCGCGAGGTGGGCGTCGAGAGTCATGCCCGTGCCATCGCTGATTGGCGTGGAACTTGGATAGAAAACGAACTCCAGCGCGGCTGGTTCGACAAGGTCGAACTGATCCTCGATCGCCTGATCGGCCAAGGGATCGGCCTCGGGGAGTTGGATTATTACCGCGGCGAATTATACCGCAGACGCGGTGAAGACGGAGACCCCGAGCGCGCGATAGAGGAGTACCAGGCCGCGCTAGAACACCCGGACGCGCCGGCGGAGGCCCATCGAGCCCTTGGTATGCATTGGCGCGCCAGCGGAGAGAGAGATTTGTCTCGGAAGGCGTTCGGGCGGTATCTGGCGCTCAGCCCGGCGGCGCCGGATCGCGCCATGATCCGCGCCTACATGAACAATAATTAGGAGGGTTAGGCCATCATGCGAACATGGATCACGATAGTGCTCGTTAGTTTCGCGTTTTCGGCGTGCATTCCAATCCCCTACGAACTGGTGCCGTCGGGCGATCGACTAATCGGCGACGCCTATACCGTAAACTCTCCCGTGGATTGGACGAAGCTTAAACAGTCCGAGTTCGAGATATGGACAGTGGACGGTTTCAGCCTCCAGTCACTTCTACGGTTCGATCAGCGATGGACAAAGCTTGGTGCCTGCCGATCCATCCGCGCCGAAAAAAAAGGTTCCGCGTTACCGTGAAGGCATGGAAGCGATCGATGTGGCGGATCTCGTCGAAGCGACATTGGAAATTTTTGGCGCCACGAAGGTGGCTATATCCGACATTCGACCAGCGCCTTTCGGGGGTCGCGACGGCTTTCGTTTCGAGGTCGAATTCGTCGAAGAAGGCCTTATCTATTTGGCCGCGGCACTCGGTTCCATCGACGACCAGGGACGGTTGGACCTCATTGTCTATGCCGGCACCCTGCAACATTATTTCGAGCTTAGACGCGACGCGGTCGACAAAATTTTTGCCTCGGTCCGCTTGGGCTAGAATTAGCCGCGTTCCACGTTGGCAACGCGCTCCGGGACTCCGAATTCGCGGTGACAGATGTCGGCGAGGCGGGCGATGCCCTCGCGGATGGTCTCGAGCGGCGCGTTGCCGAAGCACAAGCGAATGGAGTGGCGCCCGGTGGCGGGATCGGCCGACCAGTCGGCGCCGGGATTGACCGCGATCCCTTCGCCCGCCGCCGCTTGCACCAAACGGTTGGTGTCGACGGTCTCGGGCAGCGCGACCCATATGAAAATACCGCCGCGGGGAAGGCGATACTCGGCGGCGACGCCGAAATTTTCCTCCAACGCCTCGACCATCACCGCGCATTTCTCCTTGAGCCGGCCGCGCAAGCGGCTCACGTGGTCGTCGAAATGCGTCGTCGCGTACTCGGCGAGGGTCATTTGCTCGATCGCCCCGGTGCCGCCGTCGAATTTGACCGTAAGCATGCGACTCAGCACCGCCCAGTCGGCGATCACGTAGCCGACGCGCAATGCCGGGGCCAGCGATTTGGAAAACGAACCGCAATAGATCACCCGGCCGCTGTCGTCGAGCGAACGGATCGCCGGCGGCCGCTCGCCGTCCCACAGCAGGTCGGCGTAGCAATCGTCCTCGAAGATCGGGACATCGTAGGCGCCGGCGATGCGCAGCAGCTCGCGTCGTCGCTCGACACTCATCACCGTGCCGGTCGGATTCTGAATGGTCGGGATGGTGTAGATATACTTCGGCCGAATGCCGCGCTGGCGCAGGCTTTCCAGGGTGCGCTCGAGCTCATCGGTGCGCAGGCCGTCGTCGTCGACATCGATGCCGACCCATTTCGCGCCGCAGCGCTTGAGGCGGGCGGGCGAGCCGGCATAGGTCGCGGCCTCGACGATCACCGTGTCGCCGGGCTCGACCAGGATGGCGTTCACCAGATCGATGGCTTGCAGCGAGCCCGAGGTCACCAGCACTTGATCGGCGCTGCTCGAGAGGCCGGCGACCTGATGAATTTTCGCGGCGATGAAGTCGCGCAAGGGGCGGTAGCCCTGCGGGCCGTTTTGCATGCCATAAGTCGCGAGGTTCTGGCCCTCGCGCAGCAGCACTTGTTTCGCCGCTTCGGCAAGGTCCGCGGCCGGGATGCTGTCGGGATCGTTGTGACCGCCGACGAAATTGTACTTGGGAAATCCGGCCCAGGGGGCGGCCTGGCCGGCGAGATCCTTGCGGAACAAGGGCGTGTAGTCGAAATCCATCGGTGGGCTCCGAGTCGATCTAAGCGAATTTGGTTCAGCAGGTCTTACCTCATATCAACGCAAGCCGGTATAAGGATCGTGACATCCATAATCGGCCGGAGCGACGATGACCGACTTGCATTTTCTCACCGCGACGGAATTGGCGGCCATGGTCGCGTCGAAGCGGATCGGCGCGCGCGAACTGCTCGATCATTTCCTGGCGCGGGTAGGCACCCATAACCCGGCGCTCAACGCGATCATCTGGTTGGATGTCGAGCGCGCGCGCGCGGCCGCCGATAAGACCGACGCCGCGATCGCCGCCGGGGAGAGTCTGGGGCCGCTCGCCGGGGTGCCGATGACGGTGAAGGAAAGCTTCAATGTCGCCGGCAGCGCCACGACGTGGGGCAATCCGGCATTGGCCGACAACGTGGACCGCGAAGACGGCGACGCGGTGCGTCGGCTGCGCCAGGCCGGGGCGATCATCTTCGGCAAGACCAACGTGCCGCTGCATTTGGCCGACTGGCAGAGTTTTAACGTTATTCATGGCACCACCAATAATCCATGGGACTTGACTCGCACCCCAGGCGGGTCTTCGGGCGGCGCCGCCGCGGCGCTGGCGGCCGGGCTCACCGGCTTGGAGATCGGCAGCGATATCGGCGCGTCGATCCGCAATCCGGCGCATTACTGCGGCCTGTTCGGGCACAAGCCGACCTGGGGGATCGTGCCGTCGACCGGCCACACTCTGCCGGGGCAGCATGTCGTCGCGGACATCGCGGCGTTCGGACCGCTGGCGCGGGGCGCCGAGGATTTGGCGGTGCAGCTGGATATTATCGCCGGCCCCGAGCCGGTAGACGCGACGCCCTGGCGTCTCAAGTTGCCGCCGCCGCGGCACACGGCGCTTAAGGATTTCCGCGTCGCGGTGATGCTGAGCGACCGCAACGCCGAAGTGGACCTGGAGTACCAGGACATCCTCCAGGGCGTTGCCGATCAGTTGGCGAAGGCGGGCGCCACCGTGTCCGACACCGTGCGGCCAGCGGTCGATACCGACCACGCCATGGAGGTCTATGTCCAGCTGCTGCGTTCGGCCACCTCGGGTCGGCACGACGACGCGGAGATCGCCGCGTTCCGCGCCGCGGTCGAGAGCGGCTCGCCGGACGATCGGAGCTATGCGGCGCGGGCGGCGCGGGCGGCGACCATGCCGCACAAGGACTGGCTGGAGTGGAGCAACCAACGCATCGCCATGCGCCACGCCTGGGCGGACTTTTTCCGTGACTGGGACATCTTGCTGTGTCCCGCCGCCTCGTCGGCGGCCTGGCCGCACGATCAGGACGGCGAGCGTCACGACCGGGTGATCACCGTGAACAACCAGGCGCAGCCGACCACGGACCAGCTTTTTTGGGCGGGATATTCCGGCATGGTCTATCTGCCCTCGACCGTCGCGCCGGCGGGCCTGACCAAGGCGGGCCTGCCGGTCGGCCTGCAAGCGGTCGCGGCCCATGGCGAGGACCACACCAGCATCGCGTTCTGCCGCCTGGCGGCCGAGGTGATCGGTGGGTTTACCCCGCCGCCCGGCTACGATTGAGAGAGGCCGGGTGATGAGCCAAACGTCGATCGCCTTCGACCACATCCACATCATCAGCGTGGATCCCCAGGCCGCGGCGTCTTGGTATGTCGAGATTCTCGGCGGCGAGATCAGCGAGCACTAACGAATTGCGCGGCGCGCCGCAAATCGCTGTCGCGTTGGCCGGGATGATATTGCTCATTCGCGGTCAGCGGCCCGGCGAGCATCCGAGTTCCAAGAACGGCTTGGCGCATTTCGCCGATTTCGCCAGCCACGATCAATGGGGCACCGATCATTTCGGCTTTCGCGTCACCGGCGATTTCGACGCCTATTGTGAAACGCTGAGGGTCCGCGGCGCGCGCTTCTCGGTCGAGCCGCACGAGTTCCTGCCCGGCAGCCGTATCGCCTACCTCGACGCTCCCGACGGTGTCACCGTGGAACTGGTTCACGCGGGCGCGTAAATACCAAAAGGGCTCTGTGATTCAGGCGGCTGCCCTACTTAAATGTGATACGAGGTCACTGCTGTCCGGTTAACTGAGCGGTGCTGGCTTTGAGAGCCAGGATTTCTGCGGGGTTTGAAGCGAAAATGCATGGTGTCGATTTGAATTGGATGGAGCACTTTTCGGAGTTTCTCCGAGGAGATGCTCATGAACA
>JAKZSU010000219.1:0-20605 GCA_047517485.1 Alphaproteobacteria bacterium
CGCACACGCCGTCTCCGACACGAACCACGCGTCGAATTCAGTCAGGGTGCGCGGGTAGTCGACCCCGCCTTCGGGATGGGATGCCGGGTTCGCCATCCCAACATATTGACATCACGAGAGCGAAGTGGATACCCTATATCGCGAATTCGTCGCCGCCCAGGCGGGCGACCGTATCGCCGGGGCGCAATGCCGACTTGAGGGGGTCGGTGATCGCGCAAAGCAGTTCGTCGCCGGCGACATGACCAAGGGCCTCGTTGACCACGCGAAAACGGTCAAGATTGAGCACCATCAGCGAAAAGTGCTTGTGTTTGTCGCGGTCCACCCGCTCGATGGAATGGCCAATGCGGTCCATCAACAAGGCCCGGTTGGCGAGCCCCGTGACCCGGTCGTGAAACGCGTCGTGACGCAGCTGTTCTTCGACGCGCTCGCGCTCGGCGACTTCGCGGCGCAGGGTCTCGTTGGTGTCCTCGAGCTCCCGGGTTCGCGCATGGACGCGCTGCTCGAGGTAGCCCTTGGCGGCGCTGATCGCTTTATGGGCATCGCGAAGTTCGCCGATGTTTCCGGCGATGGTGTGGGTCATCGCGTTGAACGCCCGCATGACCTCGCCGAGCTCGTCGTCGCGTATGTCGTCGAGCCGCAAGGCATCGGCGGCGGTCGGATCTTCGCGCGCGTCGTGCAAGCGGTCGCGCAGTCCGAGCACGCGGCGCAACACCATGCGGTCGAAAATAAACATTGTCGCGCCGCAGGTGACGATCGAAAGCACCAGAACGATGCCGAGAATCCGCCACACGAAGGCGGTCAATTCCGGGCCGATCCAACTCGAATCGAGCCGGCCGACGATGCTGAACGGAAGCCCGGTTTCCGATCCCGGCCAGGAGATGTCAAGGCGTCGCCCGTTGTCGCTGCGCGCGCGCTGACGGGGCGAGCCGGTTTGCGCCTGTTGCGCCAGGGTTGGCGCCTCGCCGTGGGTACCGATAAGCGCGCCGTCGAGACGATAAAGCGCGATACCGGTGAGCTCGTCGCTGCCGGCGATCATGATCTTGGCGTAGATACCGAGATCGCGCTCGGTCGCGTGGGCATGGCTGCCGAACGTCGCCATGACCGCGGCGCCACCGGCGTGCGCCAGCCGTTCCAAAAGGTCGCTTTCGTAGTTACGATAAGACGGGACCAGGACCACCGCTTCGACCACGGCGATGCTGAGAAAGACGGTCAGCGCGAGCCGCAGGCCAAGCTTACTGCGGTGCGCCCGATGCGCCGATTTACCAGTTTTTTGCCGCATTCCATCACGCTAACCAACCGGGACCCCATCCCAAGGCATTCATATCCCACAAGGAAAGTAGGTCTGTTCGTGGCGAATTACAGGTTTGGGGCCGAGACGCGGCTATATGAAAGCGCCGGAAACGGTTGTCAGGTCTCGATTCTGAGCGCCGCCAGGAACGCCTCCTGGGGAATTTCCACGTTGCCGACCTGACGCATCCGCTTCTTGCCCTTCTTCTGCTTGTCGAGCAGCTTGCGTTTGCGGGTGATGTCGCCGCCATAGCATTTCGCGGTCACGTCCTTGCGTAACGCGCTGACGGTCTCGCGCGCCACCACCTTGCCGCCGATCGCCGCTTGGATGGCGATTTTGAACAATTGGCGCGGAATCAGCTCTTTCAGGCGCTCGCACAACAGCCGGCCACGACTTTCCGAGCGATCGCGATGGGCCATGAAGGCCAAGCTGTCGACCGGTTCGGCGTTGACCAGAATCGACACCTTGACCAGGTCGCCGATCTCGTAGCCGTCGAGCTCGTAATCGAAGCTCGCGTAGCCGCGGCTCACTGATTTGAGCCGATCGTAGAAGTCGAACACCACTTCGTTGAGCGGCATGCGATAGATCGCCATCGCCCGATTGCCGACATAGGTCAACTCGACTTGCTCGCCGCGGCGGTCGTTGCACAGGCCGAGGACCCCACCGAGATAATCGTCGGGCACCATGATGGTGGCGCGGATCCACGGCTCCTCGATATGGTCGATCTGCACCGGGTCGGGCAGATCGGCGGGATTGTGCAGCTCGAGCGCCTCGCTGTGGCGCAAGTGAATACGATAGATCACGCTCGGCGCGGTGGTCACCAGGTCGAGATCGAACTCGCGCTCCAGGCGCTCTTGAATGATTTCGAGGTGGAGAAGACCAAGAAAGCCGCAGCGAAAACCGAGGCCGAGCGCGGCCGAGGTCTCGTGTTCGTATTCGAAGCTCGAATCGTTGAGCCGAAGCTTGGCGAGACTTTCGCGCAGGCGCTCGAAATCCGCATTGTCGGCGGGATAGAGACCACAGAAAACCACCGGCACGCTGGGCTTGAAGCCGGGCAGGGCGGTCGCGGCGGGCTGGCGGTCGTCGGTGATGGTATCGCCGACCTGGGTGTCGGCGACGGTCTTGATCGCCGCGGTAATGAAGCCGACTTCGCCGGGCCCCAAAGCGTCGACCTGGACGCCTTTCGGGGTGAACACGCCGACGCGCTCGACCTGGTGGGCCAAGCCGGTCGCCATGAAGCGCACCTTCTGGCCTTTGCGCAGAATTCCGTCGCGCACCCGCACGAGGATGATCACCCCGAGATAGGCGTCGTACCAACTGTCGACAAGCAGCGCCTTCAGCGGCGCCTCGGCGTCGCCCTTCGGTGCCGGCAGCCGTTTGATCAACGCTTCCAGCGCCGCGGCCACACCCTCGCCGGTTTTGGCCGAGATCGGCAGCGCATCGGCGCCGTCGAGGCCGATCACGTCCTCGATCTGCGCCTTGATCCGCTCCGGTTCCGCCGCCGGCAGGTCGATCTTGTTGAGCGCGATGACGATCTCGTGGTCTTGATCGATCGCCTTGTAGACATTGGCGAGGGTCTGCGCCTCGACCCCCTGGCTGGCATCGACCACCAGCAGCGAGCCTTCGCACGCCGCCAGGCTGCGGCTCACTTCATAGGCGAAGTCGACATGGCCCGGGGTGTCGATCAGGTTTAGCGTATAGGTCTTGCCGGCCTTGGACACATAGGTCAGCCGCACCGTCTGTGCCTTGATGGTGATGCCGCGCTCGCGCTCGATATCCATCGAGTCCAGCACCTGCTCCGCCATCTCGCGCGACGACAAGCCGCCGCACATCTCGATCAGGCGGTCGGCCAGGGTCGACTTGCCGTGATCGATATGCGCGATGATCGCGAAATTGCGGATATGGGACAGGTCTGTCATGCGTGGCTCAATAAAAATTCGCGGCCACTGGAAATATTGCGGTCGGAGGCACGGAAGTCCACGGGTGCGTCTTCACCCGCGCAACGTGCCGCCGGTCGCGGCGATCACCTTGGCGACGATCGCGTCGGCGATTTGGCCGATCTCGTCGTCGGTGAGCGTCTTGTCGTCGGGCTGGATGGTGACCGACAGGGCGACCGATTTTTGGCCCTCGGCGACACCCTCGCCGGTATAGACGTCGAACAGATCGACGCTCGAGAAATTGAGCTTGAACGGTCCCTTGCCGGACAGGCCGCGCACCGCGCCAAGTACCGTGTCGGCGGCGACGTTGGCATCGACTACGAACGCGAAGTCGCGTTGCACCGCCGGCAGGTCCGAGGTCTCGAGTACCGGCCGCGCC
This sequence comes from Alphaproteobacteria bacterium, assembly GCA_047517485.1. Classification (GTDB taxonomy): domain Bacteria; phylum Pseudomonadota; class Alphaproteobacteria; order UBA7887; family UBA7887; genus JAKZSU01. The sequence goes on from JAKZSU010000219.1 coordinate 3,605, forward strand.
TTGCTGGTCTTGGCCTTGGGCATCGGGATGGCATCGATATAAATCTCGAAGCCGACCATCGGCCCTTCGCTGTCCATTCGGCTCAGGATACCGGGATGAAGTTCACCGAAATGAGCGAGCACGGTCTTCGGGCCGAGCCGCAGCGAGCCGGAGCGGCCCGGATGATACCAACCCGGCGCGTCGGCCGCGACCGAGGCGCGCTCGGCGGGCCCGCCAACGGCGGCGATGACCGCCAGGGCATCGGCCTTGGCGTCGTACGCATCGACCGTGCGCGGCGGCCGTAGCCAATTGCGTGGACCGGTCTGGCCGCGGCGAATGCCACCGGCGACCGTGGCTTGGCCTTCGGGGGTATCGTCGGCATAGCTCGGGCCGACCTCGAACAGTCCGAAATCGTCAAGCCCGCGCGCGATGTTCCGCCCGGCCGCGTCGATCAGGTTGGGCAACAGCGAGGGCCGCATATCGGTAAGCTCGCTACTGATCGGGTTGGAGAGCGCCAACTCCGCGCCGCCGCCGCCGAACATTCCAGCGCGGTCGCCATCGACAAACGACCAGGTGACGCATTCGTTGAGGCCGCGTGCCGCCAGGGCGCGCCGCGCCGCGCGAACCCGCCGTTGGCCGGTCACCAGCGCCGGTCGGGCGACGGCGGCGGTGCGCGGCATCGAGACCACCGGAATATTGTCGAATCCCACGACTCGCAACACTTCCTCGACAATGTCGGCTTCGCCATCGACGTCGTGACGCCACGACGGCGGCCGGGTGGTGACCGCGCTTGCGCTGTCCGCGGGCGCGAAGCCGAGGGCATCGAGGATGGCCACGCTTTCGTCCTTGGCGACGTCGAGACCGCCCAGGGCGTGTACCCGGGCGGGGCGAAATTCGATAGTCTCGGAGCACGCCGGCGGCGCGCCGGCGATCACCAATTCGCTGGCCTCGCCGCCACATATATCGAGGATCAACCGGGTCGCTAACTCGGCGCCGGGCTCGGCGCCGGCGCGATCGACGCCGCGTTCGAAGCGATAGCGCGCGTCGGAATCCACTTGCAGCCGGCGCCCGGTGGTCGCCGTGCGAATCGGATCGAAATAGGCGGATTCGATAAACACCGCGGTGGTGTCCTCGGTGCACCCGGTGGGGGTGCCGCCGATCACCCCGGCCAATGCCACCGGTCCGTCGTCGTCGGCGATCACCGTCATATCGGCATCGAGATCGTAGCCCTTGTCGTCGAGCGCCGCGAGCGCCTCGCCCGGGCGCGCCAAGCGTACGTGAATATCGCCGGCGAGCGAATCGACATCGAAGACGTGCAGCGGGCGCGCGCGATCGTAAGTGACGAAATTGGTAATATCGACCAGCGCCGAGATCGGTCGCAAACCGATCGCGGTCAAGCGGCGCTGCAGCCACGCCGGGCTCGGCCGATTGCGCAGGCCGCGGATCATCCGCCCAACGAACAGCGGGCAGGCATCGGCGGTCTCGGCATCGAAGTCGAGACGCACGCCGACCGGGCTTTTGAAAACGCCGGGAACAGGATCGACCGGACCGGTTTTCAAGCTGCCGATGCCGGCTGCCGCGAGGTCGCGCGCAATGCCGAGAACACCGAGGCAGTCGCCGCGATCGGGGGTGATCGCGATATCGATGATCGGATCGTCGAGCCCGGCAAGCGGCGCGAAGGGCGCGCCGACCGGCGCGTCGTCGGCGAGCTCGATAATGCCTTCGTGCTCGTCGCTGATGCCCATCTCGCGCTCCGAGCACAGCATGCCGAATCCGGTAACGCCGCGAATCGCGCGCTTTTCCAGGGTTATGCCGGTGCCCGGGATGGTCGCGCCGATTGGCGCGAAAACGCCTTTCATGCCCGCCCGCGCATTAGGCGCGCCGCACACCACGTCGAGCACCTCGCTGCCGGTATTGACCTTGCAGACCCGCAACCGATCGGCGTTGGGGTGTTGCTCGGCGGCCTCGACATAGGCGACGGTGAACGGCGCCAAGGCGGCGCCGCGGTCGATCACCTCCTCGACCTCGAGGCCGAGCATGGTCAGCCGGTCGGTAATCTCGTCGAGGGTCGCGTTGGTCTCGAGATGGGCCTTGAGCCAGTCCAGGGTGAGCTTCATCGGCTCAACCCCTGGCCCAGCGTGGGTGTATCGAGGGCGGCGAAGCCATAGTGGCCCAGCCAGCGCAAATCGCTGTCGAAAAAGCCGCGCAGATCGCGGATGCCGTATTTCAGCATGGCGATACGGTCGATCCCCATGCCGAACGCGAAGCCCTGATACGCGGCCGGATCGAGGCCGCAGTTTTCCAGCACCTTGGGGTGCACCATGCCGCAGCCGAGGATCTCCATCCAATCGTCGTCGGCGCCTTCCTGGTGGCCCATGCGGAACGCGCCGTCCTTGAAGTTGCAGCCGATATCGACTTCGGCCGACGGTTCGGTGAACGGGAAATAGGACGGGCGGAAGCGCAATGGCAGATCGGCGACCTCGAAGAACGCGCGGACGAAATCGATCAGGCAACCCTTGAGGTGGCCCATGTGGGTTTCGCGGTCGATCACCAATCCCTCGACCTGGTGGAACATCGGCGTGTGCGTCATGTCGTAGTCGCAGCGATAGGTGCGCCCGGGGATGACGATGCGGTGTGGTGGCGCGGCCGACATCATGGTGCGGATTTGCACCGGCGAGGTGTGGGTGCGCAGCAAAAGCTGGCTGCCGTCTTCTTTCCTGGGCAGATAGAAAGTGTCGTGCATCTGCCGTGCGGGATGCTCGGGGGGAATATTGAGGGCCGAGAAATTGTTGAAATCGGTCTCGATGTCCGGCCCCTCGGCAACCGCGAATCCCATGTCGGCGAAGATCTCGGTGATCTCGTCGAGGACCTGGGAGATCGGATGGACGGTGCCCACCGCTTCCGCGCGCGCTGGCGCGGTGACGTCGATCCGCTCCGCGCCGAGACGGGCGTCGAGCGCGGCGGTCTCGAGCACCGCGCGCCGCGCCTCGATGGCCGCGCCAATCTCCTCCTTGAGGCCGTTGAGCAAGGGGCCCGCGGTTTGCCGCTCCTCGGGGCTCATTTTCCCCAAGCCGCGCATCAGCTCGCTGACCCGGCCTTTCTTGCCCAGCGCCGCGACCCTAATCTGGTCCAGCACGTCGAGTGCCCCCGCGTCGTCGATCGCGGCGAGAAACTCGTCGCGGACCTGATCCGATGTTTGTTCGAGTGTCACCTGTCGTCGATCCCGCTGATCAGTTCGATTCTGCGTTTATACCAAGGCTTTTTGAGTTTTACTCAAAGAGCTCACGAAAAAGGGGCCGTTCCCAGCGGACGGCCCCCGAAGTACGATTTTGTTTTCGAGTCCGTTTCAGCCCTTGGCAAGCGCGCTCCGGGCGGTGTCGACCAACGTCTTGAACGTCGAGGGGTCGCGCGTCGCGATATCCGCCAGCACCTTGCGGTCGAGGGTAATCCCGGCCTGCGTCATGCCGTGGATAAACTCGCCATAGGTCATGCCGTGTTCGCGGGTGCCGGCGTTGATCCGCTGAATCCATAGCGAACGAAACGCGCGTTTGCGGTTGCGCCGGTCGCGGTAGGCGTATTGCCCGGCCTTCTCGACCGCCTGGTTGGCGACCCGAAAGGTGTTCTTGCGGCGGCCGTAATAGCCCTTTGCCGCCTTGATAATCTTGCGATGGCGGGCGTGTGTGGTGACGCCCCTCTTAACCCGAGCCATGACCTTTGTCCTCAGCCGTACGGAAGAAAGTTCTTCTTGACGATCTTGGCGTCCGCTTCCGCCATGATCGTCGATCCGCGCTGGTTGCGGATGAATTTCTTGGTCCGCTTGATCATGCCATGCTGCTTGCCCGCTTGATTCATCCGCACCTTGCCCGTCGCGGTCAGGCGAAAGCGTTTCTTGGCGCCGCTCTTGGTCTTGAGCTTGGGCATGACATCGATCCTCGGCATTAAGAAAACCCCGGCGGACGCGGCCGCCGGGCGCGGAAAGCGTGGGTTATAACGACAGCGTGGCCGTGTTGCAAGCGGTGCGCATTGCGTTTAGCGCGGTGCCAGCACCATGGTCATCTGGCGGCCTTCCATCTTGGGGAACTGCTCGACCTTGCCGAGCTCCTCGAGCTGGTCCTTAACCCGGTCGAGCACCCTCATCCCGAGCTCCTGATGCGCCATCTCGCGGCCCCTGAAACGCAGGGTGACCTTCACTTTGTCGCCTTCGCCAAGGAATTTCACGATGTTCCGCATCTTGACGTCATAATCATGATCGTCGATGCCGGGACGCATCTTGATTTCCTTGATGTCGATGGTCTTCTGCTTTTTACGGGCTTCGGCGGCGCGCTTCTGCGCGTCGTATTTGTATTTCCCGTAGTCGAGCACCTTGCAAACCGGCGGGTCCGCGTTGGGCGATACCTCGACCAGGTCGAGGCCCACATCCATGGCGCGATCGATCGCGTCTCGCAATCCTATGACGCCAACCATCTCTCCGTCTTGATCGACCAGCCTGACCGGGTCGGCCATGATCTGGTCATTTGCACGAGGCCCGTCGCGTTGCGGGGGCACTGGGGCATGGTATCTGGCTATTCTATCACTCCTTGATTTACCGACCCTGGCCTCACGGGCAAGGGACTAAAAACACGAAAACACCACGGCACCCCTGATGTTGCCGTCGTGATTCTGCCATGACAACGTGGGGGACCGACCTCAACTATATCGACTGCGCCCGATCGATAGGATCGGCCGCGTCTTGTACAAGTTTAGATACGACATCGTCGAGCGCAAGTACTTCTTGCTCTTTTGACCCTAAACGGCGCATCGACACCGTGCGGTCCTCCGCCTCGCGGCGCCCGACAACGAGGATTACCGGTACTTTCGCGACGCTGTGTTCGCGCACCTTGAAATTGATCTTTTCGTTGCGCAGATCGATCTCGGAGCGCAATCCGGCTTCGGTCAAACGCGTATGCACCTCATTCGCGAAAACGTCACCGTCGCTGGTGATGGTGGTGACCACCACTTGGGTCGGCGCCAGCCACAGCGGCATGCGGCCGGAATAGTTCTCGATCAGGATGCCGATAAAGCGTTCGAACGAGCCGAGAATCGCGCGGTGCAGCATCACCGGGCGATGTTTCGCGCCATCCTTGCCGATATAACTCGCGTCGAGTCGTTCCGGCAACACGAAGTCGACCTGCAAGGTGCCGCACTGCCAATCCCGGCCGATCGCGTCGCGCAGGACGAACTCGAGCTTAGGGCCATAGAACGCGCCCTCGCCGGGATTAAGCTCGGTTTCCAGTCCGGCGGCCGCGCACGCGGCCTTGAGCGCGTCCTCGGCCTGGTCCCACACCGCGTCCTCGCCGACCCGCACCGGCGGCCGGTCGGCGAACTTGACCATCACGTCCTCGAAACCGAAGTCGCGATAAATATCGAGTAGCAGGCGGCAGAAGCGGATGGTCTCGTCGGTGATCTGATCCTCGGTGCAGAAGATATGCGCATCGTCCTGGACGAAGGCGCGCACCCGCATCAGCCCGTGCAAGGCACCCGACGGCTCGTTGCGGTGGCAGGTGCCGAACTCGGCCATGCGCAGCGGCAGGTCGCGATAGCTTTTCAGGCCTTGGTGGAAAATCTGCACGTGGCACGGGCAGTTCATCGGCTTGAGCGCGAGAACGCGATCCTCGGACTCGGCGGTGAACATGTGCTCGTGAAATTTTTCCCAGTGACCGGACTTTTCCCACAACGACCGATCGACCAGCTCGGGGGTGCGCACTTCCTCGTAGCCCGCGGCATCGAGCTTGCGCCGCATATAGGTCTGCACCGCGCGATACAGCGCCCAGCCCTTGGCGTGCCAGAACACGCTGCCCATCGCTTCTTCCTGGAAGTGAAAGAGATCCATCTCGCGCCCCAGGCGGCGATGATCACGCTTTTCGGCTTCCTCGAGGCGATGCAAATAGGCCTTGAGCTCTTTTTCGTTGGCCCACGCGGTGCCGTAGACGCGCTGCAGCATTTCGTTCTTGCTGTCGCCGCGCCAATAGGCGCCGGCGATCTTCAGCAGTTTGAACGCCTTGCCGAGCTTAGCCGTCGATGGCAGATGGGGCCCGCGGCACAGGTCGGTGAAAGCGCCCTGCTTGTAGATCGTGATGACGTCGTCTTCGGGCAGATCGCGGATGATCTCGGCCTTGTAGCGCTCGCCGATTCCTTCAAAGTATTGAATCGCTTGGTCGCGCTCCCAGACCTCGCGGGTGATCGCCTCGTCGCGGCCGACGATCTCGCGCATGCGCTCTTCCATCACCACCAGATCCTCCAGGGTGAACGGTTCGCTGCGGGCGAAATCGTAAAAGAAGCCGTTCTCGATCACCGGACCGATGGTCACCTGAATGTCGGGCCACAGCTCTTTCGCGGCCTCGGCCAGGACGTGCGCCGCGTCATGGCGCAACAGCTCGACACCGTCGTCGTCGCGCGCGGTGACGATACTGAGTGCGGCATCCTTTTCGATTTCCCGTCCCAGATCCCACAATTCGCCGTCGACACGGACCGCCAACGCGGCCTTGGCAAGACCGGGACCAATGTCCGCGGCGACGGCGGCGCCGTTCACCGGAGTGGCGAAGTTTCGCACCGATCCGTCGGGGAGGGTGATCGCCACCATGGGATTGACCTGTTCGGGTGATAGCGTGCTCATAAGACGGCGGAAAATGGGTGGCTTTCGAAGCGCTGTCAAGCGCGCGCGGCAAGCGCCGCCACCGCGTCGATAACCCGCGCCGCCGCGAGGTCGGAGAGCGGTGCCGATCGCAATACCGCGACCGCCGACCCGCGCGGCGCGCACAGCGCCGGATCGGACTGGTCGCTGAACAACACCACGGTCGGACAGCGGCACGCGGCGATGATGTGCATCGGCCCGGTATCGTTACCGACGGCCGCGCGCGCGCGGCGGGCGAGCGCGGCAATCTGGTCGAGGCCGGTTCGGCCGCCGAGATCGAGCGCCGCCGGCACCGCGCGCGCGATTTGCGCCAAGAGGACGGCCTCCGGTCCGCCGCCGATCAACACCGGGGTGATCCCGCGCGCGACCAGCGATTGGGCCAGCGCCGCGTAGTGCTCGGCGGGCCAGCGTTTGCCGGGCCGGTGGGCCGATCCCCCCGGCACCAGAAGCGCGAAATCACCGGCTGGCGCGAGATCATCGGCGTCGGCATCCAACCAATCGAGACTGGGCAACGGCACCGCCGCTATTCCCGCCACCGCCAACTGCTCCGCCTGACGCTCGATGGTGTGCATGCGGTCGCGATCGGGGTTGGCGTGACGGTGCGAGCAGCCGGCGGCAATGCCCGACCATTCCGGCGCACCGAGAGGTCCGAACAGACGATAATAGAGCGCGCTGCGATCCGAGGTCTGCAAGTCGTAGACCCGGGTGAAGCCGGCGCCAACCAAGCGGCGGCGATGGCCGAGCCAGGCGAATGGGCGGCTCCACCCTGGCCGCTCGTCGCGCCACACCTCGTCGAACCAGCCACAGCGTTCGCCCCAGGCGGCGAACGCGGGCAGGGTCAAAAGCGTGATCCGCGCGCCCGGATGGTGGCGTCGGATCGCCGCGAACGGTCCGGTGGCCAGCACCCAGTCGCCCAGCGCGCCGAGCTTGATCACCAGAATGCGCTCTCCCGCCGCCATATTATCCACCCTTGGAATTACGCCGGCTGCGCGGTGAGCAGCGATCGATAGAGCGCCAGGGTCGCGGCGCACATTTTCTCGGCGGTGAAATGCGCCGCCACGTGGGCGATGCCGGCCTCGCCGATGCGGGCGCGCGCCGCCGCGGTGTCCCAGAGATGAGATAACGCGTCGCTGAGCGCCGTCGCGTCTCCCGGCGGCACCAACCACCCGGTCTCGCCGTCGATCACGGTTTCCGCCGAGCCGCCGTGTGCGGTGGCGATGATCGGTTTTCCCATCGCTTGCGCTTCGATGGCGATCCGACCGAAGGCTTCCGGGTCGGTCGATGCAGACAGCACCATATCGGCCAGGGCGTAGGCGCTCGCCATGTCGTCGCAACCGCCAACCACTTTGACCACGTCGCTCAGGCCGTGCCGCGCGATCTGGGCGCCGAGGTCGGCGCCGTAGCGGCGCCGTCCCTGGATATCACCGACCAAGAGGCACACCAGATCGCGACGCCCCAGTCGCGCGATCGCGTCGACAACCACGGTGTGGCCTTTCCAGCGGGTCACCCGGCCCGGCAACAGAACCACGGGGATGCCCTCGGCGACGCCCCATTTTTGCCGTAACGCCGCCACTCGGACGGGATCGACGCGCGCCGGATCGAGCCGCGCCGGATCGACGCCACGATGGATCACCGTGATGCGGTCGCGCGGCGTGGCGTAAACCGTCTCCATATGCCGCGCGATGTGCTCGGATATGGCGATCACCGCGTCGCCGCGGGTCATCACCGCGTTGTAGCGCCGTTTTACGGCGTTGGCGTGTCCATAAGTGCCATGAAACGTGGTGACCAGGCGGCATCCCGTGCGCCGCGCCGCCGCAGCCGCGCTCCACGCCGGCGCGCGGCTGCGGGCGTGAACGATGTCGATCCGCTCGTTGGCGATCACGGTGACCAGGTCGGCGGCGTTGCGCCACATCACTACCGGGTTTTTGCTGGCCAGTGGCAGCGTCACATGTTTCGCGCCCGCGGTCTCCAAGACCTCGACCCCCGGACCGCCCGCCGAGGCCACCACGGCACGCCATCCCGCCGCCACCGTGGCGCGCGCCACTTCGATGGTTCCCAGCGGCACTCCGCCGGCGGCCATGGCGGGCAGCACTTGCAGGACGCCCGGCCGTCTCGGCTCTTCTGGCAGCCGCGCCGGCTTGCTATGGTTGGTGGGTTCAGCCATCGGGCGAACTATACCAAGGGTCATTATTAACCACCCTTGGTATTGTACAGTACGATTCGAAAGATCATCATGACAGACCCCTCTCGGCTTGCCCGCGATGACGGCGAATTCATCGCCTATCATGCGCTTCCCGGCGCCGCGCCGTGTGTCGTATTTTGCGGCGGATTCATGTCGGATATGACCGGCACCAAGGCGACCGCTATCGAAGCCCTGTGTCGGGCGCGCGGCCAAGCCTTTGTGCGGTTCGATTATCTTGGTCATGGTCAGTCGTCGGGCCGCTTCGAGGATGGCACCATCGGTCGCTGGGCGGACGACGCGGTGGCGATCCTCGACCACGTCGCGGCGGGCCCACTGGTGATCGTCGGCTCGAGCATGGGCGGTTGGGTGATGCTGCGCGCGGCGCTGGCGCGCGAGCCGCGGGTGGTCGGCCTGATCGGCATCGCCGCGGCGCCGGATTTCACCCGCCGCATGGTGGATGAGGAATTCAGCGACGATCAGCGCGCCACACTGGCACGCGACGGCCGGGTGGCGATTTCGTCGGACTATGACGAGCGGCCTTACGTGATCACGCAGGAATTGATCGATAACGGCAAGGAGCTTTGCTTGCTCAACGCGGCGATCGATCTCGCTTGTCCGGTCCGCCTGTTGCACGGCCTCCGCGACGAAGCGGTGCCTTGGCAAACCTCGATGAAGATCATGGATCGGCTGGTTAGCACCGATGTCGTGGTCACCCTGGTCAAGGACGGCGACCATCGCCTGAGCGAAGCCGGCGATATCGAACGGCTGTGCAAAATGGTGGCGGAGCTTTCAGAGCGTCACGGCGCGGCGTAGCGCCGCATTACCAATTTTAGCGCGTCGTCGCTCGGCGAACCGGTTTCCGCAAGGCCGCTCAGCACGCCATGACGATCCTCGTCCGGTCGATTTTGACTGAGCTTCAGTTTGCCTTCGAGACGGGTGATTCGCACCTCGATGCCGACGATCGCCGCCAGCATGCGGTCGGTGAAATCGCGCGGCGCATCGTCGATCGACCATGGCGCCTCGAAGCGCCTCTCGTTGACCTCAGTCAGTTCGGCGACGACTGCTCGCAGGCGCGCCGGATCGTCGAAGGTCGTGGCGCGCCCATAGGCGTGGACCGCCGCATAATTCCACGTCGGCACGACCTTGCCGTCGGCCTGCTTCGACGGATACCAACTCGGCGAGACATACCCGTGTGGGCCTTGAAAAACGATCAAGGTCTCGGCCTCGCCATCGAGCCGTCGCCAATGGGGGTTGGCGCGCGCGACATGGCCGATCAAGCGGCCGTGGCGCCCGGACCCGGGCTCGATCAAAAATGGCAGGTGGGTGGCTTCGAGGCCGTCTCGGTCGTGCGAGATCAAGATGCCCATGCCGAACGCGGCGATCAGCGCATGCAGAACATCGACTCGGGTCTCGTCGAAATGGCTTGGTCGGTACATGCGGGCGCTCTCACTCCGGCTCGTTGTTGACGATTGCCGCGATTCCCTGGCGATAAGTGGGATAGCGCAGCTCGGGCAGCAGAGTCTCGTGCATGCGGCGATTGCTAATTTGCCGATTGTCCGACCAGAACTCGCGCGCCATCGGCGACATCGCGGTGACGGCGTCGGCGAACGGGATGAGCGGCGGTGGCGGTATACCCAGCAGCTCGCACGCATAGGCGGTCACCTCGGCGCTCGCCGCCGCCTCGTCGTCGCAAAGGTTGGTGATCGCGCCCGGTTCGGGCCGCGCCATCGAATTCCACAGCGCGGCGGCGATGTCATCGACATGGATGCGCGAAAACCTGTGCCCCGGCTTGTCGATCCGTTTGGCGGTGCCGGCGCGTACCTGATCAACCGTGCTGCGGCCCGGGCCATAGATGCCGGCAAGGCGGAACACATGGACCGGCGCGCCATGGTCGCGCCACAAGTCGAGCCACAGCGATTCGGCGCGGGCACGCCTGACCGCGCGGGTACTGACCGGATGCAGCGCATCGTCTTCGCCGACCAGTTCGCCGCCGCGGTCGCCGTAGACGCTGGTTGCCGACAAATAACCGATCCAGCGCAAGGTCTCGTGGTTGGCGATCAGCGCGGCGTGATGCGCGAGCACCACATCGCCGGTCTCGCTCGGCGGAATCGACGTCAGCACATGGGTGATGCCTGACAAGGCCTCGGCCTCGACTGCTTGGTCGCGGGAAAATAAATGCGCGTGGGCGCCGAGCGCCCGAATCGGTTCGAGCCCGGCCTCATCACGGCTGGTTCCCGCGACTTCCCAGCCCTCGGCGACAACCCGGCGGACCAGGGCGCGGGCGCTAAAGCCCAGGCCGAAGCAAAATAGGCGGGGGGTTTGCGGCATGATCCTCGATGCTTGCCTTGCGACGGTACGTGCGGGACTTTAGTGCAACAAGTGGATGGAATCTAACAGACCGACCCCATCCACTAGGCGCGCGGTGAAATGCGGGCATCCGCCGACGACCCGGTCGTGCTATCGCAAGGCAAGCATAGATGATCTGTTTTGTCCGTCCGATCGGTATCGTTGTTGCCGCCTGTTTCCTCGCGGCGCCTCCCGGACTCGCCGCGCGTTACGACGATTGTGTCGCAACCGTCGAAACAGTGCCCGAGACCGCGGTCAAGGCCGCGCGAAGCTGGGTGGAGGAGGACAATGACCCGGCGGCGCGCCATTGTCTCGCGCTGGCGTTGGTTCGACTCGGGCGATTCGAAGCGGCCGCGTCCGAACTGACAAAATTGGCGGACGCGAGTTCGGCCGCGCCGATCCATCATCAGGTGTCGCTCTTGTCGCAAGCGGGGCAGGCCTGGATGCTCGCCGGCGCCCCCGCGCTTGCTGAGGCCGCGTTCGCGCGCGGCTTGAGCCTCACGCCGGATGATCCGGATTTGCTCGTCGATCGCGCGCGGGCGCGGGCCGATCGCGATGATTACTGGGGCGCGGTCGAGGATCTCGACGCGGCGCTCGATATCGCGCCCGGGCGTGACGACGCCTTCTCGTTTCGCGCCGCGGCCTATCGCCGGCTCGAATTTCCCGATCTCGCGGCCGACGATGTGACGCGCGCCCTGGCGCATAATCCAAGCAATGTCGATGCCTTGCTCGAGCGCGCCATATTGGCGCTTGCCGTCGACGATGTCGCCGCCGCGCGGACCGATTTGAGCCGTGTGCTGCTGACCGATCCGACGAGCAAGGCGGCGGCGCTGGCGCGCGAATTTCTGACCGAGCTTGACGCAAACGGGGATTAGGTTCCATCCGTCCATTCGGATTTGACATCCGCGTCGGGCTCGTCGGGGAAGTGGCGCTTGCGTAGCGCTGCGAATTTTTTTCGATCGGCCAACCTCGCCAAAGCCCACACCGCCATCGCGCGGACCAGCGGCGCCGGATCGACCAGACAGGCCTCGGCTGTATTGACGAGCGCCGATTCCGCGGAATTGCCGATCGCGATCAGGACATTGCGGATAAACCGGTCGCGGCCGACGCGCTTGATCGGCGAGCCGGAAAACAAGCGACGGAATCCGGCATCGTCGAGCGCGGCGAGTTCGGCGAGGCGCGGCGCATCGAGGTCGGCGCGCGCGCGCAGCGTGTCTTCGTCGGTGGCGCGGGCAAAGCGATTCCACGGGCATACCGCGAGGCAATCGTCGCAGCCATAGATGCGGTTGCCCATCAGCGGACGCAAATCGCGGTCGATGTGACCCTTGTGCTCGATCGTGAGATAGGAAATGCACCGCCGCGCGTCGAGCTGATAGGGCGCCGGAAAGGCCGCCGTCGGGCATATGTCGAGGCACGCCCGGCAGCTGCCGCAGTGATCGGCCTCGGCGGCGTCCTCGGCAAGATCGAGCTCGGTGAACAAGGCGCCGAGGAACAGCCACGATCCCCACTCACGCGAGACCAGATTGGTGTGTTTGCCCTGCCACCCGATACCGGCGGCTTGCGCCAGCGGCTTCTCCAACACCGGCGCGGTATCGACGAAGACCTTGACCTCCCCGCCGTGGCGCGCGTGCAGCCAACCGGCGAGCTGTTTGAGCCGGCCCTTGAGCAGATCGTGATAGTCGCGGTTGCGCGCGTAGACCGAGATTGTTCCAGCGTCGGTCTGTGTCAATGTCGCCATCGGGTCGCTGTCGGGTCCATAGTTGACCGCGACCACCACGACACTCTTCACCCCAGGCCATAGCGTTCGTGGGTCGCGCCGTCGCGCCAGGGTGTCGGCCAGCCAGCCCATGTCGCCGTGCCGGCCGTCGGCGACGAACGCCGCCAAATGGTCGCCGGCCTCGGTTACCGCGTCGGGGCGGGCGAAGCCGATCGCATCGAAGCCCAGCGACAGCGCGCGTTCGACGATATCGGCATGGGCCATCGTCTTATCAGCGCTAGAAATCGAGGTCGGCATAAAGCGCCGGCGGCGGCGCGCCCGGAACATAGTCTTCGAGCAGCGGTCGAAAACTCGGTCGCGACTTGATCTTGGCGTACCAGTCCTTGGCCGAGGCGTTGGTGTCCCACGGCACATCGCCCAGGTAGTCGACCACCGACAGATGCGCCGCGGCTATCAGATCGGCGCGGGTCATCTCCTCGCCGGCCAACCACCGCGCGCGATCGGCGAGCCAGCCGATCTGTTCGAGATGAACGACAATCCGTTCGCGCGCTCCCCGGATTACGCCGCTATCGGGTTGGCCGAGATTGAGAAAGCGCTTGAGCAGTTTTTCGTGGGCCAGCGGCGTGGTGACCTCGGCATCGAAGATGTCGCTGAACCAGTCGACCAGGCGGCGCGCCTCGACCCGCGCCCGGATATCTTGGCCGATCAGGGGATGATCGGGATAGGCCTCGTCGAGATACTCGAGAATCACTCGAATCCCGGCGACCACCGTCCCGTCGGTATCGGTCAGCACGGGAACTTCGCCGGCCGGGTTGAGCCCGAGGAACTCTTCGCGGCGCTCCCACACCGGTTCGGCGACCAAAACCGCGACGAGACCCTTTTCCGACAGCGCGAGCCGCGCCGCCCGGCAGGACGCCGACAGGGGCAAATGATAAAGCTGTCGCGCGGTCTTGGTGTCAGCGGTGTCTTGCACGGCAAAGGCGTCCTTCCGCCATGGCTCGAGTCGGCTATTTTTAGAGCATTTCCGCGCACGGCGAAACGCCCCGTCGTTCGCCGCGCGGGAAACCCTGGCTGGTGTCGATCCATCGGCCACGATAGATTCGTCCGCAAGCCTTCAATTTTAGTATCCGGACATCATTGACGTGACACTTCTCCACCTCCTCGTCGTCGCCCTGGTGCAGGGGATTACCGAGTTTCTCCCAGTCAGTTCGGCGGGCCATCTGGTGTTGATCCCGGTGTTCACCGGTTGGCTCGATCAGGGGCTCGCCGTCGATGTCGCCGCCCATGTCGGCAGCCTCGGAGCGGTAGTGGTGTATTTTTGGCGCGATATGCGGCGGCTCGTTCTGGCCACGCTTGCCATCATGACCGGCCGCGACCACGAAGCGCGCGGGCTGGTGTGGTTGCTGCTGATCGCCTCGGTGCCGGCGGTCGCGGCGGGCGCGGCTTTGTCTGGCTTTGTCGAGACGGTACTCCGCGATCCGGCGATTATCGCCTGGACGATGACCATCGGCGCCGTCCTGCTTTATGCCAGCGACCGCTACGGCAAGACCGGTCGAGAGGTTTCCGGCATGACGTGGCGCGATGCGCTGTGGATCGGCGTGGCGCAGGCGCTCGCCTTGGTCCCCGGCACCAGCCGGTCGGGAATCACCATGACCATGGCGCGCGCGCTGGGCCTCGCGCGGACCGAAGCGGCGCGGTTTTCGATGCTGATGTCGATCCCCGTTATCCTCGGCGCCGGCGCGTTGCAGGTCGCCGACCTCCTGCGCGCCGGCGATCCGGTGCTGACCGGCGACGCGCTGGTTGCCGCGGCGCTGTCGTTTGTCGCGGCACTGGCGACCGTCGCGGTGCTCATGCGCTGGCTCGAACGGGCGACGTTTTTGCCGCTGGCGATCTATCGCGCAGGGCTCGGCGTGTTTCTGCTCGCGCTGGTGTTCGCCGGTATTCTCTAGCGCAGTTCAAGTCTAGTTTGAAGCGCTTTGATGGGCCAAATCGGCTATACGAGTAGACGCGGCGCGAAGGGCGGTGTGCGTGCATCGGCCGCGGGAGCGCGGTCAAACCGCTTCAAACTAGACTTGAACTGCTCTAATTGAACCGACTGGGCCGCGCGCCGCCGCCGCGGCGGTAGCGCCGCAGGATCTCCGGCGCCACGGTTTCGATCGGGATTGGCTTGATGCCGAGATCCTCGATCCGCCCAACCGCCTGGTCGCCGGAAGCGCCGACGACATTGTCCCGCGCCAACATGGCGATCTGATCACGGGTCAACGGCGGCGCGGGCAGGAATTCGAGAAACCAGGCGTTTATATTCATCAATCCGCTCGGCACCGGCACCAGAACCGCTCGGCGACCGGTCTCGCTGACGATGTATTCCAGCAGTTCGCGGAAGCTGTACACCCGCGGCCCGCCGAGTTCGATCACCCGGCCCTTGGTTTCAAGTGCACCGGCCATT
Source organism: Alphaproteobacteria bacterium (assembly GCA_047517485.1). Lineage (GTDB taxonomy): Bacteria > Pseudomonadota > Alphaproteobacteria > UBA7887 > UBA7887 > JAKZSU01. Next base: position 18,945 of record JAKZSU010000219.1, read on the forward strand.
TGGGTAATCGCGGCGGCGACATCGCCGACGTGGATCGGCTGAAACCGCGTCGTGCCGCCGTCGATCAAAGGCAGCACCGGGGCGATCCGCGACAGCGATCCGAACAGATTGAGAAATCCGTCCTCCGCGCCGATGATCAAACTCGGGCGGACTATCGTCGCCTCTTCGAAGGCCGCCCTGACCGCGGCTTCGCCCGCCGCCTTGGTCCGCCCATATGCCGATTTGGACTGCCGATCGGCGCCGATCGCCGACATATGGATGAGGCGCCCGACACCGGCCGCCTTGGCCGCCTTGGCGACCCGTTCCGCGCCTTGCGCATGAATCGCCGCGAATCGCTGGGCGCCTTTCTCATACAGGATGCCGACCAGGTTGATCACCACGTCGGATCCCTCGATGGCGCCGGCCACCGAGACGGTGTCGGCGATATCCGCCTTGATCGGGACGATCTGGCCGACATCCCCCATTGGGCGCAAAAAACCGGCCCTTTCCGGGTGGCGCACGCCGACCAGCACCCGATGTCCCGCTTCTGCCAACCGTTGCACGACATAGCGGCCGACAAATCCGGAGCCGCCGAACACCGTTGTCTGAGAGGTTGCCATATCCGTCCCGTCGATTGTTGCCACCACCACCATACTTGCCCATGGTTGCCGGCCGGCGCCAGCACAAAGTTCGTTGACAGCCTTGGGGGCGTTGAGTAGTCACAGGCTAGGCAAACCGCCGCGATGGGGTGACCTCGGCGCGGCGGTTTGATCGATGCCCATTTGGGCCCAGGTGGCGGAATTGGTAGACGCGCTGGCTTCAGGTGCCAGTGATCGCAAGGTCGTGGAAGTTCGAGTCTTCTCCTGGGCACCACCCTGTTATTGCTCTCGAATCGCGCACCGGACGCGTCGTGCCATTGGAGGACTCGTATGACGGTTCATTTTCATACCGACGATTTGCCGTCCGGCCTCGACTTCGCGGGTGTCGATGCGCTGGCCATCGATACCGAGACCACCGGGCTCGATCTCCGCCGCGACCGCTTGTGTCTGCTCCAATTGTCGGCCGGCGACGGCGACGCGCACCTGGTGCACTTTCCCACCGGCGACTATGGCGCGCCCAATCTACGCGCCCTGTTGAGCGATCCGACAAAGACCAAGCTGTTTCATTTCGGGCGCTTCGATATCGCGGTCATTCGCCGCGCGCTCGAGGTGACCTGCCGCCCGGTCTATTGCACCAAGATTGCGTCCAAATTGGTGCGGACCTACACCGATCGTCATGGACTCAAGGATTTGTGCGGCGAAATGCTCGGCATCGACTTGTCAAAGCAGCAGCAAAGTTCGGATTGGGCCGCCGCGACGCTGAGCGACGCGCAAAAGGCCTACGCCGCGTCCGATGTGCTGCATCTTCATGCCCTGCGCGAACGGCTCGACGTAATGCTGGCGCGCGAAGGACGGAGCGCGCTCGCCGCCGACTGCTTTGGCTATTTACCCAGTCGCGCGATGCTCGATTTGGCGGGTTGGGCGGATCAGGACATCTTTGCCCACACTAGTGTCCGGTTAAAAATCGAATAAATTCAATTGGTTGGTTATTTGCGAAGCGTTGCATCTGTTTTCGTCTCCCGCAAGTGCTTGATGTATGGGCATTTTCTCGAAGAGGGTCACCGAGAGGATCTGTAACAAAGT
>JAKZSU010000220.1:0-17531 GCA_047517485.1 Alphaproteobacteria bacterium
CCGGCTCTATCTCGACTGCGCGAAGCGCGGCGAGCTTGTGACGCTCGGGGGCGCGGCGGTGCCAGTGGCCGAACTACTGGCGCTCGCGGTCGAACGCTTCGGCCGCCCGGCGCGCGTGGTCGCCGATCGCTGGCGCGAGGCCGAGCTGAGGGACGCGCTCGACAAGGCCGGCGTGCCACCCGCCGCCGTGGCGTCTCGCGGCATGGGTTTTCAGGACGGCGCGGCGGACGTTCGCGAGTTCCGCCGCGCGGTCCTGGAGGGGCGCGTCGTGGCCGCGCCGTCGCTACTGCTGCGCTCGGCGATGGCCGAAGCGCGCACCGTTTCCGACCCGGCCGGAAACGCGAAGCTGGCGAAGCACAACCAAGGCGGACGCCGAGTGCGCGCTCGCGACGATGCGGCGGCGGCTGCGATCCTTGCGGTTGCGGAGGGGGTGCGGGCTCCGGCAACACCCCGGCGCCGCTGGCGGTCTCGGGGGCTGGCGGGATGAACTACCACCATGTATACAGCGGACGCCGTGTTCGGCGGGTGTGACCGGGAGAGTGAAATGGAATTTCGGCTGACTTACGCAGGAAAGCTGCTTGCCCACAAAGGAGGCCGGTCAGGACACGTCCACGACATACGACAAAAGTTCCATCCGCAACTCAGGAACTTTTGAACCGAGCATCCGGTGTTGAACCGTGGTTATCCTTCTGGGTCAGGCATCCCGAATCCCGACACAATGTGGGGGAAAACCTACCCCCAACATGGCTACAACTGGAAGCCAATGGCCACCGAGGACAATCACCTAATTTGCGCACTGGACATCTTGATGCTTCGCAATGGCCCGCCAGGGAAGGTCCGCACGGACATCGACAATCGTCTCAAGACCCTTTTCGATGCGCTGCAAATGCCGAACTCAGACCAATTGGGCGGCAAGACACCCGAGCCCGGGCAAGATCCGTTTTACGTCTTGCTGGCGGATGACCGTCTGATAACCCGCGTAGCGGTTACTTCCGATATGTTGCTTGAGCCGGTGGAGGGGGTGGAAGATGCCGTGCGGCTTGTGATCGATGTCAACGTTCGGCCCTACGCGGTCACGTGGGAAAATGCGAGCTTTGCCGGGTAGCTACTGCGCCAAGAATGGCATGAGCCGAAACCACGTCCGCCTAAACTGGCGCCGATGGGCGCGGACCCGTCGCGCCGTGTTCGAGCGCGACGGCTGGCGCTGCGTCCTGTGCGGCCGGGCGGGGCGGCTCGAATGCGACCACACCAGCCCGCTCGACCGAGGCGGCGATCCCTGGGACCAGGCGAACCTCCAGACGCTTTGCCGCGCGTGCCATATCGCGAAGACGCGCGAGGAAAACCGGCGTCCCCTGACGGAGGCGGAGGTGGCATGGCGGGCCTTCGTGGACGAGTTGACGGTGGAGACCGCCAACTAATAGTGGTATAGTATGGCCACTGATATCCAATTATTATATATCGGAGGTCGACTGTGACACCCGCCCAGAAACGACTTCGCGAGCTTCGCGACCGCCAGTCCAAGGAGCGCGGCCGGATGGCCGAACTCGCCCTTGTCGACGAACTGTCCGACGAACAGCGGTCGGAACTCGACACAATCGAGCGCGGCGTGCCCGATTTGGAACGCCAGATTCGGGCCGCCATGATCGGGGCCGAAACCGAGGAACGCGAGCAAGAGACCCGCGAGACCACGGAACCCGACGCAGAGCAGCGCGAGCGGATCGAACTTCGCGGCAAGGCGCGCCTGACCAACTACCTGTTGGCCGCCGCGCGCGGGCGGATGGTTGATGGCGCCGAAGCGGAGCTTGCCGCTGCCGCCGGCGTACAGGGAATCCCCCTTGAGTTGTGGGACACGCCGGAGACCCGCGACATCACGCCGGCACCCGGCACGGTCGGCGTGAACCTCGATCCGATTCGTCCGGCCGTCTTCGCCAACAGCATCGCGCCGCGCCTTGGCATCGCCATGCCGCGCGTCGGCACCGGCACCTATGCGACGGCGACGATCACCAAGTCGCAGACGGCCGAAGCCAAGGCCAAGAGCGGGGTGGTTGCCGCCACGGCGGGCGCACTCACGGTCACCACGGCGACTGCGAAGCGGGTCAGCGCGCGGCTCGAATTGACGCTCGAAGATATCGCCACGGTCGGGCAGGCCAATTTTGAGGCGATCCTTCGCGAGAACCTATCGCTCGCCCTGTCCGACGAACTGGACGACCAGGCGATCAACGGCGACGGGCAGGCGCCGAACCTCAAGGGCATCTTCAACGCCCTCACGGACCCGTCCGCGCCGGCCGTCGGCGTCGCCACCTTCGACACCTTCGTCGGATCCTTCGCGGATGGAATCGATGGCCTGTGGGCGAACACCGTCAAGGACGTTGCCATCGTCGCCGGCGTCGATACCTACAAGCTGAGCGCCAAGACCTTCCGGGACCGAGTGATCGACACCGCCCAACGCGGCGGGGTCAGCCTCGGCGATGAGGCATTCAGCGACTACGCGATGCGCCAGTACGGCGGATGGTGGACCAACAAGCGGATGCCTGCCACCGCGTCCAACGTCCAGCAAGCGATCCTGTACCGCAAGGGCCGCTCGGCGGCGGGAGCCTCGGCGGGCATGCGGACAGCCGTATGCCCCCATTGGAACGAGGTCAGCATCGACGACATCTATTCCGGCTCGGCGAAGGGTGAGCGGTATTTCACCATGCACGTCCTGCTCGGCGACGTGATCCTGGTACAGCCCGACGCCTATGCGCAGGTGAGCTTCCGCGCATCCACCTGAGCGCGGCCGGAAGGGCCGACCATGACCGAGTTCCCCACATTCGACGGCGCCCTGGAAATCCGGGCGCGGGGAAGTGGCCGGGTACTGTCCGGGCGCTTCCCATACTCGCCGGGGCCGGGCCGGATGATGGCGACGATTTCGGATCGCGGGAAGCGGCGCAAAGAGAGGATCGCCGACGATGCGTTCGGCTGGCAAATCCGCGCCTTCGCGGAGGTCCAGCAAGAGCTGGCGCGGGTGATCGAGGAATCGGTCGACCAAGCCCGGATCGAGCTACTGCGGCAAGAGCTGGAACGGCGCAACGTACACATCCTGACGGGCCATTCCTACGACAAGCCGCTCGGCGACCTGAAGTCTGGGACCGCCCGCATTGAAAGCACGCGCGAGGCCGTCGCCTTTGAGGTCGACCTACCGCCTGACGCCGAGCAACCGTCCTACATGGCGGACGCCGTGCGGATGGTGCGGGCTGGCCTGGCCGGCGGCATCTCCCCCGGCTTCCGGGTTCCGCCTGCTTCGGCAGTCCGCGATGCCGAGACATTCGAACCCGAACCCGGCAACCCGGGTGTCCAGGTCCGCGTCATCAACGCCGCCGTGCTTCACGAGCTTTCGATTGTCACCCGGCCGGCGTACTCCGAGACCGGCGTTGACGCGCGGGCCTTCGATCCCGTGCCGGCAGTGAGAAGGCGCAGGATATGGCTCTAAGCGACCTGTCTCCCTGGCCGGCTTCGACCGCGACGGCAAGCCTTACCGCAGCCCGGGCCTGTCTTCGCGATGCGCTCGGCGGGGGTCTGAGCGATGGTCGCGTGGACCGCCTGGGCGCAACCGCTGCGGCTCTGGTCGAGGCATACGCGTCGGGCGCTCCGCAGCCGGTTAAGAACGAGGCCGTGATCCGGGCATGCGGGTGGCTCGCCGAGGCGCCGTCCAGCGGTGTACGAAGCGAGAGCGTTGGTGACATCCGGACGTCCTTTTCGCCGGCGATGACGGGCGCTCTGAGGGCGTCCGGTGCGATGGCCCTGCTGTCCCCATTCAAGCAACGCCGGGCGGGTGCGATATGACACTCGCCCTGCGCCGCTTTCCGGAGCGAATCACCCGCCGGCGCCAAGAGCCCGGCGGGATGAACGCCTTTGGCGAATTCATCGAGGGCACGATCACCGAGGTCGAGCTTCCGGCCTCCGTGCAGCCGCTCGATTTGCAGGACGCCGACATTGCCGGCGGCGTGTCCTTGGTAGAGCGGTTGCGGATCTATGTTCCCGAGCCGGACGCTTTGCGCGCCGCCTTCGATGATGCCGGGGCTGATGCCGTCGCATGGCTGGGGCTTGAGTTCACGGTTGAGGAGTCCCGGTCCTGGCCGGGTTCGCACACCCGCGCAACCGTGCTGAGGGAAACCTGATGCGTTGGCCGTGGTCTAGGCGCGAGAAGCGCGACAGCGGCGGCGATTTCTCCGATGCCGTGGTCCGGCTGATCGAGGCGCAGGCAGCCGGCACCGCTGCGGACGCCTCGTCCACGGCGGCGGTGGAGGCGGCGGCAGGGGCGTTGTCGAGGGCCTTCGCGAGCGCGGAGGTGGTGGGGGAGGACTGGCTTCGAGACGCCGTACCACCGGCCACCCTGGCGCAGATAGGGCGCGATCTGGTTCGGTCGGGTGATAGCCTCCACGTTATCCGGATTGGCGGTGATGGGTCCGTTCGGCTGATCCCCTGTTCGTCCTGGCATTGGGAAGGCTCGCACGATCCTTCCACCTGGACCGTCCGCGCGACGGCCTACGGGCCTTCGACTTCGACCACCTGGAATTTGCCCGTGTCCGCCGTTGTCTTCGTGCGGTGGGGGTCGAACCCCGGCCAACCCTACATCGGCACCGCCCCGACGAGCTGGGCCCATGTCACCGCGCGTCTCGGCGCGGAGGTCGAGCGGTCGGTCGCGGACGAAGTGGCCGGGCCGCTCGCGCAGCTGCTGGCCGTACCGTCCGATGGCGGAGACGGCGGCGAGGGCGACCCCCTGGCGCTGCTCAAGGGCGACATCGCCGGCGCGCGCGGGAAGGCGCTCATGGTCGAGACGACCGCGGCCGGCTGGGGTGATGGAAAGACGGCCGCACCGCAACACGACTGGCGGCAATCGCGGCTCGGTCCGGCGCCGCCCGCCGTGCTGGCCGAAATCCGCCGCGACGTGTTCGGGCATGTCTTGGCCGCGACCGGCACCCCGCCGAGCCTGTTTGTCGACAACGCGGACGGGACCGCGCAGCGCGAGGCTGTCCGGCGCTGGCACCTTGGCACCGTTCTGCCGCTCGCCCGCATGATCGAGCGCGAGCTTACGGACAAGCTCGAAACGCCGGTCTCGCTGAAATTTGACGCCTATCCGCTCGATCTCGCCGGCCGGGCTCAGGCCTTCCAGAAGCTCGTTGCCGGTGGTGTCGCCGTCACCGAGGCGCTGGCGACTGCCGGTCTGCTGGCGGATGGCGGGTAGGCCGAAACCCATCCGGGGCGGCGACGAGCCGCCACCGGCGCCGCCAGGATTCGAATCCTGCAAGCGGCCGTGCTCGCGGTGCGGCCGAACCTTCAAGACCACGCCGGCGCGCCGGGTGCTGTGCGCGGCCTGCTACAAGGGCGCGGACGGCGGGCTCGACCTGTAGGCGCGGCCCTTCTACATACAATTCGAATCGGCCGGGCGCTTTTGGGGTTGCCTTCGGCTCCCCCATATGTTACAACTCCTTCAAGCAAAACAATTCATACGGAGCATGGATTATGAATCGTATCTTGATTTCTCGTCGGCGGGTGCAAGACCTGGCAGGCATAACGGGAAACCATCTTTCTACGCTTGTGTCCCGTGGCCGCCTTGACGAACATGACGCGCTGATCGACGACAAGGTGCGCAAGGGTATCACCCTCGCGTCGCTGGCCCGCTATTTCGGCTGGTCGGCCGCGACGGTCGATCAAATTCTCCTCTCGCATCGCGTGAGCCCGGACTCTGACAGCTGGCACCACCTAACCGAGCGCAACGAGGAGGGTTAGCGATGGCCGCCGCCAAACCGGTTCGTCTCGGGCGAACGGTTCTCGAAGACGCACACCGTTTCGCCCGGGCAAAGGACGGACGGGACATGGACGACCGCGCGGCTGTTGAAACCTGTATCGAGGCGACCGGCGATGCCGCGCTCGGCAACGTCGCCGACTACATCAACGTCTGGACCCGCGCCATCGTCGCGGTCCAGATACTGGCCGCGATCCGCGTGCTGTTCGGCGAGGAGGTCGCGCTTCGCGAATTCGGCGGGCGTTGGTGGATCGTGCGACCGGGTGCTGGGGACGGCTACCCGCTCGGCGAGGTTCCAAAAGCAGAGATGGAACGCGCGCTTGTTGAGGCCGGTCTCGAACTGGACCCTCGCGCAACGCGACACTGACCGATGCCAACCCGCTACCTGTCCTTCCGCGAGGCCGGCGAGCAAACCGGCTTCGACGCGGCCGCCCTTCGCCGCGCGGCCATAAAGCACGGCAAGGCGACGCGTGTTGGAAGGTCGACAAAAATCCACCCCGACCACCTAGAGGAGTTGCTCGACCTATGCCTCGAAAAGCCCTCGGAGCCCGTCTCTACTGCGAACGAAACGGGGTCTGGTACATCCGCGATCTCGTCGGCGGCAGCGAGTGCCGCGTGTCAACGCGCGCTCGAGACCGCCGAGAGGCTGAAAAGGCCCTCGCGCGATACATCGCCGACAAGGACCGGCCACAAGGCCCAAGTCGTCCCGATGAGATAACCGCCGCCGACGTGCTCGCCCTATATGGCAGCGAGCGCGCCCCGACCGTCGCCGACCCGGAGCGGATTGCTTACGCGATCCGCGCGCTCGTGCCGATCCTCGGCGCGCTCCCTGTGGCGAGCCTGAACGGCGCGGCCTGTCGGCGCTACGCGAAGCGGCGCGGCCTGTCGGACGGCACGATCCGCAAGGAGCTCGGCACGTTACAGGCCGCGCTCAATTACGCGGCGGTGGAGGGGTTGCTGACGTCCGCGCCGCGCATTTGGCTCCCGCCGAAGCCCGCGCCGCGTGACCGCTGGCTGACGCGGGACGAGGTTGCCGCGCTGCTACGCGCCGCGTACCGCAACCCGAAGGCCAAGCATCTCGCCCGCTTCATCCTGACGGCGATCTACACAGGCACCCGGTCACAGGCGATCCTGGGTCTTCGCTACACGCCGCACACTTCGGGCGGGAATGTCGATACCGAGGACGGGATGCTGTATCGCCGCGCCCCGGGCAAGACCGAAACGAAAAAGCGGACCCCGCCCGTGCCGATCCCGGCCCGCTTGCTGGCGCACCTTCGACGCTGGGAACGGATGGGCGCGCAGCATGTGGTCGAGATCGACGGCATGCCCGTCGCGAGCGTTAAACGCGCATGGGCGACGGCGCTCGCGACCGCCGGTATCGACCATTGCACCCGGCACGACCTGCGGCGGACGGCGGTGACGTGGGCGATGCGGGCCGGTGCCGACAAATGGGCCGCCTCCGGTTTCTTCGGGCTTTCGTTCGACATGCTGGAGCGGGTGTACGGCCACCATCACCCCGATTATCTGCGTAGCGCAGTGGAGGCGCGGCGCGTCGCCGCAAATTAGACGGAGGGGGGTTAACGGGTTGTTTTACTTATTGAAATTGCTGGTCGGAGTGAGTGGATTCGAACCACCGGCCCCTGCCTCCCGAAGACAGTGCTCTACCAGGCTGAGCTACACTCCGACCGAGCCTCTGGCGCATCGAGGCGGGCGTTATATAGCGCTTGGGCCGGGTGAGGGCAAGCCGGCGGCGGGGCGCCGGCCCACGGCGTTCATACCAAACCGCGATGAGCAAGACTCATCGCGGTTTGTCGTGCGTTCAAGCGCCACGCAGGCTTTCCTCGCATAAGCTCGGGCGCGCGGTCGCGCTTGCCGAGCTGCACACCGTGCAGCTCGATTGTTAAAAGAGCGTTCAAGCGCCACGCAGGCTGCCTCGCATAAGCTCGGGCGCGCGGTCGCGCTTGCCGCCCGGCAATGAGTTTCACTCAATGCTGGACGGTATCAGTAAGCGCGCTCGGTGGTGAACGCCACCGCGTCGATCAGCGCCTGGCGGTAGGCGTTGTCGGGGAAGCGTCCGAGCGCCGCGCGGGCGCGTTCGCCGTAGTCGCGGGCGCGCGCCATGGTCTCGGCGATCGCGGCGTGGCGTTCGAGCAGGTCGATCGCGTGGCCCAAATCGGCGTCGGTCTGCTCGCAGTCCTCGACCGTGCGGCGCCAGAAGGCGCGCTCGTCCTCGTCGCCGCGGGCGTAGGCGAGGACCACCGGCAAGGTCACCTTGCCTTCGCGGAAATCATCGCCGACGGTCTTGCCCAGGGTGGCTTCCGCGGCGACATAGTCGAGGCCGTCATCGACGAGCTGGAAGCCGATGCCGAGGTCGGTGCCGTATTCGAACAGCGCGCGGGCTTCCTCGGCCGGTCGATTCGCCACCACGGCGCCGATTTCGGCCGCCGCTGCGAACAGCCGCGCGGTTTTTGCGGTGACCACTTCGAGATACGCCGCTTCGGTGGTGCCGGTGTCGTTCGAGGTCAACAGCTGCATCACCTCGCCCTCGGCGATCACCGCGCTGGCGCCCGACAGAATCGCCAGCACTTGCAGCGATCCGTCTTCGACCATCAATTGAAACGACCGGCTGAACAAAAAATCGCCGACCAGCACGCTCGCCTGATTGCCCCACAGCGCGTTGGCGGTGGCATTGCCGCGGCGCAGCGCGCTGTCGTCGACCACGTCGTCGTGGAGCAGGGTCGCGGTATGGATGAACTCGACGCACGCGGCGAGTCGGACGTGGCGGGTGCCTTGGTAGCCGCACAGTCGCGCCGCCAACAAGGTGATCAGCGGCCGCATGCGTTTGCCGCCCGCCGCCGTCAGATGGCCGGCGAGCTGCGGGATCAACGAGACCGGGCTCTGCATATGGTCGACGATCACCCGATTGACCGAGGCCAGATCGTCCTGCACCAGGGCGTGCAACCGGTACAACGTCTCCTGCGGCGTCGTGGTGACTGGATTGCTGACTTCGGCGGCCAGGGCCACTGTTTTCGCTTCCCTCTCCGGCTCGAGCAATCATCGACCCACCCGGTCGATACTTCCCGGCCTTGACGCCCGTCGCGGCGCGGCGGAGCATAGAGGCGGCGGTCCAGAATCGTCAAGCTGGAGCGTGGCGAATTTCGCGCCGCCGCTGGTGAAGTATAATACGGGTTTGCCGTGAAAGAACTAGTTCGAACCAACGATCCCGTGAGGATTTCGTGGCTCACCGCGCTGCTCGCCGATGGCGGCATCAAAACCGTGGTTCTCGACGCCAATGCGAGCATCGTCGAAGGCTCGATCGGCGCCATCCAGCGCCGCATCATGGTCGCCGACGATGACCTGGCGGCGGCCCGGACCCTGCTCGAGGACGCCGATGAGGTCTGATCCCACCACCCTCGACGGCTTGCTCGACGGCCGGGTGCGATTTTCCCAGCCGACCGACGGATATCGCGTGGCCATGGATGCCGTGATGCTCGCGGCCGCGGTGCCGGCGCGCGCACACGATCATGTGGTCGATCTTGGCGCCGGCGCCGGCGCGGCGAGCCTTTGTCTGGCGGCCCGGCTTGCGGATTGCCGGATTACCGCGATCGAGGTCGATCCCATCGCCGCCCGGTTGGCGCGCGACAATGCGGCGCTCAATGACGCCGCCGGGCGGATTACCGTAATCGAGGCGGCGATCGAAACCGTGACCGCCGATCACCTTGGCACTGTCGATCATGTGATGGCGAACCCGCCGTATTTGCCGCCGTCGCGGGCGGCGCCGTCGGCTCGCGGCGATCGCGCCACCGTCGAACAAGGCGACGTCGATCTCGCCGTTTGGATTCGGGTAGCGCTGACCCTGGTCCGCCCAAAAGGCTCGGTCAGCTTTATCCAGCGCGCCGATCGGCTCGACGATCTTATCGCCGGCCTCCGCCAGGCGGCGGGCGAAATTATCGTCTTTCCGCTGTGGCCGAAGCCGGGTCGGGCGGCGAAGCGTATTCTGGTCAGGGCGCGGCGCAATGTATCGTCGCCGCTGTCGCTCAAACCGGGTATGGTTCTCCACTGCGACGACGGTGCCTATACCGCCGCCGCCGAGAGCGTGCTCAAGCATGCCATGCCGATACCCATGGAGTGATCACTCATGCTGTCGCGCCTAATACCCTTTATTCCCAAACCGCCGCTGGTGGCGGTGGTCCGGCTCGCCGGGATGATCTCGCCGACGCCACAGCCAATGCGCAGCGCGCTGAGCCTACCGGCGCTCGCCGGCACCATCCAGCGCGCGTGCACCATGCGTGGGGTCAAGGCGTTGGCGTTGGCGATCAACTCTCCGGGCGGCTCTCCGGTGCAGTCGGCGCTGATCGCGCGGCGGATCCGCCAGCTCGCGAAAGAGCACGACCTGCCGATTTTCGCTTTTATCGAGGATGTCGCGGCGTCGGGCGGCTATTGGCTGGCCTGCGCGGCGGACGAGATCTATGCCGAGCGCAGTTCGATCGTCGGCTCGATCGGCGTGGTATCCGCCGGTTTCGGTTTCGAGGAAGCGATCCGCAAAATCGGCGTCGAGCGCCGGGTGCACCATCAAGGCGCCAACAAGGCGATGCTCGACCCGTTTCGCGCCGAGGACCCGGACGACGTCGAGCGCCTGCTCGACATCCAGCGCGCGATCCATGACGACTTCAAGGACCACGTCCGCGACCGCCGCGGCAAGCGGCTCAAGGGCGAAGACGATGACTTGTTCAATGGCGATATCTGGACCGGCACGGCGGCGCTCAATCTCGGCTTGATCGACGGCATCGGCGAATTGCGCGGCGTGATGCGCGATCGTTTTGGCGACAAGGTCCAGCTCCGCGTCGTCGGCGCCGAGCGCGGCTGGCTGCGCCGCCGCCTCGGCATGCATGGGGACTGGGCCGAGCCGCGGTCGATCACGACGGGTGTTTTGGCGGCGATCGAAGAACGCGCGTTGTGGTCGCGATTCGGCCTGTAATCAACGCGCGCTGGTATTAAGCCCGGCGATCGGCTAAGAATTCCCCGCCTAAACGCAGCTAAAGAGAGCCCGGTGCACCATGTTCGGTTTCAGCCTGCCCAAATTGATCTTTACGATTTTGGTTATCGTCGTCGTGTTTTACGGCTTCAAGGCGGTCACGCGTTTGCAAGAGCGTCGGCAAGCGAGCGGCGACACCAATGATGCCCCTCGCGGCGGCACCCAGGCCTCGGCTCAGCGCCGATCAAAGCCGGAATCGGACGGATCCGAGGATATGATCGCGTGCACCGTCTGTGGCACCTACGTCGCGGCGTCCGGCGCGCGGTCTTGTGGGCGCGGAGACTGTCCCTATCCCGGCTGAGGCGATGATTTTGCATGCCCTGTCGGCGAGCCGGCGACGCGCTTGACCGCGTCATGGGCGGGCCGTATTGTCCGCGCGATTTTCCTCCCACCCTGTCCCCTGTGATCGACGATCGATGGCCGCTTCAAACGGGCGCGCACCGAGTTTCCAAAGCCTGATTCTGACCCTTCAGCGGTACTGGGCGGATCGCGGCTGCGTGTTACTTCAGCCCTATGACATGATGGTGGGCGCGGGGACGTTTCACCCCGCGACCCTGTTGCGCAGCCTGGGGCCCAAGCCGTGGAAAGCCGCCTACGTGCAACCCTCGCGGCGGCCGACCGACGGCCGCTATGGCGAGAATCCGAACCGGCTGCAGCACTATTATCAGTTCCAGGTGATCCTCAAGCCATCACCGTCCGACATTCAGGCGCTCTATCTCGATAGCCTGTCGGTGCTGGGCATCGATTCGCGCCTGCACGATATCCGCTTTGTCGAGGACGACTGGGAGAGCCCGACCCTCGGCGCCTGGGGGCTCGGGTGGGAGGTGTGGTGCGACGGCATGGAAGTTTCGCAGTTCACCTACTTTCAACAGGTCGGCGGGATCGACTGTATGCCGGTCTCCGGTGAACTCACCTACGGTCTCGAACGCTTGGCGATGTACGTCCAGGGCATCGAGAACGTCTACGATCTCGATTGGAATGGCGCCGGGGTCAGCTATGGCGATGTTTTTCTCGAGAACGAGCGGCAATACTCGCGGCACAATTTCGAGGCCGCGGACGTCGATGTGTTATTCCGCCATTTCGCCGATGCCGAGCGCGAGTGCGCGTCGCTCCTCGACCAAGATCTGCCGCTCCCGGCCTACGACCAATGCATCGCCGCGAGCCATCTGTTCAACTTGCTCGATGCCCGCGGCGTTATCAGCGTTACCGAACGCGCCGCCTACATCGGGCGGGTTAGAGCGTTGGCCAAAGGCTGCTGCGAGAGCTGGCTGGCATGCCAGAACGATGAGACAGCCGAGCATGGCTGAACTGCTTCTCGAACTGTTTTGCGAGGAAATCCCGTCGCGCATGCAAGCGCGGGCGGCGGCCGATCTCGGCCGGGCGTTAGCCAAAGTATTGCGCGACGAGTGTGGCTTCGCCGACAGCGTTGCCAAGGACGCGGTTCGCACATTCGCCACCCCGCGTCGGCTTGCCGCCGTGGTCGATGGTGTCCCGACCGAGCAGGCCGACGTCTCGGAAGAAAAGCGCGGGCCGCGAGTCGGCGCGCCGGATCAAGCGGTGCAAGGGTTTCTCCGCTCGGTCGGGCTCGACTCGATCGAGTCGTGCGAGCAACGCGAAACCAAGAAAGGCACGTTCTTTTACGCGGTGATCGAGCGCCAGGGACGTCCCACGGCGGAGATCCTGGCGGCCCGCATACCGGCGCTGATCGAAGACTTTTCCTGGCCCAAATCGATGCGCTGGGGCGAGACCTCGCTGCGCTGGGTACGGCCGCTGCACTCTATTCTGTGTATTTTCGATGGCGCGATTGTGCCCGGCGTGCTGACGCTCGGAAACGCCGGCGAAGGCGCGACAATGGCGTTTTCCAACCGAACGCGAGGCCATCGCTGGTTGGCGCCGGAAGAAATTGAAGTGGCCTCGTTTGCCGACTATCACGCCGCGTTGGCGGCGGCGAAAGTCATCTTGGATCCCGCCGAGCGCCGCGCGGTGATTGCCAATGGCGCCCGTGAGCTCGCGGAAGGCGCGGGGCTGGTCTTCGATGACGGAGACGCGCTGCTCGACGAAGTCGCCGGTCTGGTCGAATGGCCGGTCTGTCTGCTTGGCGAGATCGATGCCGCCTTCATGGCGATCCCGGCGGAGGCGCTGGTGACCTCGATGAAAACTCACCAGAAGTACTTCCCGCTCCACGATGCCGCCGGCGAGCTCGCCAATCGCTTTATCGTTGTCGCCAACATCGAGGCGCCGGACAACGGCGACGCGATCCGCGCCGGTAACGAACGCGTTTTGCGCGCGCGCCTCCACGACGCGCGATTTTTTTGGGACCAGGACCGCAAAGCCTCGCTCGAAAGTCGGGTGCCACGGCTCGACGATATCGTGTTTCATGCTCGCCTCGGCAGCGTCGGCGACAAGGTTCGCCGCCTTGAAGTCTTGGCGGAAAACATTGCCCGCCAGATTTCCGGCGCGGACGCCGAAGCCGCGGCGCGGGCCGCGCGGCTATGCAAGGCCGATCTGGTGACCGGAATGGTCGCCGAGTTCGCCGATCTGCAGGGAATAATGGGCAAATACTATGCCGAGCACGACGGCGAGACTCCCGCCGTCGCCGCGGCGATCGCCGATCATTATTCGCCCGCCGGTCCCGCCGACCGTTGCCCCTCGGCGCCGGTGTCGGTGGCGCTCGCGCTCGCCGATAAATTGGATAGTCTGACAGGGTTCTTCGCCATCGACGAAAAGGCGACCGGGTCCAAGGATCCGTTCGCGCTGCGGCGCGCCGCTCTTGGCGTAATTCGTTTGATCCTCGACAATGCGCTGAGGCTGCCGCTTCGTGGCATTTTGGAGACCGCCGCCAATCTGCGGTCCGCATCAGGCGAAAATCGTGACGCGATCGAAGTGGCGAACGATTTGATTGCTTTCTTCGCCGATCGACTGCGCGTCCATTTGCGCGATTCCGGCCTCAGCCATGATGTGGTCAGCGCGATACTCGCGGTCGCCGAAGACGATGACCTGGTGCGCCTGGTGGCGCGCGCCGAGGCTTTGCGAACCTTCCTCGAGACCGACGACGGCGCGAACCTCCTACTGGCATTCCGACGCGCCACCAATATCGTCTCGATCGAAGAGAAAAAGGACGGCGCGGCGTACGACGGGCCGGTCGACCAAGCCCGCCTCGAAGCGGCCGAAGAGCATGCCCTCAACGACAAGCTGGATGTCGCCACGAAAACCATCGGCGCGGCCTTGGCGGACGAGGATTTCTCGGCGGCGATGACGGCGCTCGCCACCTTGCGGGCACCGCTCGACATTTTTTTCGACAAGGTCACCGTCAATGCCGAGGACAGCGCGATCCGCGCCAACCGGCTTCGCCTGCTCGCCCGCATCCGCGCGGCGTTGGCGTCGGTTGCCGATTTCACCGAGATCGAGGGCTAATTCGAATCATGGAAAAATGGGTGTACAGCTTTGGTGCTGGCGCTGCCGAGGGGCGTGCCGATATGCGTGACCTGCTCGGTGGCAAGGGTGCCAATTTGGCGGAAATGAGCAACCTCGGCTTATCGGTTCCGCCCGGTTTCACGCTCACCACCAGCGTCTGCACCCATTTCTACGCCAGCGACCGCAACTATCCCGATACGCTTAAAGCGGCGGTAGACGCCGCCCTATCCTTGGTCGAGAGCCGTGTCGACAAAAGATTTGGCGATCCGGATGACCCGCTTTTGCTGTCGGTCCGCTCCGGCGCCCGGGCGTCGATGCCCGGTATGATGGATACCGTTCTCAACCTCGGCCTGAACGACGTTACTGTCGAGGGCTTGGCCAAGCGGAGCGGTGACGCGCGGTTTGCTTTCGACAGTTATCGCCGGTTCATTCAGATGTATAGCGACGTGGTGCTCGGTGTCGGTCACCACCACTTCGAGGAGATCCTCGAGCTCTACAAGGACGATCGCGGACTCATCCTCGACACCGATCTCGGCGCCGACGACTGGCGGGCGATTACCGAGGCTTACCGCGCCAAAGTGGCCGAGAAAAACGGCGAGCCGTTTCCGCAGGACCCGCATCGCCAACTCTGGGGCGCCATCGGCGCCGTATTCGACAGTTGGATGAACCAGCGCGCAATCACCTATCGCCGGCTGAACAATATCTCCGCCGACTGGGGAACCGCGGTGAACGTCCAGAGCATGGTTTTCGGCAACATGGGCGACGACTGCTCCACCGGCGTCGCCTTTACCCGCAATCCATCGACCGGCGAGAAAGCGGTTTTTGGCGAATATCTCGTGAATGCCCAGGGCGAGGATGTGGTGGCCGGCATCCGCACCCCGCGGCCGCTGAGTAAGCCCGCGGCCGATGCGGTGCAAGGCGTCGGATCCATGGGACCGTCGATGGAAGAGGCGATGCCCGACGTCTATCGCCAATTGACCACGGTTTTCGCCGCGCTCGAGGGTCATTACCGCGATATGCAGGACATCGAATTTACCGTCCAGCAGGGCACGCTTTATATGCTGCAAACCCGGGCCGGCAAGCGCACCGCGCCGGCGGCGCTCAAGATCGCGGTCGATATGGCCAAGGAAGGGGTGATCAGTCGCCAAGAAGCGATCCGACGGGTCGATGCCGGCTCTCTCGACCAACTCCTGCACCCCACACTCGACCCCGATGCCGAGCGCCATGTTCTGGTGCGCGGCTTGGCGGCGTCGCCAGGTGCGGCAAGCGGCGCCCTGGTGTTGAATTCGGACGAGGCCGAGCTGCGCGCGCGCGGCGGCGACGCGGTGATACTGGCGCGTGTCGAGACCAGCCCCGAGGATATTCACGGCATGCATGCGGCGCGCGGCATCTTGACCGCGCGCGGCGGCATGACCAGCCATGCCGCGGTGGTGGCGCGCGGTATGGGCCGGCCGTGTGTTTCCGGTGCCGCCGAACTCAGAATCGATTATGCGGCCGAGACGCTCACGGTTGGCGGGACCGTGGTCAAAGTCGGCGATCGGCTGACCATCGACGGATCGACCGGCGAAGTGATGCTTGGCGAGGTGCCGACCATCCAGCCGCAACTCGGTTCCGATTTCGACGATTTGATGTCCTGGGTCGATGACGCCCGACACCTTGGGGTTCGCGCCAACGCCGAGACGCCGGGCGACGCGACCACCGCGCGAGCGTTCGGCGCCGAGGGAATCGGGCTGTGCCGAACCGAGCACATGTTTTTTGACGAGCAGCGCATTCTCCCGATCCGCGAAATGATCATGTCCGAGTCCGAGGACGAGCGCCGTGCGGCGCTGGCAAAAATCCTGCCCATGCAACGCCAGGATTTTGTCGAATTGTTTCAGATCATGGCCGGGCTGCCGGTAACCATCCGTCTGCTCGATCCGCCGTTGCACGAATTCTTACCGCGAAGTGACACGGAGATTACGGAGATGGCGGAGGCGACCGGCTCGACGATCGATGAGGTCCGGCGCCGCGCCAGTCAACTCCACGAACTCAACCCGATGCTCGGCCATCGCGGCTGTCGGCTGGGCCTCAGCTATCCGGAAATATACGAGATGCAGGCCCGCGCCATCTTCGAGGCGGCGCTCGAAGTGGGATCGGCGCGCGGGGAAACGGTGGTGCCCGAGGTGATGATCCCGCTCGCGGCGACGCGCGAGGAATTGGAAATTCTCAAAATCCGCATCGATGCGGTGGCCGACTCCGTCGCCGAGGCCAAGGGGTCGACGCCGGAATATCTGGTTGGCACCATGATCGAGTTGCCGCGTGCGTGTCTGCTCGCGGGCCAACTCGCGGACTCGGCGGAGTTTTTCAGTTTTGGCACCAACGATCTCACCCAAACCACATTCGGTATCAGCCGCGACGATTCCGGCCGCTTTCTCAATCGATATCAGGAGCTCGAAATCTTCGCCCGCGATCCCTTCGTCACCTTGGATATCGACGGCGTTGGCGAGCTGATTAAGATGGCGACGCAGCGTGGCAAGGAGACACGGCCCGACATCAAGCTGGGGATATGTGGCGAGCACGGGGGCGATCCCGACTCGGTCAAGTTTTGCCACCGGATTGGCCTCGACTATGTCTCGTGCTCGCCGTTCCGGGTCCCCGTCGCGCGCCTGGCGGCGGCGCAAGCCGCACTGGAAGACGCCGAGGAAGACCCCGGTTAGGCCATGCTATTGTGGTGCCTCGGAAGGAGCCGCCGTGGCCATGCCAATTCTTAGAGTCTTGCGACCATTATTCGCGATATTTCTGTGGCTGTCCCTGGGCCATGCGGCGTTGGCCGCGGGTCCTGAAGAGGAACTCGGGCCAGAGAAGATGGCGCTGGCCGACGAGATCGTCGAGAAGGTGATCTATGGCATTCGCTACGAAATGTTGCGCGGCGAGAGAATCCGCGCGGTGATCAAGGCGTGGGCCGACTATTACGGTCGCGAAGGCGCGATCAACCAACGCGAAAGCATGATGATCCAAGTCTATGCGGCCCGCGCCGCGATGCTCTATAGCCAGGGCATCGAGCACGTCCCCTACGCGGACCGGGAAAAATCCCGGCACGACGATTAATACCAAACCGCGATGAGTAAGACTCATCGCGGTTTGTCGTGCGTTCAAGCGCCACGCAGGCTGCCTCGCATTGTAGCGCACCCGGTTCCTTGGACACAAGTTTGTCTCACGCGGCGGGCCTGATTGAGATCGCGGCGTGCCACGCCTGACGAGCTTGAGCGGGGCTCAGGTAGCCGTTCTTTTCGACGATCCACTGGGCATTGTAGAGTT
>JAKZSU010000221.1:0-5276 GCA_047517485.1 Alphaproteobacteria bacterium
CGGATCTTCAAATCCTACGAAGACATCGTCGCGCTGTGCTGCCAAGCCTGGAACAACCTCATCGACCAACCATGGAAGATCATGTCCCTCGGCATGCGCAAATGGGCGCATGGGTTCTGATCAATGACCGTTGGTATAACGCCACCGCCGTCTAATCGAAAGGTTGGGGCATCGATGTCTGACCGGAAAATCGGCAAACGCGGCTCGATCGCGGTTCTGGTCGGCTGCCAGGTAGCGGCGTTGGCGTTGTGGTTTTCCGCGACCGCGGCGGTGCCCGAGCTCAAGGCCGAGTTCGGCCTCGGCGATGCCCGTGCCTCCCTGTTCACTTCGAGCGTGCAAGCCGGTTTCGTCATCGGCACGATCATCAGCGCGCTGTTGACCCTGGCCGATCGCCTTGATCCTCGGCGCTTGTTCATGATTTCCGCGCTGATCGCCGCGCTGACCAACGGCCTGATCGTGGTGGTCTCGGTCGAATCCGATTGGGTGTTGGTTCTGCGGTTTGTCACCGGCGCCTGCATGGCGGGTGTCTATCCGGTCGGCATGAAAATCGCCGCCAGCTGGGCGACCCGCGACATGGGCCTGCTGGTCGGATTGCTGGTCGGCGCGCTCACCCTCGTATCCGCCTCACCGCACTTGCTTGGCGCGCTCGGCGGTGCCGATTGGCGGATCACCCTGCTCGGTGCGTCGGCGCTCGCGGTGGCCGCCGGCCTTACCATCACCCGGGCGGGGCTCGGCCCCAACCTTGCCGCCGCGCCGCCGATTCACCCCGGCTTGATGCTCGAAGCCTGGCGCAACAAAGCGCTCAGGCTCGCCAACGCGGGCTATCTCGGGCACATGTGGGAACTCTACGCGATGTGGGCATGGATCGGGCTGTTCCTCGATGCCAGCTTCCACGCCACCATGCCAGGCGACACTGCCGGCACCTGGGCCAAGCTCGCCACCTTCGCTACCCTCGGCGCCGGCGCCGTCGGGTCCGTGGTCGCCGGGTGGGCCGCCGATCGTGTGGGGCGCACGACGATTACCATGGCGGCGATGGCGGTCAGCGGCAGCTGCGCCTTGGTCGCCGGATTCCTGTTCGACGCGTCTCCGGTCCTGGTGGTCGCGCTATGCTTGGTCTGGGGCTTTTCCATCGTCGCCGATTCGGCGCAGTTTTCCGCCAGCGTCGCCGAGCTCGCCAAGCCCGCGCTAGTGGGCACCATGCTGACCGTGCAGACCAGCGCCGGATTCCTGTTGACCTTGCTGTCGATCCATCTGATCCCGCCGCTATTGGCCATCGGCGGCTGGCCGCTCGCCTTTGCGGCGCTGGCGCCGGGCCCCTTCCTCGGCGTTTGGGCGATGGCCAGGCTGCGCGCGCATCCCGACTCGACGCGACTCGCGAACGGTCGTCGCTAGCGCTTATTCTTACGTAAGTTGACACTTACGTAAGAATAAGCTTACATAAAGCCATGGACGCCGTGCTTCGTGCCATCGCCGAACCCAACCGCCGCCGCATTCTCGAACTCGTTCGTGAAGCGGAACTGTCGGCCGGCGATATCGCGCGCGCTTTCGCGGTCAGCCGCCCGGCGGTCTCCCAGCATCTCAAGGTGCTCGAACAGGCGGGTCTGCTGACGGTGCGCAAAGTCGGCACGCGCCGCCTCTATCGCGCCCGTCCGCAAGCGGTCGCCGAGGTCAAGGCGTTCATCGATTCGTATTGGCAGGACAGTCTCGAGCGCCTCAAGCAAGCGGCGGAAGACCACCACAGGAGAGAGACCGATGACAGAAATGAATGATGGCGTCGTCAATCGCGAGATTTTTATCGACGCGCCTCGGGAAACGGTTTTCGGGTTCTTGATCGATCCCGAGAAAATGGTTCAGTGGATGGGCGTGGAAGCGACATTCGAAAATCGCCCGGGCGGCACCTACCGAGTCAACGTCAGCGGCGCCGATGTCGCGCGTGGCGAGGTGATCGAGGTCGTGCCCCACGAACGGGTGGTTTTCACTTGGGGTTGGGAAGGCGGCGATATCCTGCCGCCGGGCGCCAGCCGGATCGAAATTTTTCTGGCGAACTCCGGCGCCGGTACCAAGTTGCGATTGGTCCATAGCGATTTGCCGCACGCGCTGGTCGATCGCCACGGTGACGGCTGGGACCATTTCATCGCCCGCCTGGCGATCGCCGGCGCCGGCGGCGATCCAGGGCCGGACCCGTGGGTCAAGGAAGAAGCGGCGCAATAGCAGCCGCAACGAGAATCAGGAGAGGAAAAATGGGAAAATTCGCACTGGACAACGCTAGCGACACCTATAAGGCGCGGCGCGAGGACCTCAGGCAAGCCGAGATCGCGCTCACCCAGCAACGCGAAACCGTCGCCGCGCTGCGCCGCGATCTGCAAACCGACACCCCGGTCCCAGAAGACTACGCCTTTCACGAAGTGGCCGATGGCGGCACGCGGGAGGTTCGCCTGTCCGAACTGTTCACGCCCGGTCAGGAGGCGTTGATCGTCGCTCACTATATGTGGGCCCCGGACAACGAGTCACCATGCCCGATGTGCACCATGTGGCACGACGGCTATGCCGCGGTGGCGCCCCACGTCGCGCGCTCCGCGCCAATGGTGGTGATCGCCAAACAGGACGCCGCCATCGTGCAAAAATTCGCCGACGGGCGTGGCTGGACCGGGCTTCGCATCGTGTCGAGCGGCGGTACCAGCTTCAATCGCGATTTCGGCATGGAAGACACCGACGGCAATCAATTCCCTGGGGTTAGCGTATTCCTCAAAGGCGACGACGGCACGGTTCGCCATGCCTACACCGTCTCGGCGCTCATGGGCGACGATCACTATCGCGGCATGGACCTGCTGAGCCCGGTGTGGAACATGCTCGATCTGCTGCCCCAGGGCCGGGGAAACTTCATGCCGAGCGTGGAATATAGCTAATGGCGACTTGCCGGAATCGGTCGGTTAGGCAATAAGGGGACGCCTCTTCACACTGGTGACATCCTTCCATGACTTTCGACGCGATCGTTTCTTGCTGACGCGGCTCTACAACCGGGTGATGGAACTCGCGCGCCACCGCCATGCCAAGGGATGGCTGGCGGCGGTCTCGTTCGCCGAAAGTTCGGTCTTTCCCATCCCACCCGACATTATGCTGTTGCCGATGGTGCTGTCGGATCGCGCCGGGTGGGCCCGGATCGCCGCCGTCTGCACGGTTGCCTCGGTGATCGGCGGGCTCGCCGGATATGCCATTGGCTGGGGCTTGTGGGAGACGGTGGGGCGGCCGCTGATCGACTTCTACGGCTATGTCGACAAGATGGAGGCGTTCGCCGCGCGCTACAACGAATGGGGCGCGTGGATCGTCTTTACCGCCGGAATCACGCCGATCCCCTACAAGGTGATCACCATCGCCAGCGGTGTCGCGTCGCTCGATATCGCGGTATTCGTCGTCGCTTCCGTGGTCGCCCGGGGCCTACGGTTTTTTGTCGTTGCCTGGCTACTCTACCGTTTCGGTGCGCCGATCCAGGGCTTCATCGAGCGTCATCTGGCGAAGCTCACGGTGCTCTTCGTGGTTATGTTGTTCGCCGGATTTTTATTAATCAAGTACTTGTTCTGACGGCGTTTTTTTCCACCCCAACCGTTCGGCCGCGGCGACCATCGGGCGGCTGTACATCGTCCACACCCCATGCCAGGTCCCGTCACTCCCATCGCCGAGCCCCATGGGAAATTCCTCGCGCTCGCGCGGCACATACAGGGTGCCGAACAGCCGATCCCAGATCGAGAACGCCCAGCCGCAGTTGCGGTCGATATGTCGGTCGAGCTTGCTGGGATGGATCTGATGCATCGCCGGGCTAACCAAAATATGATTGAGCGGTCCGTAGGAGACCCAGACGTGGCTGTGTCGGAGATTGCCGAAAGCCTGATAGGCGGTGACCGCGACGTGGGCGCCGAACACCATGAAAAGGGTCACTTCGCCGGCACCGAGATAGTAAAAAATTCCGGTCGCAATCGCCGCGCCGATACCACGCCCGGTGTTGAGGATATAGAGGTCGATGGGATGAAACCGGGTGCTGGTAATCGGCGTCAATACCTCCGCCGAATGGTGGACTTTGTGGAACTCCCACAGCAAGGGAATTTTATGCTGCGCCAAATGCGCGACATAGTGGCCGAAATCGAGCATCACGAAAAAGGCGATCGAAAAGGCGACGCGAATCGCCACCGGGCCGATGATCGGCGCCTCGATTGGGCCGAATATCGCGCTCAACCCGTGGGCGATGGCCAGTCCGAGACCGATCGCGGTTACCGTGGCCGGGACAGCGATCAGCGGAAACAGGATGCCGTTGATGATCCAGAAGCGATAATCGGCTCGCGCCGACTTGGCGAGCCAGATTTGCGGGTTCAAGGCGGCTCGTATCATCGCTCGGGTCGAAAAATCGCGCAGCGGCCGGGCAACCACATAAGCAATCACCGCGATTACCGCCGCCGAAACGAAGAAGCCCCAGTAATAGCCGTTCGACGGGATGACGAAACCCAACACAGGTGACGCGACGATGAGCATCGCCTGGTCCCAAAGCGCGCTCCAACTCATGCCGAAAATGCCGTCCATATCCGAGGCCCTTCGCAATAAAGCCGCCGCTTGCCGGCCACGACACTCCGCTTGCTCTCAGGCAGTCGTGGTCACAACCTCGTCAGCCAACAAAATAGGCGAAAAACTGAGATTTTCAAATCCTCGGCCCCCACAATCGCTGTCCCAGATAGGCAAAATTGACTCCAGACGAGGCCGTGACCGGCAACTGTTGCCCGAATTTGGCGCCGCGGTCCCGCGCAAGTCGTAGCAATGGCGATTGGCATGAAAACTGCTCCCTTAATCGTCATCAACGGACCACCCGCGAGGAAGCAAGACCATGGCGAGCCAGATGAACTTCGAGACCGCGCGCAAATTCGAAGCCGGTCGCGTCGCGGCGGCGTTGGTTCAGACCTATGGCTCGGCCGCGATGGCGGTCGCCGCGTTGACCGCCAGCCGGTCCTACGAAGTGCGGCGCAAGGAGCGCGCGCAATTCTGGCTCGGCGTTTGCAAAATGATTCGCGAACGCAGCACGGTGATGGCCCAGATCGAGTCGCGCCACGCCACCGTTCACTAATTTACTGCCCCGCCAAACTCGCTATAGTCCACCGTGTAGCGCACCCGGTTCCTTGGACACAAGTTTGTCTCACGCGGCGGGCCTGATTGAGATCGCGGCGTGCCACGCCTGACGAGCTTGAGCGGGGCTCAGGTAGCCGTTCTTTTCGACGATCCACTGGGCATTGTAGAGT
>JAKZSU010000222.1:0-13467 GCA_047517485.1 Alphaproteobacteria bacterium
TGGACGAGCCAAGCTCGCCCGCATTTACCACAGGCCCATCAACAGCAACTTTCTTCTCAAAATTATCGGTCATGTTCCGGTCCTCCTTGGACACTTCGATTAAGCCAATTCTGTGTCCAAGGAAATCGGGTCCGACTCACCTCGCGCTGTGCCCGCGGCGGCATAAATGGCGTCGGACCAGTCCTCCAGGGCGGCCTTATAGGTGCCGGTATCGCTGATCACCGATTCCGTCGATCCGAGTGCGTTTCTGAGTACCATGCCAAC
The DNA here is from genome assembly GCA_047517485.1 of Alphaproteobacteria bacterium. GTDB lineage: Bacteria > Pseudomonadota > Alphaproteobacteria > UBA7887 > UBA7887 > JAKZSU01. Next base: position 265 of record JAKZSU010000222.1, read on the forward strand.
TAGGGTTCCAACCCCGAGCACCCCTATCAACCAGGCAATCCAGGCCGGCATGCGGCTCAAGTCCTCGACACCCGCAATCGGAAATTCAATCTCGGGAGACGAGACGTCGGGTGACAGCAGCTCCTCCGGCTGGGGCTCCTCCGGCTGGGGCTCTTCCGGCAGAGGCTCGTCCGGCAGAGGCTCTATCGGCGGCAACGGTTTGTCGGGGTCGCTCGGTTCAATCACCTTGGTTTGTTTGGTGGCGGTCGTTTGTTTTTCTTCCGAGCCCGTGTCCGAATCGGTAAGTGTTGCCTGATTTAGTTCGCCCACCCACGTGGTGCCGGTGGTGACGCCGAATAAGAGCACTAAGAAAACCGGCACGGCGATAATCGTCGCGCCACCGGCGAGATCGAGGGCATCACGCATGATCCGGCGCATGCGTCGCGCGCTACCGAATATCTTAACGGCAAGCCACGTAGCTAGGCCTTTGGGACCCTGTTCGGGCTCTCGCTTGCCGACGAGCATTTCGCGCACGCTTTCTTCTGAAGCCTCCGGGACACGAATGGGAATATTGATGAGTTTCTCGAGATAACTGCGCGCGAAGTCATTCAGACTCGCGCCGTCGGGCGCGAGGTTGGCGTTCTTCAGGCTCAGCACCTGATCCTTGAAACCCGCGGCGACCGCGTCGCGAACTTTGTCCACATCGATCCCGAGGATGACGAAACAACGCCCCGCGCTGACCAGGAAATTGACCGCTTCGAGAACATCGAGAACCGCGTCAGGTCGGCAGCGATCGAGGTCGTCGACCATGACGATAACGCCCGGATTCTTGCCGTAGCGAAGCGCGATGCACAGTTCCTTGAATTCGACGGCGAATTTGTGACGTAGCGACAATTTTCCCGATATATCGGACATGCTGGCGCGCGTGGTCAAAACACTCATCAGGCGCGAAGGGTCGGTGGGGATCACCTTGAGAACCGACAAAATGCGCCAGACCCCGTAAAGCGCGGTGCCGGCGCTGCCGAATCCCGCGAGAACACCGCCGAGCTGTTCTTCGATATTCTCAGATTCGAGTAACGCGGCGATCCAGATCGCGAAATCGGCAAGCGCGCCGCCAATATTGTCGAGACCAATCAGAAGAGACACCACGACGATCGGTAGCCCCACCAGCGCGAGAACCGGCAAGGCGCGCGGCAGGCGGCGGAATTGGAGGCGGGCCCGAAACCAACCGCCGGACAACATCCACCAGGGTGGCGACGCCTCGGTCCGCACCGCCTCGAGCAAGGCGGCGAGCAGATGCTCCTCTTTTTGATGATGCCAGGCATTGAACCAGACCGCCCGCGCGCCGTACAGGCGGAGATCCTCGGCGGTCAAGTTCATCACCGATGACTTGCCGGTCCCCCACGCCCCGGTAACCGCGAAGGTTACCGCCGGCGTGGTATCCCTGTTGCGCATGAAGCGCGACAAGGCGAGCGCGATCGGTTGGAGACCGAGGACATCGTCATCCTCCCAGCCCACCGGACTATCCGGTTTACCGACAGACGCTATACCCGGGTCCACTTTGAAGGTAAGAAAGTTCCGGCGCGCGCGCCACGTGTCGGGCCCGACGAACAGCAACACAAAAGTCAGCACCAGGGTCCACGGCGCGGGCCAGTGGCGATAGGACAGTCGCTCCCACGTGGCGCCGCCGTCTAGGGTCTGGAGAACGACCGGGCGATCGCTCTCCTCGTTGCCGTCGTTCCAACCCGACGTCACCCAGCCGATTTCATTGTCCTGGAAATGGATATCGCGCAAATTGGCCTTGGTGAGACTCTGCAGCGATTGCGGATTGTCGATGCCGTGAACCAGCAGTCCTAGGTCACCGGCGATCCACAGCGAGTCAGGATTGACGCTTATATCGGGGCGGAGCTCGACACTCGACGATGGCGCGCGTGATTCGGCGACGACGTTGATATTGTCGTATGTCCGTCCTGGAGGGCGTTCAAGACTGTCGATTGTGACGATCGGCTGGCGACCGGCATCATCCCCAACCGGTACCTTGACCGCCATGGGAGACGTGACAGGGGTGAGAGTTTGCAATCGCCCACCAACGTTGGTGTAAATTGGTTCCTTCGGTCCGAAGTCGAGACCCGTGACGATGTTGTCGGTGACCCTGGTGAGTCGGCGCGCGACGACCCATTCGATGTCTCGCGTCGACTTCCGGATGTGCCACGTCAATCCGCTTGAAAACTCTATGAAGGCGTGGGCGGTGCGGCCGTCTTGCGCGGCTCCAATCTGGACAGGCCGGGTATCTATGATCCATTCCCCGGCATCAATGTCGATGGACAGGCCTTCGTCTGAAAGCAAAACGGGATAGGCGTAGTTATTGGTGCCGATCGCCAACGACGGCGCCGCCGGGGCGGATTGAAAAACATCGGTCACGATGAATTGGGTGTCGATGCCGTTGGAACTGACTTCTTGCCAAATCGGTTCGGACTCGCCCTCATTCTCCCAGCGCACCTGAAGCAAGCGGCGACCCGTGCCGACGAGGCAGCGATTGCCGTCCGCGCTACACGATGCGCCGAGCATATTGTCGGCCGCTGCATTCGGACCTGTTGCCGCCAGCGGGGAACTTTGCGACAGAGCGTCCTCCGACGCCGTGATTTTATGGAAGATGGTATTGTTCGATTCGTCCGATTCGGCAATGAAATCGCCGGGGTCGACCACAAGCGCAATGTATCCGCCCGCTGAGTTCAAGCTCACTAGATCGATTTTTCCGGACATTTCCAGCCTGTAGGATTCGCGCGGCGCGACGGCGGGTATCTCCGCGGTCGCGAGCGTGACGCCACCGTCGACGGTGCGCAGCAAGACCCCCGTCGGATCGCTCATACCGTCGTCTCGGTTTCCGACGTTGGCGGTGAGCGAAAAATCGCCTGTTTTCTCGTCCAGCTCGAAGTTGCCGATGAGCGGCACCAAGTCGGGCAGTGCGCCGACGTCGTCCGCCGACGCGGGCGCGATGAGCGTGAGTCCAGCGGCTTCTTCCAGCACCGGCACCGGCACCGGCAATGAGATAGTGGCGATGTCGCGCGGCACGTGGGGTTGATTGATCCAGCCGGTTTGTTTGGGGCGCCAGGCGAGGGTTCCGAGGGCGCCGATCGGGACCACCGGGATCTTGGCGAGCGCGAGATGCGGGATCGGCTTGGCGATGAGTTCGAATGGCCCGGGCCAGAGAACAAAAGGATTGGCACGGTCGCGACCGTAGTCGATGTACCCGCCCCATTGACCGATATAGCCGTAAGCGACCGCGAGAGCGGTGGCGATCGTCAGTCCCAGCCCCAGGAAATAGCGGCGGCGCAGGCGAGCTAGGTTTTCCGGCGAACCGCTTTCGCCTGATGAGTCCTCGCTTTTTCGCTTTTTCGGCGCTTCGGCCATGGCAGGGTGTGCCCCCTCGCTCCTCCGCGCGCCGACTGTATCACGATGGATGGCACACCATTCGCGATATTGTTGTGGTGCCGCATAGATCGTGGGTTGCGATTTGCGCCGCGGATCTGTCCGCCTCTCTCAATGAAAATTGCGCGAGACCACCGGGATTGGCTGCTTCTGGCCGATCGCGCCAGGCTCCGCCAGGCCGGCGAACAAAGGCGTGCGGTCGACCAAGTGTTTGGCGATGATGTGGATGACGATGCCTTCGCGCTGGACTTCGCCGTCGACCTGGAGTAGGCGGGCGCCGAGGACGATGCGGCGGTAGCGTTCGAAGATCGGCGGCCAGACGATGACGTTGGCCACGCCGGTCTCGTCCTCGAGAGTGGCGAAGATCACCCCCTTGGCGGTGCCCGGGCGCTGGCGTACCAGGACCAGGCCGCAGACGCTGACGCGGCGGCCCTGCTTGATCTTGGCGAGACGGTCGGCGGTGACCACGCCGCGCCCTGACAGCGCCTCGCGCAGCAGCGCCAAGGGGTGGCTTTTGAGCGACAGCCGCAGGCTGTTGTAATCCTCGATCACTTCCTCGCCGAGACCCATGATGGGCAGATGCGCCGCCGGTTCGGGACCGCCGACACCGGTGCCTAAGCGCGCCTCGGCGGCGGCGAACAGCGGCAGCGGTGCCTCGCCGAGGCCCTTGACCGTCCACAAGGCATCGCGGCGGGCGAGGCCGAGGGTGCCGAAGGCATCGGCCTGGGCGAGCTTGTCGAGCGCCGTCGCCGACAGGCCGGCGCGGCGCCACAACGCGCGCGCGTCCTCGTAACCGGCATCGCGCGCCGCCACCAGGCGCGCCGCGTCGACCTCCTTGAAACCCTTGATCTGGCGCAAGCCGAGCCGCAGCGCGACCCCGTTGGCGCTCGCCGGCGCGGGCTCGAGGGTGCAGTCCCAATCGCTTAAACCGACATCGGGAGGGCGCACCTCGACGCCATGGTCGCGGGCGTCGCGCACCAGCTGCGCCGGGGCGTAGAAGCCCATCGGCTGGCTGTTGAGGAGCGCCGCCGCGAAGACCGCCGGATAGCGGCATTTGAGCCACGCCGAGACATAGACCAGCAACGCAAAGCTGGCGGCGTGGCTTTCGGGGAAGCCGTATTCGCCAAACCCCTCGATCTGCTTGAAACAGCGTTCGGAGAAGTCGCGGTCGTAGCCGCGCGCCACCATGCCGTCGACCATTTTCGCATGAAACCCATGGATCTTGCCGGTCTTGCGAAAAGTCGCCATGGCGCGGCGCAGCTCGTCGGCCTCGGACGGGGTGAACCCGGCGGCGACCACGGCGATGCGCATCGCCTGCTCCTGGAACAACGGCACCCCGAGGGTTTTTCCCAATACCTCCTCGAGCGCGGCCAAGGGATAGACCACCTGCTCCTCGCCGCGCCGACGACGCAGATAGGGGTGCACCATGTCGCCCTGGATCGGCCCGGGGCGGACGATCGCCACCTCGATCACCAGATCGTAGAACGAGCGCGGCTTGAGACGCGGCAGCATCGACATCTGGGCGCGGCTCTCGACCTGGAACACGCCGACCGAGTCGGCCTGGCACAGCATGTCGTAGACCGCCGGATCCTCGGCCGGCACGGTGGCGAGATCGAGGTCCCGGTCGTGATGAAGGCTAAGCAGGTCGAAGGCGCGGTGGATGCAGGTCAACATGCCGAGCCCCAACACATCGACCTTGAGCATGCCGAGGGTGTCGATATCGTCCTTGTCCCACTCGATGACGGTGCGGTCCTCCATCGCCGCGTTCTCGACCGGCACCATTTCCGACAACAGGCCGCGAGTGATCACGAAACCGCCGACATGCTGCGACAGATGACGGGGAAAGCCGATCAGCTGATGCGCGAGATCGAGCGCGAGGGCGAGGCGGCGATCGGTCGGGTCGAGGCCGAGTTCGCGCACCTGGTCGTCGGCGGGCACGTCGCGGCTCCAGCCCCACAGGCCCTTGGCCAGCGCGGCCACCATGTCGAGCGACAGACCGAGCGCCTTGCCGACCTCGCGGATCGCGCTGCGGCCGCGATAGCTGATCACCGTGGCGGTGAGCCCGGCACGATCGCGGCCGTATTTTTGATAGATGTACTGGATCACCTCCTCGCGGCGCTCGTGCTCGAAATCGACGTCGATGTCGGGCGGCTCGTCGCGCGCCGCCGAGATGAAGCGTTCGAACAGCACGTCGTTGCGGTCGGGATCGACGGCGGTGATGCCGAGGCAGTAACACACCGCCGAATTCGCCGCCGAGCCACGCCCCTGGCAGAGGATGCCGCGAGCGACGGCGAAGGCGACGATGTCGTGGACGGTGAGGAAATAGGGCGCGTAGGAAAGCTCGGCGATGAGGCTGAGTTCGTGATCGAGCTGGGCGCGCACCTTGGCCGGCACGCCACTCCCATAGCGCGCCCGGGTGCCGATCTCGACCAAGCTCGCGAGATGGCTGTCCGGCGTCGCGCCGTCGGGCACCACCTCGTCGGGATACTCATAAGCGAGTTCGTCGAGGCTGAAGGCGCAGGCGCGGGCGATCTCGACGGTGCGGGCGAGCGCGTCCGGGTAGCGCGCGAACAGCCGCGCCATTTCCGCCGGGGCTTTGAGATGACGCTCGCCATTGATCGCGAGAAGCAACCCCGCCTGATCGACGGTGCAATGTTCGCGGATGCAGGTCAGCACGTCGGCCAGCTGCCGGCGGCTGGGCACGTGATAGAACACGTCGTTGGTCGCCACCAGGGCTGCGCCGGTGGAGCGGGCGAGCGCGTCGAGGGTGGCGAGACGCTCGGCGTCGGCGCCGCGAAAGCGGCAGCTCGCGGCGAGAAAGCAGCGCCCGGAAAGCGCCGTCGCGGCGGCCGCGAGATGGGTGGCGAAGGCGGTATCGGGCAATTCGTCGTCGGGCGGCAGGACGATAATGATTTGGCCGTCCGCATGAGCCAAGAGATCGCCCCAACCGAGTTGGCATTCGCCTTTTACCGTGCGCCGCTTGCCCAGCGTGAGCAGCGACGACAGCCGGGCATAGGCGGCGCGGTCGCGGGGCAGACACAGCACGCTCGGCGCACCGTCGGAAAAATCGAGCCGGACGCCGGGGATGAATGGGATTCCCGTCTGTTTTGCCGCCGCGTGACCGCGCACCACCCCGGCGAGGCTGTTGCGGTCGGTGATCGCCACCGCGCGATGGCCGAGCGCCGCCGCGCCCGCCACCAGCTCGGCGGGATGCGCCGCGCCGCGCAGGAAGCTGAAATTGCTGCTCACCTGGAGTTCTGCATAGTCAGGTCGGGGCTCGGTCATGCGAACAGGCCGTGCAGGTACCAGCGCGCGCCGCCGTCGGCACCGCCCGACGGATCGCGGTAGAGACCTTCGCGGTAGAGCCAGAAGCGAGCGCCGGTCTCGTCCTCGACGCGGTAATAGTCGCGCACCGGGCGATCCTCGCGCCACCATTCGTCCTCGATCCGCTCGGGTCCGGCGGCGCGCGCGATGCGGTGCGCGCGGCCGCGCCAGCGGAACAGCATCGGCGGCCCGTCGGGCACCATCGCCACCGCCTCGATCGCCTCGGGCGGGGTCAACAGGCGGATCGGACGCGGCGGCGTTTTCGGCCATGGGTGCGGTTTTTCGTCCCCCGCCGCGGTCGCGGCCAGGCGCATTACCGCTCGATCGGGCTGGTGGCTGGCGCGCGGGCCGAGCCGGGCGACACGCCCCTCGCCCATGCGATTGGCGAGGCGGTCGACGAGATCGGCAAGCCCGGCGCCGCCGTCATTAATTGCGCTGTCCGTGACAGCGAAGCCGGTCTGGTGCGCCGCCATGGCGTCGGTCTCGGCGGCGGCGAGCAGCATCACCTCGATCCCCTCGCCGACGTCGAGGCCGTCGAGTTTTTCAGCGAACAGCCGCGCCAAGGAATTGGCCGAGCGCGCCGGGCGGCTGGTGCCGATCTCGATCACCCGCACGTCACCGTCGAGGCGGAGCAGAGTGAGCGAAAGACGCCGCGCGCCAAGCCCGGCGTGGGCGAGCCCACCGCACAGGATCTCCAGCAGACCGTCGAGGGCGCCGGTGACCGACGCGGTGTCGGCGATCGGCTCGGCGAAGGCGCGGCGCGCGTGATGCGCCACCGGCGGACAGCGCGGCGTAATCGGCTCGGGCGCGCGGCCGAGCGCTTGGTCGAGGCGGCGCAGAACCGTGCGGCCATAGCGGGTAGCCAGCGGTGCGCGGGGCTGGCGCAAAAGATCGTCGATGCGGCGCAAGCCGACGCGTTCGAGACCGGCGACGGCGTCGGCATCGAGACGCAGCGCGGCGACCGGCAAGGGCGCGAGGGCGGCGCGCGTCTCGCCTTGCGCAACGATCCCGCCAGCGCTGCCAGCGCCGCCAGTGCCGCCGGCACCGAACCGGGCCACCGCCCAGGCCGCGCCGGGAGTGTCGGCGATCGCGCTGCGGGCCGCGAAGCCGCGCCGTTCGAGCCCGCCATGGAGGCGTGCGAGCAGACCCGCCTCGCCGCCGAACAGATGCGCGCAGCCGGTGATGTCGAGCCACAGGCCGTCGCTGCCCGATGTGGAAACCCCCGATATTGAGACCCAGGGAGTGAAGCGCAGCGCCCAATCAGCGAGCCGGCCGAGCGCCGCCGCCGCCTGTTCGGGTTCGCTGGGGCGGATCGCGAGATGAGGGACCAGGGCACGGGCGTCGGCCAGGGTCATGCCCGGCGCGAGGCCGAGCGCCGCCGCCTCGGCCGAGATCGCGGCGAGACGCTCGGCGCCCGCCACGCTCTCGGTCAGCGCCAGCGGCTCAGCCGGCGCGCCGGGGCCGGGGCGCCGGCCCGCGCTTTTGGGGTCCGAGCGTCTGAACCCCTTGTGCCCCGGCCCGGACGGGTCGAGGTCGGTCTGCCAATACGGCAGGATCAAGGAAACCACGCGTCTCATGACACCATCCCATGGTCCAGTGACGAGGCACCGCGCCACCGCGACACCGCGCCAGGGTGATCCGCCAGCCCGCCGCCGCTGGTGCGCCGCCGAGGCTCGCCGCGCCGGGCGCCGGGGCGATCAGCCAGCGGGTGACCGCGACACCGGCGGTGACCACGGCGGGGGCCTCCCCTCGGTCGAGCAGCAGGCATGCCACCCCGTGGCCGCGCGCGGCGAGCTGCAAGCGCCGGCTGGCGGTGAGATTCGCTTCCGCCCCCTCGCCGAGCACCGCGGCAAAGCGGCCCGAGGCGAGCGCTTCCTCGAGGGTCCACAACACGTCCTCGGCGCGCCGCGCGCGGACCACCACCAGGCGGTCGGGGTCGACGCCGAAGGCGGCCAACCCCGGGGCGTAAAGATCGCCGCGCCGCAAACACCACAGCGCGCGGCCGCCGGCGCCGCTCAAACGGCCGATCAAGGCGGCGGCAAAGCCGCTCGCCGCCGCGCTCCCGTCCCCGCCCACGCCCACGCTCGCGTCCGGCGCCACCACATGCAACGCACCGCGCGGCAAACCGCCCCACGGCAGCGTCTGGTCGATCGCATCGACGCCGAGCGGGACCGCCGCGGCGGTCGAGACAGCCGGGTCCTCACCGAGTTCGAGGGCGCGGACCTGGGCTCGTAAATCAGCGAGAACATCCCGGCGGTGCGTATCGGCTGGGGGACGCGGCGGGGGAGCCGTGGCCGGATACGCACCGCCGGCGTCTCGGTGCGCGAGGGTGGGGCGCACGGAGGTGGGGCGGGCGGAGATGGGGGACGGTTCGCCGCCCCCGCTATGCGCCGGGACGAGGTGACGATGCACGATTGCCTCCTGTTATGTTCTTGTTTTGTTCTAACAAGAACGGATATTAAGAGTCAAGAAGGCGCTGGTTTTAAAGAGCGTTCAAACGCCACGCAGGCTTTCCTCGCATAAGCTCGGGCGCGCGGTCGCGCTTGCCGGCCTGCGCATCGCGAGTCCGGTTATTTTTAAAGGCGTTCAAGCGCCACGCAGGCTGGCCTCGCATAAGCTCGGGCGCACGGTCGCGCTTGCCGTGAGCGGTGCTCACGGACCTCCGTGATCAGTAGACCATCACCGAATTATGGGACCGCCTAGCCGGCGATCTTGATCATCAGTTTGCCGAGGTTTTCGCCGCGGAACAGGCGCAGAAGCGCATCCGGAAAAGCTTGGATGCCGCCATCGACGATGTCGTCGGGGACCGCGATGCGGCCGTCGGCGCGCCACGCCGCGAGGTCCTCGAGCATCGCCGGCCATTGGTCGCGGTAATTGAAATAGATGAAGCCCTGCATGCGCACGCTGCGCGGCACCAGGACGATCACGTTGCGCAGGCCATAGGGCGTATCGGTGAGATTATACTGCGAGATCGCGCCGCACAGCGCCAAGCGGCCGAAGCGATTGATCCGCGCCAACACCGCGTCGAGGATTTCGCCGCCGACATTGTCGAAAAACACGCCGATGCCGTCGGGACACGCCTGTTTCAGGCCGGCGCCGATCGGCTGCGCCTTATAGTCGACGGCGGCGTCGAAGCCGAGCTGGTCGGTGAGATAGGCGCATTTCTCCGCCCCGCCGGCGATACCGACCACCCGGCAGCCCTTGATCTTGGCGATCTGGCCGGCGTGCGCGCCGACCGAGCCGGCGGCGCCGGAGACCACCACGGTCTCGCCCGCCTTGGGTTGGCCGACCTCGATCAGGCCGCAATAGGCGGTGAGCCCGGCGATGCCGAGGCTGTTGAGCCACGCCGGCGCCGGCGCGAGCGACAGATCCGCTTTCATCAAGTCGCTGCCATCCGACAGCGCGTATTCCTGGACGCCCTGGATGCCGGCGACGAAATCGCCGACCGCGAAACCGTCATTGTTCGATTCGATAACCTCGCCAACCGTGAGTGCGCGCATCACTTCGCCGATCCCGACCGGCGGTACGTACGACGGGCGATCGTTCATCCACCCGCGCATCGCCGGATCGACCGACATGTAATGAGTTTTTGTCAACACCTCGCCGGGGCCGGGACTCGGGACCGGTGACTCGGCACGCTCCCAATCGCTTTCCTTGGGCAGGTCCACCGGACGCGCCGCCAGTTTGATCTGATGATTGACGTTAGACATTATAATGTCTTCCTTATTGTTCGCTTACCAAATTAAAGCCGGAACCGCCATGTCCGGTATCACACCGCGCTCGGCGCATAGTAATTGAAGACGATCTTCGGGCGCGGCGTCACCCCATTCGATGCCGAGCGGATCGGCGAGTATACCGCCGAGGACCAGCACCGTGTCGAGGCCAACCGCCTTGGCGCCGGCGATGTCGGTCTCCAGACTGTCACCGACGGCGAGCACGCGGGCGCGCGCGATGCCGTCGAGTAGGCCGAAACAGACATCGTAGACGGCAGGATACGGTTTGCCGAAATAATGCACGGTCGCGCCCAGCGCCTGGTAGGCCTCGGCGAGCGCGCCGGCGCACAGCACGCGCTGGCCGGAATGGCGCACCACGACGCGGTCGGGATTGGTGCACACCATGGGGAGCGCGCGCGCCGCGGCGGCGGCGAGCATCGGCTGGTAGGTCTCGAGCGGATCGTCATCGTCGACGATGCCGGTGTTGAGCACGAAATCGGCCTCGTCCAGCGCCGCCGCCTGGTAATCGAGACCGTCGAGCAGGTTGGCGTCGCGGTCGGGCCCGACATAATGATAGCGCCGGCCCATCGCGGCGAAGGCGGCATCGGCGCGGGTCTCGAGCGCGAGCCGGCTGGCCTCGCCCGACGAGACGATACGGTCATAAAGGCGATCGTGAATGCCCATGCCGGCGAGGCGCTCGGCGACCGCGCTTTCGCGGCGCGGCGCGTTCGACAGCAAGATCACTGTCTTGCCGCGCGCGTGCAGCTCGCCGAGACATTCGAGCGCGCCGGGATAGGCGTGGGTGCCGTCCATCACCACGCCCCACAGGTCGAGGATCAAGGCATCGAAGCGGTCCGCGATGTCGGACAGGCGGGCGAATTGGGCGATGGTCATCAGGCGAGGGTCACTTTGGCTGGGGAATGACGAAAAGCCACGCGGGCGCCCGCGTGTCAAGATTTGGCGGCGTCGATCCCCACCGCGTCGGCGACCGAGGCGAAGCCGTCGGCGGCGAGACGCTCGGCGAGGCCGCTTTTTATCCGATCGATCAAGCCGAGTCCATGGTAGGCGAGCGCGGTATAGAGCTGGACCAGCGACGCGCCGGCGCGGATTTTGGCATAGGCGTCATCGGCGTTTGTCACCCCGCCGACGCCGACGAGCGTCACATTGCCGACGGTGCGGCGATACATATCGGCGAGCAGCGCGGTCGAGGGCGCGAACAGCGGCCGCCCGCTCAAGCCGCCGGCCTCGTCGCGCGCGGCATCGGTGAGGGTATCCGGCCGGGCGATGGTGGTGTTGCCGACGATCAAGCCGTCGAGGCGGCGCGCGAGCGCGATATCGGCGATGTCCTGGCGCGCCGCGTTATCGAGGTCGGGCGCGATCTTGACCAGGATGGGAAGCGAAAGGCCGCAGGATTCGCGCGCCTCATGGAGGCCGGCGATCAACCGGTCGAGTTCGTCGCGCGCCTGCAGATCGCGCAAGCCCGGGGTGTTGGGCGACGAAATGTTGACGGTGACATAATCGGCGAGCGGCGCTAGCCGTTCGAAGGCCGCGACATAGTCGGCCAGTGCATCGATCGTGTCCTTATTGCGGCCGATATTGACGCCGACGATGCCGCGGGCCGGGTCGCGGCGTTCGAGCCGGCCCGCCGCCGCCGCCATGCCGCGATTGTTGAAACCGAGACGGTTGATTACCGCGCCATCGACGGCGAGACGAAACATGCGTGGCTTGGGATTGCCGCCCAGCGGCCGCGGGGTCAGCGTGCCGACCTCGACGAAGCCGGCGCCACGCCGCAGCAGCGGTGCGAAGACCTCGGCATCCTTGTCAAAGCCGGCGGCGATGCCGATCGGATTGGCGAAGGCGAGGCCGCAGGCGCGGCCGGCGAGGCTTGGCGGATCGGGCGCGGCGCGGCCGGGCACCAATCCGGCGGCGAGCGCGCGAATCGCCAGACGATGCGCCGCTTCGGGCGGCAGCAGACGGAGCAACGCGGCGCCGGCGCCGCCAAGATCGCTCATGTCGGCGCGGGGGGAATCGGCGCGGGAAACACGTGCCGCCCGTCACTGCCTAGCGGCAGCGGCGTGGTATTTACGACGGCGTTGAGCGGCAACGGGCCGTACAGATGCGGGAAGGCCTGGCCGCGGCGCCCTTCCTCCCAACGCAAGGCGGCGCCGAGCTTTGCCGCCTCCACCGCGACAAGGATCAAATTTTCCTGCCCGGCGCGATGCTTGGCGGCACTCTCGGCGACCTGTTCGGCGGTCGAGAAATGAATGAACCCGTCACGCCGGTCATCCGCCGAGCCGGCATAGGGCGCCCCCGCCGTGGCGGCGTCCCAATCGGCGCGGTGCGCCATGTGGTAGATCACGGGGTCGGTCATCGCTGCGCAAGCTAAAACCCTTTCCGACCAAATGGAACCGGCGCCGCCACATTCTCGCCACACAATGACCGCAAAAATTCCCAGGTTCGGTCACGGGTCCGCCCCAGGTGGTGGCGATAGTCGATTTGCACGCCTGGTGTCTCCACCCAACGCTCCGATGCCGGGCGCGGTGTCGGCCTCCACACCGGCAACCAGGCGGCGGGTGGCTCATCGTCCCCTCCTCCACCCGCCGCCGCCTCCGTTTTAACCCGGATTTCCCAGATAGATAACAATTTCACATACTTTGGACGCCGATTCTGATATAAAAATCAATACATTGAGGCGATACAGGGGGCTCGGTAATGGCGTACCCGATGGGTGAAGCGAAACCGGAGCCTCTTCGGGTCG
>JAKZSU010000223.1:0-2978 GCA_047517485.1 Alphaproteobacteria bacterium
AAGCCTGACGGCTTACCCACATCCCCACAGGCTCAACAACAGCAGCAGGATGTGATAAACACGATTTTGGCAGCATGATCAGGAACCGGAATACACCTTAACTGCGCTGCCAAGCTGTCCAACAATGTGGGACCAGCTCAGTATAAGTACAACATTGGGGTGGCCAATGCGCCACGGGGGGTTAGAACCGCAAGATCGGAGCACGATTATGACGTTGAAGACGACTGTAAAAGTCGTATTGATCAGTTCGATATTGGCCGTCGCGGCGTGTGGAACCGGGCCGGCTACATTGGGAGGAGATCCCGCGAGCAGCGAGATCGCATTTCACGACCCATCGGTGACCATGCCGGACTATAGCGTCCGCGGCATGTCAGGCGTGATTGTTACCGGGTTCGGATTGTTCTAAGGCGACGCTTTCACCCGCCGGCTGGCGGGACAAATTGATTGAATTCACCGGGCCCTCGGGGCCGGGAACGCTGACCCACTACGCCATTCCCGGCAAAGCGACGACGCCGTCGCGGTATAAAGTCCGGAGTTCATTCATCCCTTTTCGATCACGCCCACCAAGGAGCGCATTGTCAGCTGTTGACAAGCGGCGCGCCACCGCCACCATCGGCGTCGGATGCTAATTCTCATTGGAGAACCGGAATGAAGTCGGCCGCCCCTTTGGACCCCGGGCTCAGCGTCGAGGGCAACTGCCTCGAAATCGTCGAGTACGCCGACATCACCGAATATCGTTCCGAACTCGGATGAATATCGACGGCGATCCGTATCGCACGATCTGGCTTGGCGTGGACGGCGCGACGGTCGAGATCATCGATCAGACCCGGCTGCCGCACGAGTTCGTGGTTGCGCGCCTGACCTCGCTCGACGAGACGGCGCACGCGATCCGCTCGATGATGGTGCGCGGCGCGCCGCTGATCGGCGGCACCGCGGCCTATGGTATCGCCTTGGCGATGCGCGACGATGCCTCCGACTCAGGCCTCGAGAATGCCTGTGCCGTCTTATTGGAAACCCGCCCCACGGCGGTCAATCTGCGCTGGGCGCTCGACGAAATGCGCGGCGTTCTCGCGCCCTTGCCCGACCGCGAAAGACGGGCCGCCGCCTATGCCCACGCGGCGACGATCTGCGACGACGATGTCGAGATCAGCCGCGCCATCGGCGGCCACGGCGCCGCTCTCATCGCCAAGCTCTCGGCGGCCAAGGGCGGCGCGCCGGTCAATATTCTCACCCATTGCAACGCCGGTTGGCTGGCGACCATCGATTGGGGCACCGCCACCGCGCCGATCTACACCGCGCACGATGCCGGCGTCGCGGTCCATGTCTGGGTCGACGAGACCCGGCCGCGCAACCAGGGCGCCTCGCTGACCGCCTTCGAGCTCGGCCAGCACGGCGTGCCGCATACGGTGATCGCCGACAATGTCGGCGGCCATCTGATGCAGCATGCAATGGTCGATGCCTGTATCGTCGGCACCGACCGCACCACGGCGCATGGCGACGTCGGCAACAAGATCGGCACCTATCTCAAGGCGCTCGCGGCCGACGACAACGGCGTGCCGTTCTATGTCGCGCTGCCCTCGACGACGATCGATTGGTCGCTCGGCGACGGCCTCAAGGGTATACCGATCGAGCAACGCGACGGCTTGGAAGTCGCCGAGATACGCGGCCGCACCGCCGCTGGGGCCATTGAGACCGTGCGTATCGTCCCCGACGGCAGCCCGGTGGCGAACTACGCCTTCGATGTCACCCCGGCGCGCCTGGTCACCGGCCTGATCACCGAACGCGGCGTCTGCCCGGCCTCGGCCGAGGGCCTCGCGGCGCTGTTTCCGGAACGCGCGGGAAAATGAAATCCACCGGCACCATTGGCGAAGCGAGGGAGTAACTATGGCAACGATCGGCTTTATCGGCATCGGCAACATGGGCGGGCCGATGGTGCGCAATCTGGTGCGGGCCGGCCACGCGGTGAAAGCCTTCGACTTGTCCGAGGACGCGCTGAACTTTGCCGTCCAAGCCGGGGCGCGGGCCGCCGGCACCGCGGCGGATGCCGCGACCGCGGTCGAATTCGTGGTCACCATGTTGCCGGTCGGCGCCAATGTCCGCGACGTCTATTTGCAGGGCGGGGTACTCGCCGCCGCGAGCACCGGCGCCGCCGGGACCGTCGTCATCGATTCCTCGACCATCGATGTCGAGACCTCGCAGGCGGTACACCTTGCGGCCGCCGACGCCGGCCTTGCCATGCTCGACGCGCCGGTCTCCGGCGGCACCATGGGCGCCGAGGCCGGCACCCTCACCTTCATGTGCGGCGGCGACAACGCGACGTTCAAGGCCGCGCGAACGATCCTCGCCGACATGGGCAAGAACATCGTTCATTGCGGCGGGCCCGGCATGGGCCAGGCAACCAAGATCTGCAACAATATGGTCGTCGGCGTCGCCATGCTCGCGCTGTCGGAAGCCTTCGTCATGGGCGAGCGGCTCGGCCTCGACCGGCAAACTCTGTTCGACGTGCTGTCGACCTCGACCGCCGACAGTTGGGCGCTGCGCAACATGTGCCCGGCGCCGGGACCGGTGGCCACCGCCCCTTCGGCGCGCGACTACCAACCCGGTTTCGCCGCCGCCCTCATGTTGAAAGACCTCCGTCTCGCCCAAGCCGCGGCGCAAATGGCCGAAACCGCGACCCCGCTCGGCGCCACCGCCGCCGCGACCTACGCTCTCCATGTGGGTAACGGCAACGGCGCGCTCGACACCTCGAGCATCATCAAATTGATCCAGGGCGAGCGTTAGGAAGGCGCCCAAGCAAATTGAAACCCCCAGCTCTTCGTGTTAATCTTGGACGTAATAATCTTGCCTATCCGGTTTACACCCACACCCACTAGGGCTAGAATGGGCGCAAACCGGATATAGGGGAGCGCGCCATGGATGTTCTCGACCGCGCCGATCTCCCATTCCCGCATTCGCTACCCGAGTTCCAGCGACTTTTC
>JAKZSU010000224.1:0-2800 GCA_047517485.1 Alphaproteobacteria bacterium
CATCGCCCGTCGCGCCGCGCCACCTCGAAAAACCAGTTTGGCCCATCAATCTGCTTCAATTAAACCCGGACAGACTCTAACGTTCCCAGAACATCGGTGTAATCAGCATCAGGACGGTGAATACTTCCAGACGCCCGACCAACATTCCGACGGTGATCATAATCCGCGCGGTGTCATTGAGCGCGGACAAGTCGGTGGCATATCCCGCCGCGTGAACCAGCACCGGGCCACAATTGGCCAGCGCGCTGATCGACAGCAGGAGGGCGTGGCCGAAGTCAAGGCCGACCGCCGACAGGGCGACGGCGAGGACGATCAGGCCGAACACGAACATGACGAAAAATGCCCATACGCCCTGCATCGCCGCGTCGGTGACCGAGGTGCGGCCGATCTTGATCAATATCACGCCGTGGGGATGCGACAGGCGTTCGAGTTCGCGCGCGCTTTGGCGTACCAGCAGAAGCGCGCGGCTTAATTTCAGTCCCCCCGCGGTCGACACCGATGCGCCGCCGATCACCGCAAAACCAGCCAGCAAGAAAACCATGAAGGCGTGGCGCGGCGCATTCTCTTCGTATACCAAACCAGTGGTCGTTAGCGCCGAGACGACATTGAATATGCCGTTGCGGATGTCGCTGCCTATGCCCTCGCCACTCACCACCGTCAGTAAATTGACCGCCACGGCGGCGCCGACGATAGCCAGGATCAACAGGATCGCCGCCTCTGGATCGCGCCAATAGACCCCCGGCCGTCCGCTGATCGCGGACCAATGAAGCGAGATATTGACCGCGCCGGCAATCATAAATACGACGACGATCAGATCGACCGGCAGGGTGGAGGTGGCCGCGAGGCCGCCGGTGTTGGGCATGAAGCCACCGGTGGATACGGCGGAAAACGTGTAACACAGCGCATCGAAAAACCGCAGGCCGGCAATCGACAGACATCCCAGGCAGACCGCGGTCACGCCAGCATAGGATAGGGCGACGAAGCGTACGACCTGGCGCAAGCGGGGACGGAAGGATTCGCCGACGCGCCGCGAGCCGGCGCCGGCCCAGCCGGTCGGCGATACGTGGCCGATATGTTGGATCAGGGTGGCGACCAGGACCAGGGTGGCGAAACCGCCGATCCATTGCAATATCGCGCGCCACAAGACCAGGCTGCGATCGACCGCGCTGGGATCGGCGAGCATAGTCAGGCCGGTCGTGGTCAAGCCCGACGTCGCCTCGAGGATCGCGCCGATGGTGTTTCCGGCAATACCGGTCATCGCGAATGGTATTGCCGCGAACAGCGAGAGCAGCGACCAGGCGGCGACCGCGAGGAGGATCGCCGCCCGGCGGCCAATCTGTCGTTTGGCGCGGGCGCCGGTAATGGTCAGCACGACACCGAAGAACAGCGCGGCGCCGGCACTCAGACCGAAGGCCGCGGCGCTTTGATCCTCCCCGGTCGCCATCGCGAACGCGATCGGCGCCAGGTGCGCGACGGCCAAACCGAGCAGCACCAGTCCAAGGACCCGTATTACCGACGCTATTGCCACCGTCGTCGCTACCCCCGCCTAGTGGATGAAAATCTCCTCGTCTTGGTGATTGTTCCGTGATTCACTTTATTTTGGCAAGACGGAGGTTTTGATACACCGCGACGATGGACGGAGCTGGCGCATCCTGGCGAATGGGTCGGCCCGGTGATTCGGCACCCGCGCATTCGATGAACTCGAAGCGCCGGTCAAGAATGTCACAGTCGAGCAAGTCGCTGTGGGCGAAAGTGAAACTGTCGAGAGATACGAGCGTCCGGTTCGCGCGGGCGAGCTAGGAGGCTCCCAGGAATGGCTGATGAGACCCTACCCCGCGCGCAGAAACTCCAAGGGCACCCATTTCAACCATTCCCTCCAGTGTTTCTATTCACGGTACACGAGTAATCACTTGGTGATTACATAGAAGGAGATTGCCAAATTTGATATGGATTCAATCTCGGTAGGACCTCAGAGAATTTACAGCACCTAAGCTATATCGGATATAGACTATTACACGTATTCAGGGTACCGTAACAGTCAAGAGTCGTCCCCCTGCACGCCGCTACTTCTTACTCAGGGAGGCCCTATTGCTTGAAGCCCTTTGGCTTACGCCGCCGATTGCTGTCGCGCGGTTAGGATCTAGCGACGTTATTTGCGCAAATTTCGAATGGGCCGCCAATGATGCCGGTCCCGGCGGAACGGGCAAGACCACGCTGCGCGCTATCGATTCGCTTGAACTTGACGACGACGGCACACCCCGCGAGGTCCCGGCATCGGATGAACTGGTCTTCAAGGACCGGGATGCGGACGGGACCTGGCACTTCCGCCCGGTCTGCCCCTATTTCGAACTGCACGGCACGTGGACGCTCGATGGCCAGACGACGACGGGACCGGTGACCACAGCCGTTCTGGAGGCTCTGGGCGTTCAGCCGTCCCAGGTAACCTGGAGAATCCGGCTCGCCAATCTCAAGGCGTACCAATTCACGCTCAACGACGGCGATCGCATCGAGTGCGAAGAGACCATCGCCGGGGATACGACGACGAAGATCGCGCTGTTCGCCACGTCGCCACGCGGCGATCGGCAATTCCAGCTCATCCCCGGCGGGGAACGGATCCCCGTCGGCGCGGTACAACTGGCGAACCCCAACCAGGCATTTCCGGAAATAGGGTATCCACTTCGCTCTCGTGATGTCAATATGTTGGGATGGCGAACCCGGCATCCCATCCCGAAGGCGGGGTCGACTACCCGCGCACCCTGACTGAATTCGACGCGTGGTTCGTGTCGGAGACGGCGTGTGC
>JAKZSU010000225.1:0-35772 GCA_047517485.1 Alphaproteobacteria bacterium
CGACTTCATGGTGGAGCAGGTCTATATGCACCCGTCAGTCCGGCGGCAGGCCGCCCGAGGCAATTTGGTGGTGACGCGGCTGTTCAATGAATTCGTCGACAATCCCGGGCTGCTGCCAAGATCAACTCAGGAAAAGCTCTCGATTCCGGGCAGCGAGCCCAACCAGATAGTCGCGCGATTCATCGCCGGCATGACCGATCGCTACGCGCTCAAGGAGCACGCCCGTTTGTTCGATCTTTCGGCCCAGACCTGATGGATATCTTCAAGGATTTCAGCGGCGAGTTGACGCGCATATTGGCGGCTTTAGGGGACAGCGGCGCGATTCCGCAAGATCTCGATACGACTTCGGTCAGCATCGAGCCGCCGCGCGGTCCGGCGCATGGCGATATTGCGACCAACGCGGCGCTGGTGCTCGCCAAGCAAGCTCGCATGAGCCCGCGCGATCTGGCCGAGCCGATCGCCGAAGCCTTGCGCGCCGCGGATGGCGTAGTCGCGGTCGATATCGCCGGCCCCGGATTCATCAACGTTCGCTTTGCCGACGCCCATTGGTCGGCGGTTCTCGCCGGCATCCTCGCCGCCGGCGACGCGTATGGCCGCAGCGAAATCGGCGCCGGCCGAGCGGTCAATGTCGAATATGTCTCGGCCAATCCGACCGGGCCGATGCACGTCGGGCATAGCCGCGGCGCGGTGTTCGGCGACGCCTTGGCGGCGTTGCTCGAGCGTGTCGGCTATGCCGTCACCCGCGAATATTACATTAACGATGCCGGCGCTCAGGTCGATGTCCTGGCGCGGTCGGTATATCTGCGCTATCGCGAAGCGCTCGGCGAGGACATCGGCGCGATCCCCGAAGGGCTCTATCCCGGCGATTACCTCGTTGCCGTCGGCGAGGCACTGGCGACGCGGGACGGCAAGCAATGGCTCGACGCCGAGGAGAAAGACTGGCTTCCGGTGTGCCGGGAATGGGCGCTCGATGCGATGATGGTGATCATTCGTGAAGACCTGGCGGCGCTCGGGGTGAAGATGGACGTGTTTTCGTCCGAGCGCGAGCTGGTCGCGGCGGGCCGCGTCGATACGGTGTTGGAAACTTTGGAGAAACGCGATCTGGTTTACACCGGCGTGCTCGAGCCGCCCAAGGGCAAGCTGCCCGACGATTGGGAGGCGCGACCGCAAACCCTGTTTCGCTCGACCGCGTTCGGCGACGATGTCGATCGGCCGTTGCGCAAGTCCGACCAGACCTACACCTATTTCGCCAGCGATATCGCCTATCATCTCGATAAATTCGAGCGTGGCTTCGCCGAGATGATCGATATCTGGGGCGCTGACCATGGCGGTTACGTCAAGCGCATGAAGGCGGCGGTCGATGCGGTGACCGAGGGCGAGGGGCGCCTCGACGTCAAATTGTGTCAGCTGGTCAATCTGCTCGATCACGGCGAGCCGGTGAAGATGTCGAAGCGCGCCGGCACCTTCGTCACCTTGCGCGAGGTCGTCGAGGCGGTCGGCAAGGACGTGGTGCGATTCATCATGCTGACCCGGCGCAACGACGCGGCGCTCGATTTCGATTTTGCCAAGGTGACCGAGAAATCACGCGATAATCCGGTGTTCTACGTCCAGTACGCGCACGCGCGAATCTGCTCGGTCGAGCGCAACGCCGCCGCCATGGACGGGCTCGCCGAGCCGGCAACCGCGGAAATCCTGGGCCGCTTGACGGACGCGGACGAAGTCGCCTTGATCCGCATGATGGCGGGGTGGCCGCGCACGCTCGAGGCGGCGGCGGAAGCGCATGAGCCGCACCGCCTGGCCTTCTACCTGTACGATCTTGCCTCGGTGTTCCATGGCTTGTGGAATCGTGGCAATGACGACCCGATGATGCGGTTCCTGCGCGAAGACGATGTCGAGCTGTCAAGGGCGCGGTTGGCGTTGCTCGGCGCGGTCAAATCGGTTATCGCCAGCGGACTTGCGACTTTCGGCGTGACCCCGGTCAACGAGATGCGGTGAATGGCGAGACCACGCGAGCCAGAGAGATCTCGATCCAAGGGCATTGGCGGACGCGTGACCTTGTTGCTGTTCCTGCTCGCGGTGGCCTTGCTCGGGCTCGTCGTCCTGCGCGCCTATCGCGCCCAACAAGTCGATACGATTGTGGCTGAAATTCCCTTGCTTACCGCCGATCGCACGCCGACCCGGCAGCGCCCCGACGACCCCGGCGGGATGGACGTGCCGCATCAAGACGTGACGATTTTTCATGATCTGGAAGGCGAGGACGCGTCTCCGGTTGTCGAGCGCCTGTTGCCGCCGCCCGAAGAGCCGATGCCGTTGCCGGCGGATGTGGTCGAACCCGAACCGGAACCCCAACCGGTCCGGTTGGAGGACCTGCCGCCGGTGCTCGAGCAAGCCGCACCCGACAGCATAGCCAGCGACACCGACATGCCGATCCCGGCGCCACCGCCGCCGCCGCAACCCGAAGCCTCGACCAACCCGCCGTCGCCGCCCGCCACATTAGCAAGCGAAATCCCGACGCCGCCAAATCCGGCGCGGGGATATCGCGTCCAACTCGGCGCGTTTCGCACCGCCGAGGATGCCAGTCGGGGATGGCGCGAGGCGATCGCCGCCGTTGGCGGCCTGCTCGATCCGGTCGATCATTATGTGATGCGGATCGACCTCGGCGAGGGCAAGGGTGTCTTCCACCGCCTGCAAGCCGGACCGCTGCCCAGCCGCGCCAGTGCCGACAGCCTGTGCAATCAATTGAAAACCAAAAAAGTGGACTGCTTCATTGTCACGCCGTGACCAAACGTCGAAGCCGCGCGCCGCCATATATGGCTGCGCCGGAACCGAACTGAGCCCCGAGGAAGTTGCGTTTTTTGCCGAGTCCGACCCGCTTGGGTTCATTCTTTTCGCGCGCAACATCGTTACGCCGGCGCAAGTTCGCGACCTCGTCGCCGCGCTTCGCGATGCCGGCGGACGCGACGATGCCTTCGTCATGATCGACCAGGAAGGCGGTCGAGTGGCGCGCCTTAGACCACCCCATTGGCGGGCTTATCCGGCGGCGCGATGGTTCGGCGAACTGGCGCGCGCCGACCAGATCGTCGCGGCGGAAGCGGTGGCGCTGAACAGCCGTCTGATCGCCCATGATCTGGTCGATCTCGGCATCGACGTCGATTGCCTGCCGGTGCTCGACGTTCCCGACGCGGGCGCGCATGAGGTGATCGGCGATCGGGCGTACGGGCTTGACCCGCGCCTTGTCGCGACCATGGGGCGGGCCGCGTGCGGTGGTTTGCTGGCCGGCGGCGTATTGCCGGTGATCAAGCATATTCCCGGCCATGGCCGGGCGCGCGCCGACAGTCATCTGGAACTGCCGATTGTCGACACCGGGCCGGAGGAGCTGGCGCGGCTGGATTTCGCGCCGTTTCGGGCTCTCGCGGAAATGCCGATCGCGATGACCGCGCACGTGGTCTACTCCGCCTTCGACGAGTCCGCGCCGGCGACAACTTCGTCGCGGGTGATCGAGGACGTCATTCGCGGCACCATCGGTTTCGATGGTCTGTTGTTGAGCGACGATCTGTCGATGGAGGCGCTGTCCGGCACCGTCGCCTCGCGGGCCACCGCCGCGATTGCCGCGGGTTGCGACGCGGTGCTGCACTGCAATGGCGACTTTGACGAAATGACCGCGGTCGCCGCGGTGGTCGACGAGCTGAGCGCGGCGGCGGAGGCGCGGGTCGTCCGCGCCCGGGCGCTGAAACGCAGCCCGCAACCGTTCGATGCGGCGGCGGCGGATTCGCATCTTGCCGGGTTGGAGCGGGGCATTGGCGCATGAACGAAATGCTCTACACCCTGTCGATTTGGGCGCTGCCGATCTTGCTGGCGGTGACCTTTCATGAGGCCTCGCACGGCTTCGTCGCCTGGCGCTTGGGCGATTCCACCGCGTATCGACTCGGCCGGGTCACCTTCAATCCGATCAAGCACATCTACCTGTTCGGCACCATCATACTGCCGCTGATGCTGTTCCTGTCGCCGGTGCCGTTCGTGCTCGGCTATGCGAAGCCGGTGCCGGTTAATTTCCGCAAACTCCGTCGCCCGCGGCGCGACATGATGCTGGTCGCCTTCGCCGGTCCGGGCGCCAATCTCGTGCTCGCGATTGCCTCGGCGCTGCTGATTCACGTTGCCCTCCGCGTCCCTGGCGAGACCGGGTCATGGCTGGTCGCGAACTTCGCCAATTCGCTGCTGATCAACGTGGTATTGGCGGTGTTCAATATGTTGCCGATTCCGCCACTCGATGGCGGGCGAATCGCGGTAGGCTTGTTGCCGAGGCCCTTGGCTTGGCGGCTTGCGCGGCTTGAGCGCTTCGGCTTGTTTATCGTGATCGCGCTGCTGTTTCTGGTTCCCTGGATCGCGCGAAAACTCGGCCAGGATTTCAACATTGTCGCCACCGTGATCGGCAAACCCGTTATGATAATTCTCGATCTCGTAGCCACGCTGACCGGGTTGGGAAAACTATGACCGATTTCGGCGAAGAGCCGCTCGACAGCTTCGAGGACGATACGCCGGCGCCGGCGCAATTGGTGCTCGATATCGACGGGTTCGAGGGCCCGATCGACGTGCTGCTTACGCTCGCGCGCGATCAGAAAGTCGACCTGGCGCAAATCTCGATCCTCCAGCTCGCCGATCAATTCCTCGACTATGTGCGCCGCGCGCGCCGCCAGCGGCTCGAACTCGCGGCGGATTATCTGGTGATGGCGGCGTGGCTCGCCTATCTCAAATCTGGGTTGCTATTGCCCGTGGATGCCGACGACGAAGACGGCCCGACCGGCGAGGAACTGGCCGAGGCCCTGGCGTTGCAGCTGCGCCGCCTCGAAGCCATGCGCGAGGCCGCGAGCAAACTGATGGCCCGCGACTTGCTCGGGCGCGATGTTTTCCGCCGCGGTGGCGGGGAAGGGCTATCGGTGGTCTCGAAGCCAATTTACGAGATTACCTTCAATGACCTGCTGGGGGCCTATGCCGACCATCGGCGGCGCCAGCACAACGTCTCCAGCCTGCGTATCCGGTCGCTCGATCTGATGAGCCTCGACGAGGCGATCAGCCGCCTCTCGGGCCTGTTGGGGGTGGCTGTCGAATGGACCACGCTCCAGCGCTTCATGCCCGATGATATTGCCGACCCGTTACACCGGCGATCGATGCTCGCCTCGACATTCGCGGCGTCGCTCGAATTGGCGCGCGAAGGAAAAATCGCCCTGCGCCAAGCCCGACCCTTCGCGCCGCTGTTCCTGCGCGCGACCGACAAGGAGAAACAGCGATGACCACTGCCGCCGCGGCGCCCGATGGCGTCAATGATCCGCAGACCGAGCGCATTCTCGAAGCGCTGCTTTTTGCCTCGCGCGAGCCTCTGTCGGAAACCGTGTTGGCCAGCCATTTGCCTGAATACACTGATATTCACGCCGCGCTGGCCGCGCTCGCCGAGCGCTATGCGGACAGCGGCGTTAATCTGGTCGAGATCGGTGGCGCCTGGGCGATGCGAACCGCCGCCGACCTCGCCTATGTGCTGCGCCGCGAGGCCGAGGTGCAACGACGCATGTCGCGCGCGGCGTTGGAAACCCTGGCGATCGTCGCCTATCACCAACCAGTCACGCGCGGCGAGATCGAGCAAATTCGCGGTGTCGCGGTGAGCAAGGGGACGCTCGATATTCTCTTCGAACAAGGCTGGATTCAGCCGCGCGGGCGACGCAATACGCCCGGTCGTCCGGCGACCTGGGTCTCGACCCCGGCTTTCCTCGACCATTTCGGCCTAGCCGGGCTCGACGATCTTCCCGGCATCGATGAACTCAAGGCGGCCGGCCTGCTCGATGCCGAGACCAGTCAATCCAGTCTCGGCCTTCGGGTTGTGACCGGCGGCGATGTCCTTGCCGCCGAAGACCCCGACGACAGCGCCGATGAGGCCGAGCAACCGCTGCTCGAGGTCGACGGCGTCTAATCAACTCACCCGCTTATTTTTGCCCCTGCCCAGGGGGATCCGAGTTGCGCCGGTCGCGCGCCTTTTTTTGGTTTGCCGCCGTGGCAAGGGGGCTTGCCTATTCGAATGAAAATGATAATTATTCGCAACTGGTATTATCCCAGTGGCGTCGGC
Source organism: Alphaproteobacteria bacterium (assembly GCA_047517485.1). GTDB lineage: Bacteria > Pseudomonadota > Alphaproteobacteria > UBA7887 > UBA7887 > JAKZSU01. The sequence continues at coordinate 6,113 of JAKZSU010000225.1, forward strand.
GAAAATCGGGCGCGATTTGGACAGAAATTCTGACGCGTTAAGAAAGATAAAATATAGGTTTATATCTGTTTGATGATAAATTGGTTGAGGAAATACGCACTTGAGAATGCTCGGCCCTTATTGGTCATCGGGCTGTCATTAGCGATGGCAATAACAGGAACGCCGGCAAACGCGGCCGACGAGGTCAATGTCTACTCGGCGCGCAAGGAAGCCCTGATCAAACCTTTGCTCGACCGCTTCACGGCGGATAGCGGCATCACCGTGAATTTGGTGACCGGCAAGGCGCCGCAGTTGCATGAGAGACTAGTCATCGAAGGGCGCAACAGCCCCGCCGACGTGCTGATCACCGCTGACGCGGGCAATTTGCACCGGGCGAAAGAAGCCGGACTGCTGCGTTCGGTGACATCGGAAATCCTTGTATCGGCGATCCCGCCGTCGTACCGCGATCTGGACGGCCAATGGTGGGGATTCAGCTTGCGCGCGCGGGTGATCGTCTATGCGCCGAACCGTGTCGATCCGGCGAAGCTGTCCACGTATGAAGATCTGGCCTCGCCGGAGTGGCACGATCGTTTCTTGGTACGCTCGTCGAGCAACATCTACAATCAGTCGCTGATTGCCTCGATGCTCAGTATTCACGGCGCCGAGGCGACCGAGACATGGGCGCGCGGATTGGTGGCGAACATGGCGCGCAGCCCGAAAGGCGGCGACACCGATCAGATCCGCGCGGTGGCCGCTGGCGAGGGCGATCTCGCCCTGGTCAACACTTACTATTACGGCCGGCTGTTGGCGTCGGCAAAAGCAAAAGATCAGGTGGTGATTGCCGAGACCGCGCTGTTTTTCCCCAACCAGGACGGCCGCGGCAGCCACGTGAACGTCAGTGGCGGCGGGGTCACCGCGCATGCGCCGAACCCGGACAATGCTGTCAAGTTGCTCGAATTTCTCGCCGGCGAGGACGCGCAATGGCTGTTCGCCGAACTCAACCATGAAATCCCCGTACGCAATGGCGTTCCTGCCTCCACGATCGTCCAATCCTGGGGTGAGTTCAAAAAGGACGACCTGCCGTTGTCGAGGCTCGGCGAGTTCAATCGTGCGGCGATCGAGACCGCGGATCGCGCCGGCTGGCGCTAATTGATGGTGGCACCGTGACCGTGGCGGCCGAGGGCGGGCGCGCCTGGCCTGGTCGGCGCCATTGGAACGTTTGGGTGGTGCTGCCGGTAATCGCGGCGTCGCTCGTCGCGGTGCCGGTTCTCGTTGTCCTCGCCAATGTTCTGACCCCGGCCGGCGAGGTCTGGCGTCACCTCGTCGACACCGTGCTGTGGCGCTACATCGAAAATACCCTGTGGCTCACCCTTGGGGTTGGGCTCGGCACCGTGATCCTCGGATCGGGGACGGCGTGGCTGTGCAGCATGTGCCGGTTTCCCGGCCGCGGCGTTTTCGAATGGGCGTTGTTGCTGCCGCTGGCGGTGCCGACCTACGCGATCGGTTTCACCTATGCCGGTTTATTCGAATACGCCGGCCCGGTGCAGACCGGGCTGCGCGACGCGTTCGGCTGGGGGCGCGGCGATTACTGGTTTCCCGATGTGCGCTCGCTCGGCGGCGCGATTTTGGTGATGACCCTGGTGCTCTATCCCTACGTCTATCTGTTCGCGCGCGCGGCGTTTCTCAATCAGTCGGTGTGCGCGCTCGAGATCGGCCGTACTCTGGGTCGCGGGCCGTGGCGGAGCTTTACCGATATCGCCCTGCCGCTCGCCCGCCCGGCCCTGGTCGGCGGCATGGCGCTGGCGCTGATGGAAGCGCTCAGCGATTTCGGCACCGTGCAATATTATGGCGTCGATACCTTTACCACCGGCATTTACCGCACCTGGTTTTCGCTCGGCGACGCGTCCGCCGCCGCCCAGCTCGCCGCGGTGCTGCTGATCTTCGTCGCCGTCCTGCTGATCGGCGAGCAATGGTCGCGACGCAAGGCGCGGTTCTTCCATACCACCGGCGTCTATCGCCCGTTGCCGAGTTATCGCTTGCTCGGATGGCGCGCCGCCGGGGCGTTCGCTGCCTGCTTTGCCGTGGTCGGACTGGGATTTTTGCTGCCGGCGATCCAACTCGCGGCATGGACCGTCGAGACCGGTTCGGAAACTATCAACTTTGCGTTTGCCATGCTGGCGTGGAACAGTTTTCGCTTGGCGGCGATTACCGCCGTCCTTGCGGTCGTGGTGGCACTTTTGGTGGCCTATGCCGTGCGCCTTGGCGCCGGGCCGGTCGGCGCCATGGCCAAACGGCTCGCCGGCCTCGGCTATGCGGTGCCCGGCTCGGTGATCGCCGTCGGCGTGCTGGTGCCGTTCGCCTGGATCGACACCACCGTCGATAGCTTCGCCCGCGACACGTTCGGGGTTTCCACCGGGCTGATCTTGACCGGCAGCCTGGTGGCATTGATCTTCGCCTATCTGGTGCGGTTTTTCGCGGTCTCGCTGAACGCGGTCGATGCCGCCCTGGCCAAGGTCACGCCAAACATGGATGGTGCGGCGCGGACCCTCGGGCTCGGCCCGGCGCGCGTGCTATGGCGGGTGCACGTGCCGATCATTCGCGCCGGCCTGCTGACCGCGGCGCTGCTCGCCTTTGTCGATGTCATGAAGGAGCTTCCGGCGACCTTGATCATGCGGCCGTTCAATTTCAACACCCTGGCGGTGCGCGCCTATGAACTGGCGTCCGACGAGCAGCTTGCCGAGTCGGCGAGCGCCGCGTTGGCGATCGTCGCCGTCGGAATCCTGCCGGTGATCGTCATGAGCCGCGCGATTACCCATGCCCGACCCGGCGCGCCGCCGCCGCCCGCGCGATGACCGCCGGCTTGGAAATTGACGGCGTCAGCCACGCCTACGGCACAGTGGAGGCGGTGCGCGAGGTGTCGCTCAGCGTCGCCGCCGGCGAACTGGTCGCGCTGTTGGGACCGTCCGGGTGCGGCAAATCCACCGTATTGCGCGTGGCGGCGGGGCTCGAACATCTGCAGCACGGTGCCGTGAGGATCGCCGGAAAAGTGGTCGCCGAACCGGGTCGGGAAGCCCCGCCGGAAGCCCGCTCCGTCGGCTTGATGTTTCAGGATTTCGCCTTGTTCCCGCACCTCACCGTCGCCCGCAATGTCGGCTTCGGGGTCTCTGGGCAAAGTGCCGCGATCGTCGCGGCGGCGCTCGAACGGGTCGGGCTGGCGCACCGCGCCGATGACTATCCGCATGCGCTTTCAGGTGGCGAGCAACAACGTGTCGCGCTCGCCCGGGCGCTCGCGCCGCGTCCCAAGGTGATGCTGCTCGACGAGCCGTTCAGCGGGCTCGATGTGGTGCTGCGCGACCGCATCCGCGAGACCACGGCGGCGATCTTGCGCGAAAGTGGCACGCCGACCCTGATGGTGACCCATGACCCGGAAGAAGCGATGCTGATGGCGGATCGCATCGCGCTGATGCGCGACGGACGGATTATCCAGGAGGGCCCGCCGGACAGTCTGTACCGCGAGCCGAACAGCGCCTTCTGCGCCACTTTCATCGGTGACGCCAACAGTTTTGACGGCCAGGTTATGAACGGTGCGGTGGCCACGCCGTTGGGCGATTTTGCCGCGCCCCACCATGCGGACGGCACCCCGGCGCGGGTGTTGATCCGCCCGGAAGGGATCCGCCTCGATGCCACCGACGGGGTCGAAGCCGCGGTGGTTTTGGTCCGCAGCCTGGGGCGTTCCGGGCTGGTGACCCTCGAACTCGGCGACGCGCAAACCGTGGTCGCGCGATTGTTCTGGACAGATCTGCCCCGGCCCGGCGATAAGGTGCGGATCAGCGCCGATCGCGCGATGGCATTTGTGTTTTGCGGCGCTGATAGGTAAACATTGATCTCAATTGAGATGTTGGGCGAGGATATGCGCGCTAGAGTCGCGGCCACGCCCCAAAAATCGACGGCGGCTTAGGCCGAAATCAACCGGTATTCCGGCCGTCGCAAGGAGTGAACATGAGTATTGGCATATGGCAAATCGTTTTGATCCTGGTCATCGTCCTGATCCTGTTCGGAGCCGGCAAACTGCCGCGGGTGATGGGTGACGTCGCGAAAGGCGTGAAAAGCTTCAAGGCGGGCCTGAAGGACGACGAGAGCGACGACAAGGCCGCCGCGAGCGAGACCAAGGAAGTCCCGCACGGTCAGACAATGGCCTCCGAGGCGACCGAGACCGAGGCTCCGGCCAAGGCCGAGGAACCAGTCAAAACGTGACCCTTGGCGTGGCTATCGGTATGCGCCGGTAACCGCGCCGATGTGAGGCTAGCAGGCGATGCTCGATGTCGGTTGGAGCGAGATGGCGATTGTTGCCGTCGTCGCATTATTCGTAATCGGTCCCAAGGAATTGCCGCGGGCGCTACGCACCATCGGGCGCTACGCCGGCAAGATCAAGGCGGTCGCGCGCGAATTCCAGGACAGCATCGACGACGCGGTGCGCGAAGCCGAACTCGACGATGTCAAGAAACAGATTGAAGCCGTCGGCAGGAAAGATTTCGGCAAATCGATCAGCGATGCGATTGATCCCGAAGGCGAGATCGAAAAAGGCATGAACATTCCCAAGTCGATATTGGGAGCGCCTAGCGACTCCAAGCCTGGCGAAGAGAAAGAGACCGAACCAGACGCGCCCGCTGAGACCGCCGATGTCTCCGTGCCGCCCCTGGCCGACAAACCGGTCCCCGCGACCCCACCGGCCGAAGAGGCCGCCGAGGCCGACACCAGCAAGGCCGGCGCCTAGCCCGTGGTCGACGTCCCGCAAAGCGAAGTCGAATCCTCGAAAGCGCCGCTCCTCGACCATCTGATCGAGCTGCGCAACCGCCTGATGTGGGCGGTGATCGCCCTCTTCGTCGCCTTTATCGCCTGCTTCCTGGTCACCGAGGACTACCTTTTTCCATTCCTTGTGGAGCCGCTGTTCCAGGTTTATCAGGATCTCGGCATCGAAAATCCGCGGATGATTTATACCGGGTTGGCCGAGGCGTTCTTTACCTACATCAAACTCGCCTTCTACGCCGCGCTGTTTCTTTCATTTCCGATGATCGCAAACCAATTTTGGAAATTTGTCGCGCCTGGCCTCTATCGAAACGAAAAACGCGCGTTTTTACCTTTTCTAATCGCGACCCCGGTGCTGTTCCTGATCGGTGCCTCGCTAGTTTATTTTTTCATCCTTCCGCTGGCTTGGAGATTTTTTCTTGGCTTTGAGAACCCACAGGTCGAAGGTCTCGACACCCTGGCGATTGAGCTCGAGCCAAAGGTCAACGAATATCTGTCACTCATCGTAAAACTGATGTTCGCGTTCGGGATCGCTTTCCAGCTTCCAGTGGTCTTGACGCTGATGGCGCGTGCCGGGCTGGTCACATCAAAAGGCCTCGCGAGAAACCGCAAATATTCGATTGTTATCGCGTTTGTCGCCGCGGCGCTGCTCACGCCGCCTGATCTGATCAGCCAGATCGGCCTCGGGATACCGATCATCGTGCTCTATGAGATCTCGATCGTTCTTGCCCGCATGACCGAGAAGAAACGCGCGGCCCGCGAGGCGGCGGAGGACGCCGATCTCGATGCCAAGCTCGATGATGACGACGATGACGACGACGATGACGATCCGACCCCGACCGGATCGGGTCCCGCCAGTCCGACTGCGCCGTCGACGACGACGCCGGTCGATCAAGACATCGACGACGAGACCGATTTCAATCAGACTCGCTAACCCCGCGCCCAAGAGCACGTCTTGCCTTGATGGAAACGGTTTGATGGGACAGATTGGCTTTTCGAGTAGGCGCGGCACGACGGGCGATGCGGCGCATCGGCCGAGGGTCGCAACGCACGCGAAAAGCCAATCTGTCCCACCGAAGGCCGCGTTCCCGCATCCCGTGGCGTCGTTGCGCGGCTTGCCCGATGGACCCACATCGTGCGGCACCGCGCGCCTAGCCACGGGATGCGGGAACGCGGTCAAATCGATTCCATCAAGGCAAGACGTGCTCTAGACGATGTTCGACATCAAAGCCATTCGTGACGACCCGCAAGCGTTCGACGCCGGCATGGCGCGGCGCGGCGTGGAGCCGCAAGCGGCGGCGCTGTTGGTGCTCGACGCCACGCGGCGCGAGGCGATCGCCGAGACCCAGGCGTTGCAGACCGAGCGCAACGCCAAGTCGAAGGAGATCGGCGCCGCGAAGGGGCGGGGCGAGGACGCCAGCGCGATCATCGCCGAGGTTGGCGCGCTCAAGGACCGCATGCAGGCCGGCGAGGAGCGCGCGCGTGAAGGCAGTCGGGCGGTCGACGAAGCGCTCGCGAGCCTGCCGAACATTCCCGCCGCCGACGTTCCCGACGGTGCCGACGAGGCGGCGAACCAGGAAATCCGCCGGGTCGGCGCGCCGCGCGCCACCGAATTCGATCCGCGTCAGCATTTCGATCTCGGCGAGGCGCTTGGACATATGGATTTCGAGGGCGCGGCGCGTCTTTCGGGCGCGCGCTTTGTCGTCCTCGACGGGCCCCTGGCGCGCCTTGAACGCGCGATCGCCGCCTTCATGCTCGATTTGCAGACCGACGAGCACGGTTATCGCGAGGTCAGTCCGCCCTATCTGGTGCGCGACGAGGCGCTGTTCGGCACCGGTCAGCTGCCAAAATTCGCCGACGATCTGTTCGCCACGCCGGACGGCTACTGGCTGATCCCCACGGCGGAAGTCCCGCTGACCAATCTGGTGCGCGAGCAGATCACCGACGAGGCGGCGCTGCCGATCCGCGTCACCGCGCACACCCCGTGCTTTCGCGCCGAGGCGGGGGCGGCGGGCAAGGACACCCGCGGCATGATCCGCCTGCATCAGTTCGACAAGGTCGAGCTGGTGTCGATTGTCGCGCCGGACCAGTCCGATGCCGAGCTCGAACGGATGACCGGCTGCGCCGAGGAAGTGCTCAAACGTCTCGAACTGCCCTATCGGGTGATGCTGCTGTCGGCCGGCGATATGGGCTTCGCGGCACGCAAGACCTACGATCTCGAAGTCTGGCTGCCCGGCCAGGACGCCTATCGCGAGATTTCCAGTTGCTCGAACTGCGGCGATTTCCAGGCGCGGCGGATGAACGCGCGGTACCGGCCGAGCGAAGGCAAGGGCACCGCCTTCGTCCACACCCTCAACGGCTCCGGCCTGGCGGTCGGACGCACCCTGGTGGCGGTGATGGAGAATTGGCAGAACGCCGACGGCACGATCACCGTGCCCGATGTGCTGCGGCCCAATATGGGCGGCCTGGATCTCATCGGCCCGCGATGAGCGTGCTCGCCGGCAAGCGCATCCTCATATCCAACGACGACGGCGTGCAAGCGCCCGGGATCGAACGGCTGGAGAAGATCGCCCGCCAGTTCACCGACGACGTCTGGGTGGTGGCGCCGGAATCCGACCATAGCGGCGCCGGCCATTCGCTGACCTTGTCCGAGCCGGTGCGGGTGCGTCAGTTGAGCGATCAGAAATTCGCGGTCTCGGGCACCCCCACCGACAGCGTGCTGGTGGCGCTACTCGAAATTCTCCCCGACAAGCGTCCCGACCTGGTGCTGTCGGGGATCAATCGCGGCGGCAATCTCGGCGAGGACATCACCTATTCGGGAACCGTCGCGGCGGCGATGGAGGGCACCCTGTTCGGCGTCCCGTCGATTGCGCTCAGTCAGCACACCGACAAGCTCAGCCGCGCGCCGTGGGCGACCGCCGAGCACCACGCGCCCGCGTTACTGGAGCGACTGGTCGCCGCGGGTTGGCCGAAGAACGTTTTTCTCAACGTCAATTTCCCCGATGTCGCGGCCGGCGATGTCGTCGGCACCGTGGTCACCCGCCAGGGTCGGCGCAAGCCGGGCTCGAAGATCGACCGCCGCGAGGATCCGCGCGGCCGGCCCTATTATTGGATCGATTCCGCACGCATCGAGCAGCCGACACTCGAAGGCTCGGACTTGTCGGCGGTCTACGGCGGTAAAATATCGATAACACCGCTTCATCTCGACCTGACCCATCACGAGACCTGCGTCGCCCTGGGGGCGGCACTCGATCGATAAAGACGAGGGACGGAGACTTGTGTGACCGACCCGGCGAATAAAGCGCGATTGATCTTGGGCCTGCGCCAGGCGGGGGTCACCGACACCGGTGTTCTGTCGGCGATCGAAGTGGTGCCGCGCGAGCTGTTCGTTCCAGACAATCTCGCCGATCACGCCTATGACGACAACGCCTTGCCAATCGCCTGCGGCCAGACCATCAGCCAGCCCACCGTGGTCGCCTGGATGACGGCGGCCTTGGAGATCGGCGAGCGTATGCGGGTACTCGAAATCGGCACCGGGTCGGGCTATCAGGCGGCGATCCTCGCCCACCTGTGCCGCCGAGTCTACACCGTCGAGCGCCACCGCGACCTCGCCAAGGAAGCGCAGCAGCGCTTTCAGGATTTGAACCTCAACAACATCAGCTCGCGGATCGGCGACGGCAGCCTGGGCTGGCCCGAGCAGGCGCCGTTCGAGCGCATCGTCGTCACCGCCGCGGCGGTGGCGCCACCGCCGGCCTTGCTCGATCAATTGGCGCTCGGCGGGATCATGATGCTGCCGCTCGGCGAGCCCGACGGCGACCAGACGCTGGTTCGTCTGCGCCGCGACGAGGACGGCTTTCACCGCGAACGAATATTCGGCGTCCGCTTCGTGCCCCTGATCGAAGGGGTCGCGGGCGAGCCGGCGCGATGAGGCGCGACCTCGCAAAACTCGCGTTGATGGCGATCGCCGTCCTGGCACTGTCGGCCTGCGTCCGATCGTATCCGACCCGGGTGCCGGCGCCGGTGACCACAGTGCCCGGCGATGCCGTAGTCACGTCCGACGGCGAGCGCGTGGTCACCATCGAACGGCCGGCCGCGCCGGGAACCGTGGTGATCAAAAAGGGCGATACGCTGTACCGCATCGCACGCGACAACAATGTCGCGATCCGCAGCCTGATCGAGGCGAACGGATTGGAGCCGCCCTATCCCTTGATCGCCGGACGTACCCTCGTGGTGCCGCATCTGCCGGAATATGTGGTGCGCCAAGGCGACACAATTTATCAAATCTCGCGCTGCACCGGGGTCGATATGACGGTGCTGACCCGGACCAACGGCTTGATGCCGCCTTATGTCATTTCGCCCGGCCAGCGCTTGTTCGTGCCGCCGGCGACGGCGACACCGGAATGTCCGGGCGAGGGCAACCGGATCGCGGTCGCACGGCTTGCCGACCCCGCGATGGTACTGTCTCAATCCACCGCGCTGCCGGCGGCGGCGCCGCAACCGGTGTCGATCTCGGGGCCGATCCCGCAGCCGCCGGCGCGCGCGAGTACACATTTTCTGTGGCCGGTCGACGGCAAAGTGGTCTCGGCGTACGGCCCCAAGGCGGATGCGCGCCAGAACAACGGCATCAACATCGCCGCCAAGGCGGGCACCCCGGTCCATGCCGCCGAGAACGGGGTCGTGGTCTATGCCGGCAACGAATTGCGGGGATACGGCAACTTGCTGCTCGTCCGCCATGCCGACGGCTGGACCTCGGCGTATGCGCATAACGGCGAGCTGTTGGTGGGGCGCGGCACGGTGGTCAAACGCGGCCAGCAAATCGCCCGGGTCGGCCAGACCGGGAGCGTCACTTCGCCGCAAGCCCATTTCGAACTGCGCAAGGGCGCCAACGCGGTCGATCCGGTGAAGTATCTCGGCCCGCGCTAACTCTCCAGCCGCTTACCGAGCTTTCCGGCGAGGTCCTGAACATATTGCCAGGCGACGCGGCCCGAGCGACCGCCGCGGGTGACCGACCATTCGATCGCGCCGGCGCGGAGCTCGGTGGCGGCGACATCGAGATCGAAGGCGTTCGCGTAGCCGGCGACCATCGCGAGAAACGTGTCCTGGTCGCAATTGTGAAATCCGAGCCAGAGGCCGAAACGGTCGGACAGCGAGACTTTTTCCTCGACCGACTCGGACGGGCTGATCGCGGTCGAGCGCTCGTTCTCGATCATCTCGCGCGGCATCATATGGCGGCGGTTCGAGGTGGCGTAGAAGATCACATTATCGGGCCGCCCCTCGATGCCGCCGTCGAGCACCGCTTTCAGCGATTTGTACGAGGTGTCGTCGTGATCGAACGACAGATCGTCGCAAAACAGCACGAACCGTCGCGGCGCGGCGCGGAGGAGCTCGAGCAGCCGCGGCAAGGTCTCGATTTCCTCACGGTGGATTTCGATCAATACGAGATCGCCGTCGGCGCTGATGTGCGCGTGCGCCGCCTTGACCAGCGAGCTCTTGCCCATGCCCCGGGCGCCCCACAGCAGCGCATTATTGGCCGGCAGACCGGCGGCGAAGCGGCGGGTGTTCTCAATCAGGATATCGCGCACCCGGTCGATGCCGCGAAGCAATTCGAGCGGCACCCGGCTTACGTTGGCGACCGGCGCCAGGCGATCTTCGTCGGGCTGCCACACGAAGGCATCGGCGCTCGCCACGTCGTTGATCGGCGCCGGCTCGGGCGCCAGGCGTTCGAGCGCGGTGGCGATCCGCTCCAGCCGCTCCTCGAGCTTCTTGTCGTCGGTCATTCTCGGTCGTTCCTTACTACCCCCCGCGAGTCCTAGCATACCGGGGATTGCGGTCAATCCGGCTCGTGTTGCATTGCGCCTGCGGATGGGTATAGTCCGGCGATCCCGCGCTGGGCGGGCAATACAGCACCGTGCGAGGGGTTTAGACATGACATGTTAATTTCTCCGGCCTACGCGCAGGATGCCGCGGCGGGTGGTGGGTTCGGCGGCATCGAACAGCTGTTGCCGCTGGTCCTCATTTTCGTGGTGTTCTACTTCCTGCTGATCCGTCCACAGCAAAAAAAGCTCAAGCAACATAAGCGGATGGTGAGCGAACTCGGCCGCGGCGATAAAGTGATTACCGCCGGCGGACTCCACGCGACGGTGGTCAAGGTCGAGGACGACGAACAGACCGTGGTTCTGGAAATTGCCGACAAAGTCCGTGTAAAGGCGGAACGAAGCACCATATCAGGGCTTGCCAGTAAACCTCAGCCGCGCGGCGCCAACGACGATTCGGTCGTCAAAAAAAGCTAAACGCGCACTGACCCGGATCGACTGCGAGACGCTGAACCATGCTCCGTTTTGAACCCTGGAAGATCGCCCTGGTCTGCATCATCTCGCTGCTGGGAATCCTCTATGCCGCGCCCAATTTCACGGCCCCCGAGGCGCCGGGCGCAGACGGCGTGGAAACTTCGTCGGGATGGCTGCCCGGCAAGCAGATCAATCTTGGCCTCGATCTGCAGGGCGGTGTCCACCTCTTGATCGAAGTCGAGGTCGAGGCGGTGGTCGGCCAGATCATGAACAATTTGATCGAGGAAGTCCGTCCCCGTTTGCGCGGCGAACGGATCGGCTACACCGGGCTGGGACGTAAAGGCGAGAACATATCGTTCAAACTGCGCGAGCCCGAGCAAGCGGAACGCGCCATCGAGTTATTGACCGATATCGACCCCGACACGGTGATCGAATACGATGGCGCCGGGATAGTCACGATCTCGATGACCGAAGCCAAGGCACTTGAGCGCCGCCGCGACGCGCTCAATCGGACGATCGAGGTCATTCGCAAACGGATCGACGAGTTAGGGACGACCGAGCCCACGATTCAGCGCCAAGGCGAAAGTCGGGTTCTGGTGCAGGTACCCGGGTTTGACGATCCCGAACGATTGAAGAAGATCATCGGGCGTACCGCCAGCCTCGCCATTCGCATGGTCGATGAGGCGACCCCGGTCACCGGTCCCATCCCGCCCGGCAGCGAACTGCTGTATGAGGAAGACGAGCAAAATCCGGACGCACCCAAAACTCCGATCGTGCTGCGCAAGAAAGTGTTGCTGAACGGCGATCATCTGACCATGGCGCGGGCCACGACCGATCAATATAACCGCCCCGCGGTGGCGATCCGCTTCAATGCCGCGGGCGGGCGGATTTTCGCCAAGGTGACGACCGAAAATGTCGGCAAGCGCTTCGCCATCGTGCTCGACGACAACGTCATCAGCGCGCCGGTGATCCAGGAACCAATTCCCGGCGGCAATGGTCAGATCACCGGCAGATTTTCGATCGCCACCGCCAACGACTTGGCGCTGCTGCTGCGCGCCGGCGCGTTGCCGGCGCCGCTCACCTATGCCGAGGAACGCACTGTTGGCCCCAGTCTCGGCGCGGATTCGATTGCCGCGGGTAAGATCGCCTCGATCGTCGGACTCATCCTCGTCGTCGCCTACATGATCTTGTCGTACGGGCTGGTTGGCATTGCCGCGACGATCGCGCTGGCGATCAACATCGCCTTGATCTTGGCTATTTTGTCGGTGCTTCAGGCGACCCTGACGCTTCCCGGTATCGCCGGTATCGTGCTCACTATTGGCATGGCTGTTGACGCTAACGTGCTGATCTTCGAGCGCATCCGCGAGGAAGTGCACAACGGTCGAACCCCGTTCTCGGCGGTCGACATCGGCTTCCAGCAGGCCTTGCGCACCATCATCGACGCCAACGTGACGACTCTGATCGCCGCTATCCTGCTGTTCCAGTTCGGCTCCGGGCCGGTCAAGGGATTCGCGGTCACCCTCGGCATCGGCATCTTCACCTCGGTGTTCTCGGCGATCATGATCACCCGCCCGCTGATCATCCTGTGGCTGCGTCGCACGCGCCCCAAAACCTTACCGATCTAGGGGGCGGGGATCATGTATCGCTTGAGATTGTTGCCTGAGAAAACCGACTTCCCATTCATGTCATGGCGCCAAATCGGATTCCGATTTTCGATCGCCTTGATGGTCATATCGATTGCGCTGTTCTTTGTTCGCGGTCTCAATTTCGGCATCGACTTCCTCGGCGGCGTGCTGATGGAAGTGCAGGTGCCCGAGGCCACCGAGCTCGCCGACTTGCGCTCGCTGTCGGGCGGCCTCGGCCTCGGCGAGGTCAGCCTGCAGGAGTTTGGCGACAAGGACAAACACGTCGTGCTGATCCGTATTCAGAAACAGCCCGGCGGCGACGACGCGCAGCAGGTCGCGATCGCGGTGATGAAAGACGCGCTCGACGCTAAATTCGGCGCCGATCCCGGCGATCGCTATCGCCGAACCGAGGCGGTCGGCCCGGCGGTCGGCGAGGAACTGATCTGGGCCGCGGTGCAGGCGATCATCTACGCGTTATTGGCGATGATGGTCTACATTTGGTTTCGCTTCGAATGGCAGTTCTCGGTGGGTGCCGTAGTGGCGTTGATCCACGACGTGATCGCCACCATCGGGGTCTTCGCCCTGCTTCAGTTCGAATTCAATTTGGCGACCGTCGCGGCGATCCTGCTGATCGTCGGCTATTCGATGAACGATACCGTCGTGGTCTACGACCGGGTGCGCGAGAACCTGCGCAAATTCAAGAAGATGTCACTGTCGGACCTGTTGAGCCGCAGCATCAACGACACGTTGTCGCGCACGGTGATGACCTCGGCGACGACCTTGCTCGCCTTGGTCGCGCTGATCGTGCTCGGCGGCCCGGTGATCCGCGACTTTTGTTTCGCGATGATCTGGGGGGTGATTGTCGGCACCTATTCGTCGATCTTCATCGCCGCGCCGCTGTTGATCCTATTCGGTCTCGAAACCGTCGGTGGTCGCGAGGCGGAAAAGGCGTCTGCCGGCGACGAGGGCGACGCGAGCTAAGCCACCATGGACCTGACCCCGCGTCTCCAACCTGGACGCCAACGTATCCAGTCATACGGGGATGGGGGATTTCGCATCAACGGCCAGCGGCATACCGGCTCGGTCATTCTTACCGCCGACTCCGTGGCCGCCTGGCCGCGTGGCGCGATCGATCAGATCGATACTGATGATTTCGCCGACCTGGCGGGCACGACGCCGGCGATCGAGATTTTGTTGCTCGGCTGCGGTGAACGCGCCGTGCTGCCGCTTGCCGCGCTGCGCGCGCACTTACGCACCCTCGGCATCGGGCTAGACGTCATGGATACCGGCGCGGCGTGCCGCACTTTCAATGTGCTGGTCCAGGAGGATCGGCGCGTGGCGGCGGCGCTCATCGCCGTCGCGTGACCGCCGTCGAGGCTTGCGCCGACGAGCTGCGCCGCCATGACCATGACCGCTTCCTCACCACCCTGTTCGCCCGACCGTCGGCGCGCTCCAGATTGGTGGCACTCTATGCCTTCAACCTCGAACTCGCGCGGATCGCCGAGTCGGTCAAGGAGCCGATGCTCGGCGAAATTCGGCTGCACTGGTGGCATGAGACCCTCGACGGCGTGCGCGACGGAAAACCGCGCGAGCATCCAGTAGCGAATGCGCTGGTCGAATCCGGAGCGGGGGCCCTTGTCAATGAAGACGCGGTCAACGCATTGATCGAGGCGCGAAAGCGCGATCTCGATCCTGCCCCACCGGACGATCGAGCCGCGCTGGAGCGCTATGCCGACGGAACTTCGGCGGCGCTATTATCGCTCGCGCTTGATGTCTTGGACATCGAGGATTCTGATGCGCGCAAGGCGGCGCGTTCTATCGGTCTCGCCTGGACTCTGGTCGGGGCAATCCGCTCCACCCGCTTCCTCGCCCAACGGGGACGCACGCTTTATCCGGCGGATCTGATGCGGCGATTGGGCGTTAATCCGTCGATGCTGGAGGCCGCTCAGGCCGACCAGGCGGTGCGGTCCGCGGTGGCTGAAATGGCGGCATGGGCGCGCGAGCATCTGGCGAACGCGCGCACGCATTCACCGCCCCGCGCGGCGCTGTCGCCGCTGTTGTTGGCGAGCCTGGCCGACGCCTATCTCGCCCGCCTTGCCACGGTCGGGTACGACCCGTTCGATCCGCGACTGGTGATATCGCCGCTCGCCCGTCAGCTCCGCCTGATGTGGCGCGCCGTGATCAACCGGCCCTGAAAACTTACTCCGCCGCCGCGGCTTGGTTGCCGAGCCAGGCATCGAGGCTCGCCAGGGCGCGGCGCGCCCGCGCCGGCTTGCGCTCCTTGCGTTTAACCCGGCCTTCGAGCGGCGGGAACAGGCCGAAATTGACGTTCATCGGCTGGAAGGTCTCGGCGTCGCCGCCGCCGGTAATGTGGGCGAGCAAGGCGCCCAAAGCGGTGTCCTCGGGCGGTGATGCCGGCTCGGCGCCCTGCCGTTCGGCGGCGGCGAACCGTCCGGTGAGCAGGCCGATCGCCGCGCTTTCGACATAGCCCTCGACCCCGGTGATCTGACCGGCGAAACGCAAGCGCGGATCCGCCTTCAATCTGAGCAGCGGGTCGAGCAGGCGCGGGCTGTTGATAAACGTGTTGCGGTGCAGGCCACCTAGGCGCGCGAACTCGGCGTTTTCCAATCCCGGGATGGTACGGAAGATACGGATCTGTTCGCCGTATTTGAGCTTGGTCTGGAAGCCGACAATGTTGAACAAGGTGCCGAGCGCATTGTCCTGGCGCAGCTGGACGATGGCATGGGCCTTGACGTCGGGCTGGTGCGGATTGGTCAGGCCGACCGGTTTCATCGGGCCATAGCGCAGGGTCTCGCGACCGCGCTCGGCCATCACCTCGATCGGCAGACAACCTTCAAAATAGGGTGTGTTTTCTTCCCATTCATGGAAGTCGGTCTTGTCGCCGGCGAGCAGCGCGTCGATGAACCCCTCGTACTGATCGCGGTCGAGCGGGCAGTTGAGGTAGGCGGCGGTTTCGCCGGACGGGCCTGGCTTGTCGTAGCGCGACTGAAACCACGCCTTGTCGAGATCGAGACTGTCGCGATGAATGATCGGCGCGATGGCGTCGAAGAAAGCGAGACTGTCGGTGCCGGTTTTTTCGGCGATCGCCTCGGCCAATGCCGGTGAGGTGAGCGGGCCGGTGGCGACAATGACAGAATCCCAGTCCGCGGGCGGCAGGCCGGCGACTTCCCCGCGCTCGATGGTCACCAGCGGCTCGGCTTCGAGCGCGGCCTCGACCGCGCCGGCGAATGCGACGCGATCGACCGCCAGCGCGCCGCCGGCCGGCACCTGGTGGGCGTCGGCGGCGCGTAAGATCAGCGAGTCGCAGCGCCGCATTTCCTCGTGCAACAGACCCACCGCGTTGTTCATCGCATCGTCGGAGCGGAACGAGTTCGAACAGACGAGTTCGGCCAACTGTCCGGTTTGATGCGCGTCGGTACCGCGCTCGGGGCGCATCTCGTGGAGCACCACGGCAACACCGGCACGGGCGATCTGCCACGCGGCTTCCGACCCGGCGAGCCCGCCGCCGACGACATGAATGGGTGAAGTGGCCATGGACGGGAAGTAAGATCGCCGCGGCCCCATTGTCAAGCGACGCGGAACCATGAGAACAGTCGTTCTTCAATCCTTTCGAACCACCGGCGTGCCCGACGCGATCGCGCGTTGTCTGGCATCGGTCGAGGATTGGGCTCGCCTGCGCGGCTACGCCTATCGCTTTGTCGACGACTCGCTGTTCGACGAAGTGCCCGCTTGGTTTCGTGACAAGGTCGCCGGCGATCTGTTGCCGATGTCGGATCTCGCCCGGCTACTACGATTACAGCGGCTGATCGACGATGGTTGCGACAGGGTGATTTGGCTCGACGCCGACGTCCTGGTGTTCGACCCGGACCGTTTCATCATCGACGTTTTATCCGAGTATGCCGTGGGGCGCGAAGTCTGGGTCCGCCGCGGCGGTCGTGATCGGCTGTTGGTTACCGAGGGGCTGCACAACGCGGCCATGGTGTTCTGTCGCGCCAACAGTTTTCTCGATTTCTATCGCCACGCCTGCGAGGCGATTGTCGCCGGCGCCACCGAGACGATCCTGTCGCACCAGATCGGCCCGGATCTGTTGAACCGGTTTGCCGACATCATCGGCGACCGGGTGATCCCCGATGTCGCCCTGTTCAGCCCGCTGGTCATGAGCGATATCGCCAAGGGCGGCGGCCGCGCCATTGCGGCGCATGGCGAAGCGTTCGCCGGGCCGATCCGCGCCGCCAATCTGTGCCTCTCCTTTTTGCAGCGCGAATCCAGTGGCGTCGTGATCGATGAAGGCGTATTGAACCGTGCCGTCGATCGTCTGCTCGACTCGCGCGGCGCGGTTGTAAATTGCGAACTTGCCAAGAGGACACGATGATGAGCCACACAGCCGCGACCGAAGACGCCTTTACCCCCACCGCGCGCAGCCGAATCAAACGCTTGCACGAGCGCGCGGCCTATGATCGCGACGCGGTATTCGCCGTCCTCGATGCCGAGATGATCGCCCACGTCGCCTATGTCATCGACGGTCAGCCCTATGTCACGCCGACCGCCTATTGGCGCGATGGCGATCGTTTGTTTTGGCATGGCTCGTCGGCGAGCCGCATGCTGCGCACGGTCAAGACCGGTATTCCGGCGTGCTTCAGCGTCGCCATGCTCGACGGCCTGGTGCTGGCGCGCTCGGGATTCCATTCGTCGATCAACTATCGCTCGGTGAGCGCGTTCGGCACCGCGAGCCCGATCGAGGATCCGGACGAGAAACTCGCGGCGCTAACCGCCTTCAGCGAGCGCCTGACGCCGGGACGGTGGGACGTGCTCCGGCCCGCTACGTCGCAGGAACTCAAGGCGACCACCGTGGTCACCATGGTGATCGAGGAAGCGGTCGCCAAAATTCGCACCGGACCGCCGGGCGATGACGACGAGGACTACGCCCTCGATATCTGGGCCGGGGTGTTGCCGGTAACCCGCCGAATCGAACAGCCGATCGATGATCCCAAACTCAAGGCGGGGGTCGCCCAACCGGACCATCTCAACGGTTTCAAGATCGGATAAGGGGGAGGCGGGTGATGAGCCAGTTGGCCAATCAGCGAGTGGTCTATCTCAACGGCGAGATCGTGCCCGAGAGCGAAGCGCTGATCCCGTTTCGCGACCGCGGCTTTCGCTACGGCGACGCGGTGTTCGACATGACCCGCACCTTCGGTCATCGCATTTTCCGGCTGCAGGAGCATATCGACCGGTTCTACAAATCGCTGCGTTATACCCAAATCGAGTCCGGCATCAGTCCGGCGAAAATGATCGCGATCACCGAGGAAGTCCTCGAGCGCAATCTCCATCTGCTCGAGGCCGACGACGACTATTGGGTCGGCCAGCGCATCTCGCGCGGGGTCGACGTGCCGGGCGGCGATATATCCAGCCACGACGGACCGACGGTCATCGTCGAGTGCACGCCCTTACCCTTGAAAGCTCGCGCGCGGGTGTTCCGTGACGGCATCGACGTGATCGTGCCCTCGGTGCGCCGCACTCCACCCGACGCGCTGAGCCCGAATGCGAAAACGCATAATTATCTCAACCTGATCATGGGTGATCTCGAGGTGAAAGCGCGCGATGCGGAAACCTGGGCGGTCACCCTCGACGTCAACGGCAATCTCTGCGAGGGCATGGGGAGCAACATCTTCATCGTCCGCGATGGTGCGTTGATCACCCCGCTGACCAAATATGTGCTGCCGGGCATCAGCCGTCAGACGGTGATCGACATGGCCGGCGAACTCGGCATTCCCGCGCGCGAGGATGATGTCGCGCTCTATGACGCCTACACGGCGGACGAAATCTTTCTTTCGTCGACCAGCCTCTGCATGTGCGGCGTTCGGACAATTAACGGGGTGACCATCGGCGACGGGGCGCTACCGGGTCCAATCACCAAGAAACTCATGGACGCCTATGCCGCCCATGTCGATTTTGACTTCGAGGCTCAGTACCTAGCCCGGCTCTAGCATCACCTTGATCTGATCCGACGGCGTTTTGAGCGCCTCGAAGGCGGCGGGAAACGCGTCGATGCCGACGTGATCGGTGATCAGACCGGCGGCCTTGATGCGGCCGCTCGCCAGCATGTCGATCACCGTCGTGAAATCGCGCTTTTGATAGATGAAGGCGAAGGTGAGATTGAGCTCTTTCATGATCGCCTTGGCGGGAAAGAACGTGTCCTGCGCCATGCACAGGCCGACGACGACGATATGCGCGTCGGGCGGTGCTTGATCGATGGTCAATTGCAGGCTGCCCGGCACCCCGACGCAGTCAAACAAGATATTCGGCGGTCCGCCGGCAATCGCTTCGAAGCGGCATTTGACGTCGTCCTGGCCGGCATCGATCGCCGCGGTGGCCCCGAACCGGGTCGCCGCCTCGGCGCGCGCCGACACCAGGTCGCTGGCAACGATGTGGTGCGCGCCAAAGAACCGGCACCATAGTGCCACCGCGAGACCGACCGGGCCGGCGCCGATGATCAACACGCGATCGCCCGCTCGCAGGCCGGCGCGGCGCACCGCGTTGAGCCCCACCGCGAGCGGCTCGACCAAGGCGCCCTCGCTGAAACTCACCGCTTCCGGTAAATGCATTGTCGCCGACGTGCCGACCCGGGTGTACTCGGCATAGGCGCCGGGCATTCCCAAGCTGGCGCGCTGGGTCACCGATTTGCAGCGATAGGCCCGCCCCCCCAAGCATGCCGGGCATGTGCCGCAGCCGCTGAACGGCTGCGCGGTCACCCGGTCGCCGATTTTCCATTCGGCGCGCGCGTCCTTGCCGATCTCGACGATCTCGCCGGCAAATTCATGGCCCATCACCGCGCCCGCCTCCAGCAAGCGCCAGCCCGCGTCGCGCTGATGATTTTGCGCCCAGTGGATATCGGTGCCGCAAATCCCGCATGCGCGCACCTTGAGGATCAGATCGCCGAGCCCGGGCTCGGGATCGGGCACGTCCTCGATCACCAACGGTGCACCGATTTCCTTGAACACTGCGGCTTTCATGATGTTCGCCTCCCGTATTACGACGCTTTTTTGCGCTTGCGCCTTTTGATGCCGAGGTGGCGCGCCAGATAGTGTCCGGTGTAACTCTCGGCCACCGAGGCCACGTCCTCGGGCGTTCCCGCCGCCACCACGCGGCCGCCGCCGTCGCCGCCGTCGGGGCCCAGATCGATGATCCAATCGGCGGTCTTGATGACTTCCAGATTATGCTCGATCACGATCACGGTATTGCCGGTATCGACGAGTTCCTGGAGCACGTCGAGCAGCTTGCGCACATCGTCGAAATGCAGCCCGGTGGTCGGCTCGTCGAGAATGTAGAGGGTCTTGCCGGTGGCGCGTTTGGATAATTCCTTGGCGAGTTTAACCCGCTGCGCCTCGCCGCCGGAAAGGGTGGTTGCCGCCTGACCGACACGGATATAACCGAGCCCGACCCGCTTCAAGGTTTCCAACTTGCCGCGGATTGCCGGCACCGCGGTAAACAGGTCGGCCGCTTCCTCGGTGGTCATGGCGAGAACGTCGGCGATCGAGTGGCCCTTGTAGTGCACCTCGAGGGTTTCGCGGTTGTAGCGGGCGCCTTGGCAGGTGTCGCAGGTCACATAGATGTCGGGCAGGAAATGCATCTCGATCTTGATCAGCCCGTCGCCCTGGCACGCCTCGCAGCGCCCGCCCTTGACGTTGAACGAAAAGCGCCCCGGTTTGTAGCCTCGGATCTTCGCTTCCGGCAGACCGGCGAACCAATCGCGGATCGGGGTAAACGCGCCGGTGTAAGTCGCGGGGTTCGAACGCGGGGTGCGGCCGATCGGCGACTGATCGATATCGACCACCTTGTCGAGATACTCGAGACCCTCGATCGAGTCATGGTCGCCGGGGTGGAGTCGCGCGCGATTGATCCGCCGTGCCACCGCCGGGTACAGCGTATTGACGATCAGGCTCGACTTGCCCGATCCCGAGACCCCGGTCACGCACGTCAGCGCGCCGAGCGGAATACCAACGTCGATATCGGCAAGATTGTTCTCGCGCGCGCCGAGCACGCGAATCTCTGCCCGCCGGGCCGCGCGGCCCCGCCCGACCCGCTTGCCCTCGCGCCGCGCTGCGGGAATCGGGATCTGGCGCACCCCGGACAAATATTGCCCGGTCAGGCTGGCGCTATCGGCGATGACCTCGGCGGGGGTTCCTTGCGCGACGATTTGGCCGCCGTGCTCGCCGGCACCGGGCCCCATGTCGACGAGGTAATCCGCCGCTCGGATCGCGTCCTCGTCATGCTCGACAACAATCACCGTATTGCCAAGATCGCGTAGATTCTCCAACGTTCCGAGCAGCCGCGCATTGTCGCGCTGATGCAGTCCGATCGAGGGTTCGTCGAGCACGTACAGCACCCCGGTCAAGCCCGAGCCGATCTGCGAGGCGAGGCGAATGCGCTGGCTTTCGCCGCCCGACAGGGTGCCCGAATTGCGCGACAAGGTGAGATATTCCAGCCCGACGTCGACCAGGAAACCGAGCCGTTCGTTGATTTCCTTGAGAATTCGCTGGGCGATTTCGCGGTGTTTCTTGGAAAGTTTTGGTTCGAGTTCGGCGAACCACGTCGCCGCCGCGCCGATCGACTTGGCGGCGACCTCGCCGGCGTGCAGGCCGGCGATCTTGACCGCGAGCGCTTCCGGCTTCAGGCGGTAGCCGCCACACGTCTCGCACGCCGCGGCGCTCTGGAACCGTCCCAACTCCTCGCGCAGCCATTGATTTTCGGATTCGCCGTAGCGCCGATCGAGATTGGGGATCACCCCTTCGAACGGCCGCTCGGTGGTATAACTGCGCAGCCCGTCGTCGTAGGTCATCGGCACCGTATCGCCACCCGAGCCGTAGAGAATTACTTTGCGTAATTTCTCGGATAACTCGTGGAAAGGTTTGTTGATGCTAAATTTATAGTGTTTTGCCAAACTCTGAAGGGTTTGCTGATAATACTGGGTCGACGAATTTGCCCACGGCTGTATCGCGCCCTCGCGTAACGACAGGCGATCGTCCGAGACCACCAGTTCGGGATCGAAATAACTATGGGTGCCGAGACCGGCGCACGGCGGGCACGCGCCAAACGGATTATTGAAGGAAAACAGCCGCGGCTCGATCTCTTCGATGGTGAATCCGGAGACCGGACAGGCGAAACGGGCGGAAAACGTAACCTGAGCGCCATCGTCGGCGTTCTCGGCGATCAGCAGACCGTCGCTAAGGCTAAGCGCGGTCTCGATCGAATCCGCCAGGCGATTGCCCAACCCGTCGCGGACTACTAGGCGATCGACCACCACTTCGATGTTGTGCTTGCGCTTTTTGTCGAGCGCCGGCGTGTCCTCGATTTCGTAAATTTCGCCATCAACCTTGATCCGCTGAAAACCGCGCTTTACCAGGGCCGCGATTTCCTTGCGATACTCGCCCTTGCGGCCGCGCACGATCGGCGCCAGCAAGTAGAGCCGGGTGCCGTCCCCCAGCGCCATCACGCCGTCGACCATCTGGCTCACGGTCTGACTTTCGATCGGCAGGCCAGTGGCCGGTGAATAGGGGATGCCGATGCGCGCGAACAGCAGGCGCATATAGTCGTAGATCTCGGTCACCGTGCCCACCGTCGAGCGCGGATTGCGCGACGTGGTCTTCTGGTCGATGGCGATCGCCGGCGACAGTCCGTCGATCGAGTCGACGTCGGGCTTTTCCATCAGTTCGAGGAATTGGCGGGCATAGGCCGACAGGCTCTCGACATAGCGCCGTTGGCCCTCGGCATAGATGGTGTCGAAGGCGAGCGAGGATTTGCCCGAGCCCGACAGACCGGTGATCACGATCAAACGATTGCGCGGCAAGGCGACATCGACATTCTTCAGATTATGTTCGCGCGCGCCGCGCACTGTGATCGTCTTATGCATTGGGTCGAGGGGCCTCGTAGCCACATTTGTGGGGTCGACCGAATATAGGCAGAAAGCGCGCCCGATGCACCCGCTGGCGTCGGTCAACTAATGCGGCGCATTCCAGTGGCCCTGGGCGGGGCCGAACCGGTATACTGGTGGGCGAATCGGGACCGCTACGGGTCCCGCGTATTGAGACGGGACAAGCATCATGGCCGGCAGCGTCAATAAAGTGATTTTGGTGGGAAATCTCGGCCGTGATCCCGAGATCCGCAGCATGCAGAACGGTGGCCGGGTGGCCAATCTATCGGTCGCGACCAGCGAATCCTGGAAGGATCGCCAATCGGGCGAACGGCGCGAAAAAACCGAATGGCATCGGGTGGTGATCTTCAACGAGAACCTGTTGGATGTCGCCGAGAAATACCTGCAAAAGGGCTCCAAAGTCTACATCGAGGGTCAGCTGCAAACCCGCAAATGGCAGGACCAATCGGGGGTCGACAAGTATTCCACCGAAATCGTCCTCCAGCGCTACCGCGGCGAATTGCAGATGCTCGACAGTCGCGGTGAAGGCGGCGGTGGCGGTGGTGGCGGTGGTGGCATGGCCGGCGAACCCGCCGGTGATGATTATGGTGGCGGCGCCCAGTCGGGCGGTGGCGATTTCGACGACGACATCCCGTTCTAGGGATCGCTCGCCCGAGTGGAAACCGGGCCGTGCCGGCCTATCATTGGGACTATGATATTTGGCGGCATAGTGGCCCCGAGACCGTGCCACGGCGGTTCCGGATTTACCCTGGTGGAAATCGCGGTGGTGTTGCTGATCATCGGCCTGATCGCCGGTATCGGCACCGATTTGATGCGCCGTTTCGAACGCGAAAACCGGCTCGATCGGACCCATCTCGCGCTCGACGGGGTGGAAGAGGCCCTGACTTTGTTCGTCATGCAGAACAAACGACTGCCGTGTCCCGCCGACGGCCGGCTGTCGGTCGGCGAGCCCGACGCGGGCCGCGAATATTTCGAAGGCGATGGCCCCGGTGACTGCCAGGAGCAAACATTCGGCACCGTCCCCTATGTAGCGCTCGGCATCGGCGCCGCCGCCGGTCGCGATGGGTGGAGCCACCGCCTGACCTATCGTGTCGATCCAGTTTTGACCCGTGACCGATCCGCGGCCAGGTGCGCCACCGGCGAGGGGTGCGCGTGCGCCAGCGGCGGTATGGACCTGAGTTGCATCGACGTGCGCAAGATCGGCGAAGGGGAAGGCGGTATCGACGACGTCCTCGCCGATTTCGACGGCACCGGTATCGGATTAACGGTATGCCAATCCTCCGCGTGCGCCCCCGGTTCGGTGCTGATGTCGCGCATCGACGCGAATGCCGCGGCCTACGTCCTGATCAGTCATGGCCGCAGTGGTCTCGGCGCCTTGACAACCGGTGGCACGCTGACCGAGGTCGTCGCCGACGAACTGGGTGTGAACGAGCGGCCCAATCTCAATGGCCGACCCCTGTCCGCGGACCAGTCGGGGCCCGCGGATGGCGTCGGTTTTGTCGATCACGAGATCAACGATCGCGATCCCAGCGAAAGTGCGGCGTTCTTCGATGATTATGTCCGCCGTCCGACCATTCTCCGGGTTGCCCGCGCGGCGCGCCTGGGCCCGGGTGGATAGCGGCGCGCATCGTCAGCGCGGCGTGTCGCTGGGCATCGTGGCGGCGATGCTGATCGTCGTCGGTGCCCTGACCGTGCTCGGCAATGCGCTGTATGGCATGCGCGCTGAACGCGCCCAAACCGTTGCCACCGCCGAGCGATTGGAGCTGGTGGTTCGCGGACTGACCGATTTCGCCATCCTGCACAAACGCCTGCCATGCCCGGCCCCCGGTGGCGACCGGACCGGTATAGAGGCGCGTCTGGACGGCGGATGCGACGACCAATCCGGCGGCGTCGTTCCGTGGCGCACGCTTGCGATCGCCGAGACCAATGCGCGCGATCGCTGGGGACATGCCTTCAGCTATCGCGTTGCGGACTCGCTGACCACCGAAGCGTCTCTAGTGAACCCGAAAGCCGACGACGCGCTTGTTCTCTGCCTCGATACGGCATGTACCGAGCGCCGTCATGACCCCGAGGTCGGCACCGGCGCGGCATTCGTCGTAATCGGGCATGGCGAGCATGCGCCGGGAAGCTTCATCGCCGACAGCGGACAGCGCGTTGCGGGGCCTTCGAGCGGCGTCGAAAAGGCCAATTTGAGCGCCAAGGGCCCGTTTATCGATGGTCCGCCGAGCCGTCGCGGCGAGCCCGCGGACTCGCTCAAATATTTTGACGACACACTTCGCGCGGTGTCGATTTCCGCCCTCCGATCGGCGGTCACGACGGGACGCTAAATTGATCCCGGAATCGGCGCCGAATCAGTGGTCAAACCGGCGCTAAAAGGCTATAAATTCAAGTTCATCGGGGAAGCGCGGTAGCCAATATATTTTGTGGTATGTCTGGCTACTTGACCGCTACATCTAGTATACTTTGCCCCAGTGGACGATCGCCCAATTCCCCCAGCCGCGGCCCGAGCGAACGGGTCCCATGAGCCAGCTCTGAATACGTGACCGAAACACCGCAAACGCCGCCTCCGTTCGACATCCTGCCGGTATCGATCGAAGAGGAAATGAAGCGCTCCTATCTCGATTACGCGATGAGCGTGATCGTCAGCCGGGCGCTGCCGGACGTGCGCGACGGGCTGAAACCGGTGCACCGGCGCATTCTCTATTCGATGGAGGAAAACAACTACCACTGGAACCGCCCGTACCGTAAATCGGCCCGCGTCGTCGGCGATGTGATGGGCAAGTACCATCCCCACGGCGACTCGGCGATTTACGACGCCATGGTGCGTATGGCGCAGGACTTCTCGATGCGCCTGCCGTTGATCGACGGGCAAGGCAATTTCGGCTCGATGGACGGCGATCGGGCGGCCGCCATGCGTTACACCGAGGCGCGGCTGGCGCGCGCGTCGACGGCGCTGCTCGAGGATCTCGACAAGGACACCGTCGATTTTCAGGCCAACTACGACGAGTCGGAACATGAACCGACGGTCCTGCCGGCGCGATATCCGAACCTATTGGTCAACGGGGCCGGCGGAATCGCGGTCGGCATGGCGACCAACATGGCGCCGCATAATCTGCGCGAGGTCATCGCGGCTTGCCTGGCTCTGATCGACGATCCGTCCTTGAGCATTGATGCGCTCATGGAATTCGTGCCGGGACCCGACTTTCCCACCGGCGGCAGTATCCTCGGGCGGGCCGGCATTCATTCCGCCTATCATACCGGGCGCGGCTCGGTGGTGATGCGGGGCAAGGTCAAGTCGGAGAAAGACGACCGGGTTATCGTGATCACCGAGATACCGTATCAGGTCAACAAGTCGCGGATGGTCGAGCACATCGCCGACACCGTGCGCGACAAGCGGATCGAGGGCATTTCGGACCTTCGCGACGAATCCGATCGGGATGGCGTACGCGTGGTCGTCGAACTCAAGCGCGACGCCAATTTCGATGTCGTCCTCAGTCAGCTCTACCGCTACACGCCGCTGCAAACCACGTTCGGAATCAATGCGCTGGCGTTGCGCGATGGTCGACCCGTGCAGCTCAATCTCAAGCAGATTCTCGAAGCCTTCATCGGGTTCCGCGAAGAAGTCGTCACGCGGCGCACCAAATTCGAACTGAAGCGGGCGCGCGAACGGGCGCACATCCTCGCCGGCCTTGCCGTCGCGGTCGCCAATATCGATGACATTATCGCGCTGATCCGCGCCGCCGCCGATCCCGACGCCGCGCGTGCCGGTCTGATGGAGCGCGCTTGGCCGGCGTGCGATGTCGCGGCGTTGATCGATTTGATCGACGAACCCGGTCACAAGGTTGCCGACGACGGCACCTACCACATGTCGGAAGTGCAGGCGCGGGCGATCCTCGAACTGCGTTTGCAACGATTAACCGGACTCGAACGCGACAAGATCGCCGCGGACCTCAGGGAAATCACCGACAAGATCATCGATTACCTCGACATTCTGCGGTCGCGCACGCGTCTGCTCGACATATTGCGCGCGGAGCTGCGCGAGGTCGCCGAACAATTCGGCGACGACGGCGGCCGGCGCACGACAATCGAGGAAGCCGAGTTCGAGCACGACATCGAGGATCTGATTCAACGCGAAGACATGGTCGTCACCCTGACCCACAAGGGGTATGTCAAACGGGTTCCGCTCTCGAGTTACCGGGCGCAGCGCCGCGGCGGCAAGGGGCGCTCCGGCATGGCGACGCGCGACGAGGATTTCGTCAGTCAGGTCTTCGTCGCCAACACTCACACCCCGATGCTGTTCTTCTCCAGCCGCGGCATGGCCTATACCCTCAAGGTCTATCGCTTGCCGCTCGGGTCGCCGCAGGCGCGCGGCAAGGCCTTGGTCAACTTGCTGCCGCTCAAGGATGGCGAGCGGGTCGCCACCATGATGCCGTTGCCCGAAGATCAGGACACCTGGGATCAGCTCCATGTCATGTTCGCCACGTCGCGCGGAACCGTGCGCCGCAACGCGCTCTCCGACTTCACCAATATCAAGGCCAACGGCAAGATCGCGATGAAGCTGGAGGACGAGAATGGCGAGTCGCTGGGCGAGCTGATCGCGGTTCAACCGTGCGAGGAGAACCAGGACGTCTTGCTCGCCGCGGCGAGCGGCAAATGCATTCGCTTCCCGGTAACCGGTGTTCGGCTATTCGCCAGCCGCAATTCGACGGGCGTGCGCGGTCTCAGGTTGAAGGACGAAGATACCGTCATCTCGATGTCGATTCTCGATCATGCCGAGGCGGATAGCACCGAGGCGAGGAACGCCTATTTGCGCTACGCCACGGCGTCGCGTCGCGACGATGTGGAGTCGCCGGATATCGATCCCGCGTTCGAGGATCTGGCGGCGGCGGAGCAATTCATTCTGACCGTCACCCGCAACGGCTTCGGTAAACGGAGCTCGGCCTACGAATACCGCATCTCCGGTCGTGGCGGAAAGGGGATCATCAATATCGAGACCTCGGATCGCAATGGCGAGGTCGTCGCCTCGTTCCCGGTCGAGGACGGAGACCAGATCCTCTTGGTGACCGACGGCGGGCAATTGATCCGCTGTCCGGTGGCCGATATTCGCATCGCCGGACGCAATACCCAGGGCGTCATCCTCTTCAAGACCGCCGAGGATGAGCACGTGGTCTCGGTCACGCGCTCGAGCGAAAGTATGGTCGATGACGAAGAGGACGAGGACGACTTCGCCTTGAATGGCGGCGCGGTCGAGGTGACAGAGGGCAGCAACGGCGCGGGCGGCGATGCCGCGGTGAACGGCGCCGGTTCGGATGACAACGAAGAAGGCTGACGTGGCAAGGGCCATATTGCGCCGTGTTGATAACAAACTGAGTTGACCGCTTTATGTACCATATGAATTGACCGCTTCTGTTGTGGTGGTTGGGCCTGTGGGGAAGTGGTCAGGTCGGCGGTGCCGAGCTGTCCACTTGTCCACAGGCCGGCGCCTGGTCGCGTCGAAGCGGATCACGCGGCCCGGCGGCCCTCGGTCTCGATCAGGCTGCCGTCGGCCCGGTAGCGGGCCAAACAGCGCGGCCCATGGAACACGGCCAAGGTGGCGTCCGGGTATTCGTGCACCCGCACATGCGCCTTGACGTAGTGGTGGCGGTGGCGGTCGGCTGGGATCTGCAGCGTCCGGTTCTTATAGCGCACTGTGTTGTCATTGGAGACCACGCGCTCCTCCTGGACGCAGAGTGTGTCCGCCAGTCCGCAAGCAACTGAGCTGCCGGCAAAGGCCACGAAGGCCGAGCCCGCCGCCTCGGCCGGCCGGGCAAAGCGCACGTTGTGGGCCGGCCAGAAGACCTCCTCC
The DNA here is from genome assembly GCA_047517485.1 of Alphaproteobacteria bacterium. GTDB lineage: Bacteria > Pseudomonadota > Alphaproteobacteria > UBA7887 > UBA7887 > JAKZSU01. The sequence goes on from JAKZSU010000225.1 coordinate 34,604, forward strand.
AGAAAGCGGTTGGCCTCGGCCCCGGTGGTGATGCCGGACAGGCGCAGCTCCTGGGGCAGGCGCTTCTGCAGGGTCCCGAACATGCGCTCCGAGCGCCCCCTGGCTTCCGGCGAGTAGGCCGCGATCAGCTCGATGCCCAGCTGAGCCAAGGCCCGGCCCACTTGGGTCGGGTTGTCCTTGTCGACCTTGCCGCCGGCCTCCGGCGTGTGCCAGTAGTGCGCCGCCCGGTCGGCATAGAGCGAGCAGAACAGGCCCTTGGCGGCGATCACTTCCGAAATCGCCCGGAACGTGCTCATGGTGCCTTCCTCCTCGACGAAAAAGCCCGAGTAGACCTCGCTCGTCGCGTCGTCCAGCGTGACCACCAGGTCCCAGATCTCATCCGCCACCCATTCATGGCTGGAGGCGTCCTGGTGCAGCATCATGCCCACCACCGGCCGCCGTGGCCGCTTGCGCCGGTGCGCCCCGCGCCTGGGCGCCGGCCGGACCCGCCCGCGCGCCTGAAGCGTGAGACGGACCCAGTTGTAGCTGCGCTTGAAACCGTGATCGGCCACCAGCTTCTCCCAGAAGTGCCTGGCCGTGAAATCCCAGTAGTGCGTGTCGAACAGCGCCAAGACCGCCATCACCTCGTCAACCCCAGCACGCCGGGCCGAGGACCGCCCCAGGCGACGGTCGTACAGACCCTCAGCACCTTCCGCCTCATAGCGATCCCGCCAGCGCCGGAAGGTCCGCTCCGAGACCCCCAGAACCTCCGACGCCTCCTGCTGGCTCAACTCGCCGCGATAACTCCGTCCGTAAACGTCCTCGAACTTCATCAACCTCAGTCCCTGTAACCGCTCCGTCCGGCGCATCTAACCCCTCCCTCGTTTGGAAGAGTTCTAAACCCGGACAGATCACATGTTACATAGACCGGTCATACCTCGTGTTAGCGACAGTGCGCGCCTCGCATGGTTGAAAATATGGTGGCAAGAGCGCATGCTGTACGTAGAGTATCGGATCCACCGTTCATCATTAGGGCGAAGTGGAGGAACCGAGATGAGCCGAGGCGGCCTGCGCAGGAGACTCCCGGGCCGGACCCTGGTGCTGGCCCTGTTGGTTTTCGCGGCAGGCCTGGCCGGTGGTTCCACGTCGTCGCTCGCCGGCGAGCTGGTCAACCAGACGTTCTTCGGTGG
>JAKZSU010000226.1:0-6048 GCA_047517485.1 Alphaproteobacteria bacterium
ACGCACCCGGAAAGCCACCTCGGGCCACCGAAGGCCGGTCTGCCCAGGGACCAAGGTTCGTCGCTGGCGGCGCAGTTCGCCTTTCTTGGGGCCGCTTGACGTGGGGTCGCACGACGGCGCGCCCCGCTCCTACCCAGCGACGAAAATCGATCGGTCAAATGGGTCATTATTATCCACCCTTGGTATTAGTTAGGGTTGAGCGGTCGAGTCGCGCCATTGGGGCCGAAACCCCAAGACCGTCACGTCCGCCGCCAGATGCGGATTGAACAGAGCGTTGTGCCACCAGGTGAATTGATAGGACGGGCTGTCGGGCGGCAAGGTCTCGACGTCGCATGACAAGTCGAATTTCTGATTGAACTGATCGAAGTGCAGGCGGCATTGCATTCCGGCGGCGAGACTAGTCGCCACCTCGGCATCGAGCGAGAATAGCGCGGTCAGTGTCTCGTCGAATTCGGTGGTGCTCTGAAAATACGCCGCCGACATCAGCGTGACCGCCTTTTCCCGTCGGATATTCGGATCGCCGGTGCCGCGCACGATGTGCTTGAATTCGGCGAGTCTTTCATCGGGCGACTCGGGCACAATCAGAACCGTCATGGCATCGGCGGCCAATCGGCCATCCGGGTTGGTCACGCTGGGCCGCATACCGGCGCACGGAAGGCCGTCTTGATCGCGCATCTGCATTTGGCGAATACGACATTGCCATCCGATGAACTGCCGGCGAAGTGCCTCCGCGTCGGTCATAAGGCTCGCTCAGAACTTCCGATAGACCTTGTCGAGCTCGACGATCGGATGGTTCGGCGACATCTGGAATTTGACCAGCAACTCGCGCGCCAGCATGTCGCGGTCCTGCTGGTTGTCGGGCAATGCCATGGCGTCGGGAATTTTCACCCAGCCATTGATGTTGCGGTCGAACACCGCCGGCACGCCTTCCTCGTAGCCCATGTGCACGTCTTCCAGCCAGTTCAGATCGTCCCAGCCCATATGGTCGATGTATTTTTGCAAAAACGGCGTCATGCGGTCGTAATCGGGGACCAGGTTGACGTCGTAGCGGTAGCCGATGTGCTGGCCGATTTCTTTTTCGCGATGGGAATCGAGACCATCCTCGGTCAAAAACTGATCGACGTTCTTGAGGTCCGTCCCCTTGTAGGATGAGCCGGCCATTTTTAATTGCTCCTAGTGGATGGGGTCCATCTGTTAGATTTCATCCATTAAAGATGGTGATAATCTTCGATGCCGACGGTGTAATCGGTACCGGCGAGCGGCACCCCGGCGATCGCCGAGGCTTCCATGGTCAACGCCGCCAGATCCTCGACCTCGAGGCTGTGGACGCTGGTTTTGCCGCACGCCCGCGCCATCATCTGGCATTCGATGGTCAGGCAATGGAGAAAATTGTAGACCCGTTCCGCGGCCGCGTCGGGATCCAGGCGTTTGCGCAGTTCCGGGTCCTGGGTCGCCACCCCGACCGGGCAGCGACCGGTGTGGCAATGATAACAATAGCCCGCCTCGACACCGATTTCGGCCGGGAAGTCGGCTTCCGGGATATCCTTGTTGCAGTTGAGTGCCATCATCGCCGAGTGGCCGATGGCGATGGCGTCGGCGCCCAAGGCAATCGCCTTGGCGACATCGCCGCCGTTGCGGATACCGCCGGCATAGATCAGCGTGATGTCGCCGCGCTTGCCGAGATCATCGATCGCGCGTCGCGCCTGGCGGATCGCCGCCATGCCGGGAACCCCGGTCTCCTCGGTCGCGAGATGCGGGCCGGCGCCGGTGGAGCCTTCCATGCCGTCGATATAGATCGAGTCCGGTCCGCACTTCACCGCCATCCGCACGTCGTCATAGACCCGCGCCGCGCCGAGCTTGAGCTGGATCGGGATCTGGCCGTCGGTGACCTCGCGGATCTCGTCGATTTTCAGGGCGAGGTCATCGGGCCCGAGCCAGTCGGGATGGCGCGCCGGCGAGCGCTGGTCGATGCCGGCGGGTAGCGAGCGCATCTCGGCGACCTGATCGGTCACTTTCTGGCCCATCAGATGACCGCCGAGGCCGACCTTGCAGCCCTGGCCGATAAAGAATTCGCAGCCGTCGGCCAACAACAGGTGATGGGGGTTGAAGCCATAACGCGACTGGATGCACTGATAGAACCATTTCGACGAATAGCGCCGCTCGTCGGGAATCATCCCGCCTTCGCCCGAGCAGGTGGCGGTGCCCGCCATGGTCGCGCCGCGCGCCAGTGCCGTCTTCGCCTCATAGCTCAGCGCGCCGAAACTCATGCCGGTGATATAGATCGGGATATCGAGCACGATCGGCTTCTTGGCGTTGGGGCCGATGACGGTCCGAGTTTCGCATTTTTCGCGATAGCCTTCGATAACGAAGCGGGTGAGCGTGCCGGGCAGGAACGTCAAATCGTCCCAATGGGGAATTTTCTTGAACAACGAAAAACCGCGCATGCGGTAGCGGCCCAGTTCCGCCTTGGTGTGGATATCGTCCATCACCTCGGGGGTGAAAATCCGGCTCTTGCCCAGGATCGAGGTGTTGCGCTTGGCTTTGTTTCCGCCGTCTGACATGTTCGGATTCCTCGCGACCTAGAGAATGATTTTCTTCTCGGCCGGTTCCAGATTGTCGTAGTTCCACAATTGTTTGCCGGCGACGATCTTGGTGAAATGATCGACCCCTTTGTCGGGCAGCAATTCGTATTGCTTGAGCTTGCGAGTCAGCCAGGCCTTGTCGAGGTCGGTCAGTTCCGCCGGCACCGCGTCGACGCCCAGGTCGGCGATCTCGCCGCCGACATAGACCGTGCCGTCGTACATGCTGTCGCCGAGGTTCTTGCCGGCGTCACCGCAGATCACCATGCGGCCGCGCTGCATCATGAATCCGGAGAACGCGCCGGTCTTGCCGCCGACGATGATGGTGCCGCTCTTCATGTCGATGCCGGTGCGCGAGCCGACATCGCCGCGGCACACCAGATCGCCGCCGCGGATCGCCGCGCCGAAGGTCGAGCCGGCGTTCTTTTCGACGACGACCGTGCCGGCCATCATGTTCTCGGCGCACGACCAGCCGACTCGGCCCTGAATGCGCACATTCGGCCCGTCGATCAGGCCGACGCCGAAATAGCCCAGGCTGCCCTCGAAGATCAGATTGAGCCGGTTGAGGATGCCCACCCCGAGCGAATGTTTGGCGCCCGGGTTCTTGATCACGATGGTGCCGTGGCCGTCTTTCATCAAGGCGCGGATTTTCGAGTTGATCGCGGTGGTTGCCATGCCGTCGGCATCGAATTCGGCGCGCTTGTTGAAATCGACCTCGACCGCATTGTGATATTCGAGGTTTTCGCCGAGTTTCTCCGGCGCGAAAATGGTCTCCTGGGTGCGCCCGGCGAGCTGCTCGGTGTGCATGCCCATTTCTTGGCCTGGATCTACGCCCGCCATACCCGAACCTCCTCTTCATAGGGATCGGTGGTATCGATCTCGTGCGGGATAATCGCCCGAATCGCCACTTCCTCGGAGGCGAGGACCACCAACTCGTCGCTTTCGAACAGCACCATCGGCTTGGCCGCCATGCTGTCCTTGGCGAGGCCCAGACTGTCGGCGGTGGCGACCACGTAGGTGAACACGCCGTCGATTTCGTGAATCGAATCTTCCAGCGACTGCTCCAGGCTATGTCCGTCGTTGAGCTTGTCGGCGGTATAAACCGCGAGCAATTCGGAATCGCAATCGGAATGGAAGCGATGGCCCTTGCGCTCCATCTCGCGGCGCATGATCCAGTAATTGGTGATCTGGCCGTTATGCACCACCGCGATGTCGTTATAGGGATAAGCCCAATAGGGGTGCGCCGAGCGGATATCGACATCCGATTCCGTGGCCATGCGGGTGTGGCCAATCGCGTGGGTGCCGGCGAACCCGCCGAGACCGTACTGGTTCGATACCGTGGTGGCGTCGCCGAGGTCCTTGATCAATTCCAGACCCGAGCCCAGCGACAGGATTTCGGTGCCGCCGGCGTCCTCGATGTACTTCGCGAGATCCGCCATTTCACCATCGAATGCGAAGCGGCAGCGAAAGGCGTAGGGCGTCGCCTCTTCCATCGAGATCACCCGGGCGCCTTTTTCCGCCAGCCGCGCATCGACCACCGCGCGGCGCTGCTTGATCTCATCGTGAATGCGGAAGCCGGACGCCATGTCCTCCTGTTCCGCCACCTTGAACCGCATGACGTATTGGTCGCCGTCCGGCTTGCCGTAGACCGCGAAGCCGGTGGAATCCGGTCCGCGATGGCGCAAGGATTGCAGCATCGACGTCATCTCGGCGCCGATGTCGGAAGTCTTACCCCGGTGGATTACCCCGGCAATACCACACATGTTGTTTCAGCTCCCAAAAGTTAGGGCAGACAGTCCCAGTATGATTCCAGGTCCCAATTGGTGACCGTGGCATTGAACTTCTCCCATTCGTCGTTCTTGTAATGGGTGTAGACCTTGTACATCTCGCCGGGCAGCGCCGATTTGACGACCTCGTCCGCCTCCAGCCGTTGCAGCGCGTCGCCGAGCGACATCGGCAGTTTCGTGACCTGTTTGCCCTCTTCGATGGCTTTGTAAATGTTGCGCTCCTCGGGCTCGCCCGGGTCGAGGTTATTGACGATGCCGTCGTCGAAGGCCTTGAGCAGTCCCGCCGCCATCAGATACGGATTGACCGTCGAATCGACCGAGCGGTATTCGAAGCGGCCGGGCGCCGAAATACGCAGCGCGCAGGTGCGGTTTTGATAGCCCCAATCGGCGAACACCGGGGCCCAGTATCCGGTATCCCACAGCCGGCGGTACGAGTTCACCGTCGACGAGCCGATCGCGGTCAGCGCGCCGACATGCTCCATCACTCCGCCGATCGCCTGCAGGCCGATCGGGCCGGGCTTGCGGGCGTCGATACTGGGATCAGGCAGGAATGTATTCTCGCCGCCCTGGCGATAGGTGAAGGCGCCGGCGAGACCGGGCAGGCTGTCCAGATGCGAGGTGTCGACATAGACATCCTCGCCGCCGCGCCACAACGACATGTTGTGATGGCAGCCGCTCGCCGAGACCCCCATGAACGGTTTTGCCATGAAGCACGCGATCAAATTGTTCTCGCGCGCCACTTCGGCGCAGATTTGCCGATAAGTGGTCAGCCGGTCGCTGTTGCGCAACGCATCGTCGTACATGCAGTTGAGTTCGAGCTGACCCGGCGCGTCTTCGTGGTCGCCCTGGATCATGTCGAGACCCATCGCCTTGGAATATTCGATCACCCTCATGAACACCGGGCGCAGCATCTCGTACTGGTCGATGTGATAGCAGTTGGGCTTGGTCACCCCGCCGTCGGGCAGGCCGTCCTCGCCTCTCTTGAGCCACATCATCTCCGGCTCGGTGCCCATCCGCAGATGCAGGCCGTCGTGTTTGTTTTGGAATTCGTCGTGGATACGGCGCAGGTTGCCGCGGCAATCGGCGGTGAGGAAGCCGCCGGGATCGACGGTTTCCTGGCGATTGCGGAAACAGGTGCAGAACACCCGCGCGATCCGCTTGTCCCAGGGCAATTGCACGAAGGTCTCCGGATCGGCGATGCCGACCAGTTCCGACGCCTCCGGCCCGTAGCCGATGTAATCGCCGTGGCGGTCGGTATACAGATTGGCGGTGGAGCCGTAGACCAGCTGAAAGCCGCGTTCGGCGATGGCCTCCCAATGGTCGGCGGGGATGCCCTTGCCGACGATGCGCCCGGTCACCGAGACGAACTGGTAATAGATGTAGGTGATCCCCAGCTCGTTGATTTTCTCGCGAACCTGTTTAACCAGATCGGCCCGGCCGTCGGCATTCACATGGTCGTCGAGTTCCATTTTTATCGCCTTTCCCGCTCCGTAAATGTTCCGTCAGCCCGTGATGAGCTTATCCGATCCCGCAAATTCTACCGATTGAGGGCGCGTTTCCAGTCTTTTCGCAGGGGTCGGAGCCAGATGTCCTTGCGGGGTTTGTCGTACAGCTTGTCCCGATCATAGCGCCCGCGCCCCTGGGTGGCGCCAACATGGAGCCAGCCGGAGGCCCTGTAGACG
>JAKZSU010000227.1:0-9952 GCA_047517485.1 Alphaproteobacteria bacterium
GCAGATATAGGTCCACGGTGTACATCCTCCCGCCTTCCATCTCAAAAAAGATCGAAGGCTACAGGTGGCAGAGTTTTACTCCGCCCGCGGCTGGGAAATCCCGCCGCTTCCGTGGACTAATTTGTCACCGCCGTTCTCAACGTCCGATTTTGTCAGGGTAGTACTCAGGTTCGCGAAAATTGTAACGAAATTCAACCAAAAATTGAGTCGGAGAGTATCGGTGACATGGCCCTAATTGCGGCTGGTCACGCTCCTTCTCGGCCTATTGGGGATGATTTTTACAATGACCCACTATCATGGACCCTGAATGTGATCAGCCGCGATTAGGGCCATGTCACCGATTTGGTGGTCACTGGCGCGGAAACATTGAGCTTCGCGGTCGTTCTTTTAGGAATAGATTCGAGTCGAAATCAAGGTGAGTTCTCACCACGCGGTGAGCCGGCGCTCTGCGGTCTCGATCCGTTCGCGTTGGCGTTTGCGGACGTGGGGCGGGGCGTGTTTGGCGCCTTGTAAAATGTCCTCATAAAGTGGCCGCGCTTCTTCCGGGCGGTCGAAGACGAGCAGGAGTTCGGCGTGGCGGCATTTAGCCTCGGGGCCGCTGAAATTGGTGCCGAGCGTGGTGTACTCATCGAGCGCGCGGTCGGTTTGGCCGTGTTGTTCGAGCGCCCTGGCGTGAAGCAAGTGGGCGTGCTGAGATTTATGGTCGGGGTTGGATTCGATCAGATGTTCGAGGCTGCCGATGCAGTCGTCGAACGCTCCGAGTTCGAAATAAGCGTCGGCTAAGCGCGCCAGTATGTCCGGGTTGTCGGCGAATGGACCGTCGAGGCAATTGATCAGCAGCGGCACCGGGTCCGCCGCCTGGCAACGCGGCGCCAATGAAAACACCAACGGCCTACTCCGCAAGTACCTGCCCAAGGGCATCGACCTGACCAAGGTCTCAAGCGCAAAACTTGCCAAAGCAATCACTCGAATCAGCCATCGACCAAGAAAATCCCTCGGCTACAAAACACCAAGCGAGGTCCTACAAGACAATATCCGTGGCGCACTTGGATTCTGAATCTAGGTATCTCCGCCGATCAAACATGGCGATCGGCCGCCGCCTGGGATAGCGTGTCGCCAATCCACTCCGGGCGCCTCGCCCGCACGACAACGGACTCAGGAGATCTCGCAATGCCATCGCTGCTCGGGCGCGCCTCGGGTCCGGGTGACTAACACCGGGCCGACCCCATGACCGACACCCCCTCTTCCAGCGCGGCCACGTTGGCCGGACGTGCGATCACCGCGTTTGCCGCGGCGATGGCGCTTTTTCATCTCGCCATCGCGGTCACCGGGCCGCCGGAAGAGCTGATCCTGCGCACTCTTCATCTCGGCTTTGCCGCGGTGTTGATCTTCGCGCTCTATCCGGCACGACCCCGCGGCGCCGCCGCCTGGCGCGTGGTGCTCGACGGCGTCCCGCTGGCGGTCGTCCTCGCCGCGCTTGCGCATCTGCTGCTCAACTACGAGTACGTCGTCACCCGGTTCATCTACGTCGACGACTTGACCCCCGCCGACCTGTGGCTCGGCGCGGCGTTGATCGTCGTCCTGCTCGAGGCGACGCGCCGGGTCATCGGGCCGGCGTTGCCGATCACCGCGGCGCTGTTCCTCGGCTATGCGCTGCTCGGTCCCTGGCTCCCGTTCGGGATGCGCCATGACGGCTTCGCGCTTTATGAGATCGTCGACGAACTCTATATGACGACGAACGGAATATTCGGCATTCCGCTCAATGTATCCGCGACTTACGTCGTTTTATTCGTGTTATTCGGCACCTTTTTGGAGCGCGTCGGCACCGGCGAGCTGTTCATGGCGGTGGCGATGGCGCTGACCGGCAGCAGTCCCGGGGGCCCGGCCAAGGTGTCCTGCGTCACCAGCGGCTTTTTTGGCACCGTCTCGGGCAGCGCGGTGTCCAACGTAATGACCACCGGCGCGTTGACCATTCCGCTGATGAAACGCATCGGCTATCGCCCGGCGTTCGCCGGCGCGGTCGAGGCTGTCTCCTCGACCGGCGGCCAGATCATGCCGCCGATCATGGGCGCGGCGGCGTTCGTCATGGCCGAGTTTCTCGGCGTCAGCTTTTTGACCGTCGCCGGGTACGCACTGATCCCCGCCGTGCTGTTCTATGTCGCGGTGTTCATGGCGATCCATTTCGAGGCCAAGCGGGTCGGCCTGCGCGGTCTGCCGCGGGCGGAACTGCCCGACGTCGGCCAAGTGATGCGCGAGCGCGGGCATTTGTTCCTGCCCCTGGTGGTTATCGTCGGGGTTCTGTTATCGGGCTATAGCGCGCCGATGGCGGCGTTCTGGGGCGTCGTATCGATCCTACCGGTCGCCATGCTGCGGCCCGAGACGCGGCGCACCATCAACCCGGCGATGATCCTCGAGGCCTTGGCGAGCGGCGCGCGCAACGCCCTGCCCGTCGCCGCCGCGTGCGCCTGTGCCGGCATCGTCATCGGTGTAATCAGTCTTACCGGGATCGGCTTGTCGTTCACCACCCTGGTGCTCGACGCGGCGCAGAATTCGCTGTGGCCGGCGCTGGTGCTGACGATGATCGCCGGCATTATTCTCGGCATGGGAATGCCGACCACGCCGGCCTACATCATGCAGGTCGCGCTGCTGGTGCCGGCGCTGGTCAAGCTTGGGGTGGCGACCCCGGCGGCGCATATGTTCGTCTTCTATTTCGCCATTCTGTCGTCGATCACCCCGCCGGTGGCGATGGCGGTGTTCGCCGCCAACAGCCTGTCCGGCGCCAAGCTGATGCCGTCGGGCCTCGCGGCGATCAAACTGGGCGCCACCGGGTATTTGGTGCCCTATCTCTTTGTCTTCGCGCCCGCCTTGCTGATGATCGGCAGTGCCGGCGAGATCGCGGTGGCGGTGATTACCGGCATAATCGGCGTCACCTGCCTCGCCGGCTCGCTGCACGGTTGGTTCGTCGGCCCCGCGAGCTGGTGGCAACGCATCGCGCTGTTCGTCGCGGCGATCACGCTGCTGATGCCCGCGCTTTGGACGACCCTAGTCGGCGGCGGCATCCTTGTGGTCGTGGTGCTCGCGCAACGCCTAACTAGCGCGCGCTGAGCACCGGGCTGGCAAACGATCCCGCCGGCATCTCTCCGGTCACCGCGCGCCACAACGCAGCCGCCGCCGCTTGGGTCTGCCAGCATGGATCGGCCAGCGCGCGCGCGGCGAGCGCGGTCAAGGCCGCCGCCAAATTCGCATCATTTGCCGCGCCCTTGCGCGCCAGCACCAGACCCGCCGCGCGAGTCGCGCAACTCGGCCGCGCCTGCACCATGTCCGCCACCGCCAGGCTTATCGCCGGTTCCGGCGGGCTGGTTTGCAGTTTGCCGAGCGCCAGCGCGGACTGCGGCGCTGCGCTGGCGATCGCGTCGATAAAAACGCGTTCGAGCGCGGCGCGCCGGGGCTCGTCGGCGGCGGCGAGGTAGCAGCGCAGCAAGGTTTCCAGATTGACCGCGAGCGAGACTTCGGAAATTTTCACCCCGGCGAGCAGGTCCGGCGCGATTGCCGGCAGCCCGGCCCACAGCCGCGCGTAATAGGCGCCGCCGTCGCCCTCGGCAATGCCGAACAACGGCGCGGCTTGACTGAGCCAATCGACCACCGGATCGCCGGCGCCGAAATCATCCCCATCCGCGCCGGGTTCCGGACAGGCGTGACGCGGCGCCGGCGGCAGCTCGTCGTCGCGACCCGCTAGCGGACCGCCGAGGGCGCGCGGCGCCGGATCGTCGAGCGCCGCGCCGGCCAGGTGAAAACCGTCGTGCCCCTCGGACTCGTCGATCAGGAAGGCGAGCGAGATCAGCCCGCGCGCGCGTCGGCCGCGGCCCCACCCCTCGCCCGGCGCGTCGAGGGCGTAGACGTCGCTCCCCGCCCGGTCGCGCAACAGTCCGAAGCCGCTGCCGGTGCTCGCGCCTTGCGCCAGGGTCGCCGCCTGGTAGCGATCGTCGCCCGCGCCGTCGTCGAGAACGCCCACCGCGGTATCGAGTCCCATGCCCTGGCCGACCCCGACCGACAGCCAGTACCCGTCATCGCCTTGGCGATCGCGCAGCACGCCGATCCCGGCATGCGCGCCCATGCCCTGGCCATAGCGGGTGGCGGCGTAGGAATCGTTCCCCCGCCGATCGTCGAGCACGCCGAGGCCGTAATAGTATCCCGACCCTTGGGCGAACATGTCGGCCTGGTAGCGGTCGTCACCGGCGTGATCGCGGAGCAGTCCGACCCCGCCAGCGAGCGAGCCGCGATAGCCCACGCCGACACCCTGGACATAACTCAGCGTCCCCCCCGACCGGGCGAACGGATCGGCAAAGCCCTCGGCGGCGAGATAATCGTCAGCGCCGGCGCGATCGATCAGCGCGCCGAAACCGAGTGGGCCGCCGAAGCCCTGGCCGCGGCTGCCGATACGGTAACGATCGTCGCCGGCGTCGTCGATGAGCACCGCGAAGCCACCGATCGCCGCGCCCTGGGCGAAGTGCGACGCCTCATGAAAATCGTCACCGGCGAGGTCGTGGACAATGGCGATACCGCCGACCGCCGCGCCGTCGCCGGCGTCCGGCGCGCGGTAAATATCGTCGCCGGCAAGATCGAGCTGGATAACCAGGTCGAACATCGCCACGGCGCCGGTCCGATAATGATCGTTGCCGGCAAAATCGATGACCAGTGCCGGCCCTCCCGCGGCAATCGCCGCCATGTCGTAGCTGTCCTGGCCGCCGACATCGAGGATAATCGCCGCCCGCGCCGCGTGATCATTGTCTTCCGCCCCGGCGATCACCACGGTGCCCGCGGGCGATGAGAACCGCCGTCCCGGGAGGGTTGCCAGCGCCTCCACCAAATGCTCGTCGGTAGCGGCTTGATCGACCAGTCGGCGTTCGAACGACAGGGCGGCACGGACCGCGCCGTCAAGGGCGCCGAGATGGAGGCCTTCCGCCAACGCAACCAAGGCCGGCGCGGTCTGGCCGGTCCGCCGGAGAGTCTCGATCATCGCCGTGGTATCGCAACAGGTGGGCGAAATCGCGCCATGCAGGCGCGCCCGTACCGCCAGCAATCCATCGACAAGGTGAGTGATAAAATCCCCCGCGGCATCGGGCAGATCGTCGGGTGCCGTCCACGCCAACGGCGGCGCGGTGTTCGCCATCGACGGCGGCAGTTGGAGCGCGTCGACCACGGTGGTCGCGGTGTGCGGCGCGGCGAGCAAAGCGCGGACTCCGGCGCCGACACCGATCGGCTCGGCAATCGCGTCGTGAGCCAGGATGTTGTCGATCAGCCCCAAAGCGTCGGCATCAAGGCCGCGCGCCGCCAGCGTCGCCTCGACGACACCGTCGTCGGCGCGCGCGCTGCCAGCAATCGTAATCAACAGCGCCAGACAGCATGAAGTTTTCAAGATCAAAGATTTGATGTCAGGCATGGGTCCCCCGTTGGCGGCGCAGTGTGGCGCATGCCCGCGACGGTGAAAACCCGTCAGACGCTTGACGCGACGGAACCGCCCCGAAAGGATGCCGCACCGCACCGACACTTTCGCGAAGGAGCTTGGGAAGACATGGAGATCGCCGTTCTCGGCGGGGGTCACGGCTGTTACGCCGCCGCCGCCGATTTATCCGAACAGGACCATCGCGTCCGCTTGTGGCGCCGAGATGCTGACTCCCTGGCGCCGCTCCGTGCGTCTGGGCGAATCACCCTGCTCGATCATCGCGGCAAACGCGACGTGGAGATCGCCTGCGTTACCAACGATATCGCCGAGGCGATGGCCGGCGCGGCGCTCCTCCTCTGCCCGCTGCCGGCGCCGACGCAAATCGATGTCGCGCGCGCCATCGCGCCGCATCTGAGCGCCGGCCAGGTGGTCTTCATGCCGCCAGGCTCGTTCGGCACCCTGGTCATGGCCAAGACCGTCGCCGAGGCCGGCGGTACGGCGGACGCGAGCTTCGCCGAGGCCGGCACCCTGCCCTGGCTGGCGCGGAAATCCGGCCCAACCGGCGTGGCGATCTCCGGTCGCGCGACCCGCCTCCCCACCGGCGTCCTTCCCGCCATTCGTTCGAACAACGCTTTCGCGGTCCTGGAACAGGCCTTTCCGGCGGTCGAGCGGTTGCGTGACGGCCTCGACGGCGCGTTGATGAATGCCGGACCGATCATACACCCGCCGCTGATCTTGATGAACGCCGGCCCGATCGAGCATTTCGATCAATGGGACATCCACAACGAGGGCACCCAGCCGGCGATCCGCCGGGTCACCGACGCCCTCGACGACGAGCGGATCGCGGTGCGCGAGGCGCTCGGCTACGGCGCGCCGCATTTCCCGCTTCGCAATCACTACGACGACGCGGCCGAGGAATGGATGTACGGCAACGCCGCGCACGAGCGGCTCACCGACAGCGGCGATTGGCGCGAGTCCCTCGATCTGCAGCGCCATCGCTACTTGCGCGAGGACGTCGTCTATGGCCTCGCCCTGCTGGTTTCGCTGGCGGATTGGGCAGGTGTCCCGGCGCCGGTTGCGACCGGCCTGTTGTCGATTGCTTCAGCGGTGGTCGGCGAGGATTTCCGCGCCACCGGCCGTACCCTCGAAAATCTCGATCTCGCCAAGTTTTCGCAAATCGAGATGGCGGCGTTGCTCGAAGCCGGGCCATCATGACCTCGCGTGCCCGGATCGCCGCGGTCGGCGCCGGCCGCATGGGCCGTGGCCTCGCCCACGTCTTCGCCTATGCCGGCCATAGGTTCGACTTGGTCGATTTGAAGGAGCGCGACGCGGCGGGACGGCAAGCCTTGGCCGACGCGGTCGATGGCGATGTGCGCCGCAGCCTCGGCGTAATGGTCGAACATGGCGCTCTTGACGCGCACGCGCTCGAACCGATCATCGACCGCATCGTGCTTGTCGAGGCCGAACGCGCGGACCAGGCACTGGCCAGCGCCGATGTGATCTTCGAAGCGGTCCCCGAGGTGATGACGGCGAAGCGCGAAGCGCTCGCGCGCATCGGCGGTGCCGCCAACCCGGCCGCCATCGTCGCCTCGGCGACCTCGACGATCATGGTCGATGATCTGGCGTCAATGATCGCCGGCCCCGAGCGCTTTCTCAATGCCCATTGGCTGAACCTGGCATTTCTCGTGCCCCTGGTCGAGATCAGTCCCGGCAAGGACACCGCGCGCGACACCGTCGAACGCCTTAGTGTGTTACTGACGTCGGTCGGCAAGGTCCCGGTCGAATGCGCCGCCTCACCCGGATTCATCGTGCCCCGCCTGCAGGCGCTGATCATGAACGAGGCGGCGCGGATGATCGAGGAAGGGGTGGCGACGGCGGCGCAAATCGACCAGGCGACACGCTACGGCCTCGGCTTCCGTTTCGCCACTCTCGGGGTCGTCGAGTTCATCGACTGGGGCGGCGGCGACATTCTGCACTATGCCTCCGCCTATCTCGCGGACGCGCTCGGCTCCGACCGCTTCGCCGCCCCCGAAATCGTCGCGCGCAACATGGAAGACGGCGCCATCGGCCTCAAAACCGGCCGCGGTTTCCACGACTACGAAGGCCGCGACATCGATGCCTATCAGCGCGAAACGATTGGCCGGTTTCTCGAATTGTTGCAGCACTATGATTTGTTGAAGCCGCCGGTGGTGTGAGGGCGCGAAATCAAACCAACGGCGATCGCCAAGCTTTGGTCATTCTATTTTTTCTTGAGTCTCTTCGATCGCGTCCTTGGCATTTTCGAGACCTTCGTCGATGGATTCGCGCATCGCCTCGATCGACTCGTCGACAGATTTTCCGGCTTGCTCCGCCGCGCCGTCGTCTTCGTCGCAGGCGCCGAGTCCGATCGACATCAAGCCGAGTATGCCGAGCGTAACAAGGCCGTTGCGGAACACGTCGAAATTGGGGATCTTCATTGCCTCATACACTTCTTCCAGAGATGCGTCCGACATCGTGGCCAATAGACCTGAAGGGACGCCACACTCGTCGTCGCTCCGCCACGAATCATCCATGACCGTGAATTAATTAGACAACAATGCCGAGAGTCGTGCAAACCGCCAGAACTGGCCAACACCACCGCCACCCCCGCTACTTGGTGACTTCGGTTACATCGATGAACGAATAGAGATCCGCATACGAATGATACGATCTGACCGTATCGGGAAGCAGCGGGATTTCCTGGCCAAAGTACTGGTTGAAGATGACCGGAAAGGTGTTGACCGGCGTGATGCCGGGATAGAGCGCCTGATAGTTGCCATTGGGAAAATACATCGCGTTGATGATGCGGAACTTTTGCCTGAGTTCGTCGTCCGTCGCTTGGCGCCAATCGAAGTTCTTTTTATCGCTGAGAAAATTCGACGGATAAGGGCCCTCGTCGGCTTGAATGATGATAATTGGCTGCGGCGATCGCTTGAGCAATTGATCGATCAGAATTTCCATCTGATCGTTGGCATAGATCACTTGTTCGACATAATTGCGCTCCCTCGCCATCGCGTTCTCATTCACCAACGTTTTGTAGCGACCATCGTCGTGGAATACGTACGGGTTATGCGGATTGAGCATATGGGCGAAGACGAACTGCGGTGCGCCGTCGCGTTCTAGCGCCGCGAGGCGAGCATATTTTTCCCGCACGCGAATGAACTGCTGGCGGCGTTTCGCCGAGCCCAGGGTCTCAAAAATACGGGTCGGCAGCGCTTTTTCGACCAGCAGCCACTCGAACTCGTTTAGGCTCACCTGTGGCCAGGGCAGCCGCTTTATCGCGTCGAAATTCTCGTCGGCGGAAAAGTTTTTGCTGGTCGGCTCCCACCACGACCCGAGGTGGACGTAGCGATACCCCCGCGCCTTCAGGAAACGCACGACTTGGTTATTTTGAATCAAGTCGTAGATCGGTTTCGCGTTGCTCGAGTTCGGCCCAATGGTCTCGGACAAGTCGGTCAAATGCCGCAAGTTCAAGGTGGAAGCCAGCGAATGGCCGGTCGTGGTGTAATTCGCCCGGCTGCGTTCGGCGACGTAGAAACCGCGATCGCGGAGCGCATCGAGGAACCCGCTATTGTCGTGATCATATAGGGTGTCGAGGGTCCGGATATCGGCGTACCGATCGACGATCAGGTAATAGATGTCCGGGCTCTGCGATGTCGCGACAACCTCGGATGACGTCGAGGAGTAGGTGTCCTCCTGACCACGCACGACGTCGTAAAGACGATTTTCGGCGATAACCGAGACGATCAACGAGCCGATAGAGACCATGGCGATGGACAGGGTCGCGATGTTCAGCATTACCGTCATGTTCTGCAAGCGAGCGCGGTAGAGGAACGCGAGGACAAACAATCCCGCGAAAAGCGCGACCCAAATGGGCATGAATAGGCTGGGCGTTACCGCGCCGCCGCTCAAGCCAATAATCGGGTCCAGCACATAGCCATAATAGAAAACGGAAACGATCGTTAGGGTGGCCAATATGCCGGCGGCGGTAAGGTTCCGCAGGACAATCCAGAATAGAACGATGAGACAAACGGCGGCGGCCGAGATCACGACGGCAGCGGGCAGAACACTGGGGAAAAAGAGCTTTTCGTAGTTCGAGGCAAACGGCGACAACCATACGCAGACGGCGATGAGGATCGCATGAAACGGAAAGGTTCTTGGACAGCTCTTCAGCCGGTCCATAATGGTATTTCCAACAAAATCAGGCATTAGCAATCCTCTGACTTGTCGGCAATCTCGCCAATATATGCCGTTTGAATAACGCGCGAGTGCAAAATGCAATTTGTCTAAAATTTTATCCAACGTAGCACGACTCAATACAAAAAAGCTACTCGCTGTTCAACCAATAAACGAAACTGGGTATCCACTTCGCTCTCGTATCCCCTACATTTGGTTTCCGAGGCTGCGATGACCGCCGACTAGGCCCTTGTAGGGGACCGGCTCGTGCTGCACCGCCTGCTGGAGCAGTCGGAAGAAAAGCAGGCCACGAGC
>JAKZSU010000228.1:0-20349 GCA_047517485.1 Alphaproteobacteria bacterium
CAGTGAGACGCTGTCAAAATCGTTCCGTAAGTCGATAGGCGCTGCCATGGCGAACCTCATTGGTTCACCACATTGAGTCAGAGATCGGACCGCTTGGGAATCCCCAACGTGAGTCAGGCATTCCGCTCGGTGGTATAAGCCCGGCCAGGTGTCGAAGTTTTCCCAGTACACGCGCAATTCGCCGCACTCGATGGATCTCGGACTCGACGGCAAGTATTACGTAACCAATACCGCGACCAATACGATCGGCGTGTTCAATCCGATGACCAATCAGTGGGAGCCATCGTAAGTGATCGGCGGCGGCGCGAACTATCCGCATACCATCCGCATCGACAAGGCGGGGATCGTCTGGTTCACCATCGCGGGATCGGAAAAGCTCGGCCGGCTCGACCCGGCGAGCGGCGAGACCACGCTGATCGCGCTGCCCTACGGGGTCTCGGGCGGGGTCGCCGGCGGCACCCAGCCGTACGGCATCGATATCAATCCGCTCGACGGCACGATCTGGTATGGTCGGCTGTTTGCCGGCAAGGTCGGGCGGATCGATCCCGAAACGCTGAAGGTGAGCGAGTACGACTCGCCGGTACGCGGGCCGCGGCGGATGCATTTCGACAAGGCCGGGGTGCTGTGGGTGGCGGGCTACTCCGAAGGGATGCTGGGCCGTATTCAGCCGACCGCCGACGGGATCGAGACCAAGGTCTATCCGATGCCCGAATTCGCCGCAGGCTTTCGCCCGGCGCCCTATGCGCTCGGCGTGCATCCGGACAGCCAGGAAATCTGGCTCAATGAAAACATGACCGACCGGTTGTACCGGTTCATTCCGTCGGAAGAGCGTTTCGTGGTCTATCCGGTGCCGTTGCGCGGAACCTATACGAGGGATTTCAGCTTTTCACCCGACGGCAAGGCGTGCGCGTCGAACAACCCCTTCCCGCTCGCTTCGCTCGAAGGCGGGGTTTCCGAAATCTTGTGCATTAAACTGAACTGATGGTTATTCGGCGCCGCGGCAGCCGGGATAGCGGCCGAGCCAGCGTGGGCCCTCGGTGGTGAGACTGGCGTTGTCGATCATGCGGAACGCGGCGTGGCAGTTGCCGCACGCCGCCACCAGGCCGCAGAACCCGGCGCGGGCGTCGGCGGCGTGTTCGCGCGCGATGGCATCGCCGAGGATGAGGAAGGCGGCCTTGGCCGAGTCGTAGTGGCGCTGGAACGCGCGCGGCACCGACCACAGGGCGGGCTCGGCATTGGTGATCGAGCCGTAGCCGAGATTGGTTTGCGGCGGCCACATCGCGCGGCTGTCGCGGAATAGCGTGCGCACCCCCTCGACATTGGCGCGGATCACCGCCCAGTGGCCCGGATTGATCGTCGCGCGCGGCGCGCCGAGGCGCGGCGCGACCTGGTCGACGGTCTCGAGCATGCGCCCCATAACTTCCTGGCGCTGCTCGACCAAGCCGACCGCTTCCGGGGTGATAAAGCGGGATTTTGCTAATAGCGGCCCGACGCCCAAAATCAGCAAACTCAAGACCAAGCATAGGGATTTCAACAGAGGCTCGTCCCCCGCGCGCGTTTGAGGGTCTCCGACGGGGTCTCGGCGTAGCGCCGGCCATAGTCGAGGCTGAACCGTCCGAGATGATCGAGGCCGCACGCGAGCGCGATCCCGGTCACCGTGGCCCCCGGCTGGCCGCGCGACAGGCGTTCGTGGGCGAGCTGGAAGCGGACCGAACGGACGAACGCCATCGGCGAATAGCCTCGCTGATTTTGAAACGCGCGATAGAGCGAGCGGCCGCTGACCCCGGTCAAGGTGACAAAATCCTCGATGGTGAGCGGCTCGCTCGCGTGGGCCCTGACATAGGCCTCGACATCGTCGACATGACGCTCGGCGGCCGACGGCGCGGGTCGCTCGAACCGCTCGGAATAGGTATGCGGCTGCCCGGTGAGCAGCGCGGTCATCACCGTGTCTTCGAGATTGGCGATCAGCAGCGGCGAATCGTGCAAGCACTGATCGCTGTCGAGCTCGGCCAACATATAGCGCAGTAACCGTTTATAGCGGGCCCCGAAAACCGAGCCGGCGGCAATCTTGGCGGAAAAAATCAACGGCTCGGTCGTCGGCACGCCGGTCAGGGCGCAAAGATGGCGCTCGAGCGCGGATTTGCGAATTTTGACAATAAAGCCGCGCGAGCGGTCGGTGTAATGGATGCGTAATGGCCGGGTCGGCGAAGTCACCATGCCGCACCGTCGCGTGACTTCGCACACTTCGCCGCCGTTGACATATTCGATGACGCCGGTGTCGGCGAACTGGATTAAGTAATAGGTCTCGGTTTCCCCGAGGTCGTAACGAATGTCGGCGTTGAACGACATCGCGCCGATGGTGATCCGCGACAGCGGCGCCTCGGAAAACTCGAAGCGAAGCGACGACAGCGGATCGCGAATACTGATTTCATGGTCGCAATAGGTGTGCGAAATAATCTCCGCCGCTTCGTCCGGCACACAGGTCGAAGCCACCAAATACCGTGCCAATGGCCGGTTTCTCTGTGGTTCCGCAGCAAGGGTCACCGCTGCGACCTCCCTCCCCTATTAGGCTCGGCACGGCTCGCGCGCGGGTTTGGTCGCCCCGATTTTCTGATCCATCACGGTCGAGCGCGTGGCATCGCCTGCGAACCGTCAGATTGGCCCTTGCCGGGGACGCGAGTCAAGCATCGCAGAATGATCACGCCGACGTGATCCCGGCGGATAACGGATAGGACTGGCGGGAACTGGATTGCGGCCGATGTCCGCACCGGTTTTAGCTAGTCGATAGCTAAAAGTGTGTTCGCCGGCTTTGCTCGGGAAAGGCGGCGGAATCTGTTGTCGTGAGCGACGCGCAATATTCGCATCGCCGGGAGGGAGAGTGCTGGACATGCCTTATTTGACCATTAACGGACGCAGCCATTTCGTCGACACGCCCGACGATACGCCCCTGTTGTGGGCGATCCGCGAAGAGCTGCAACTCACCGGAACCAAGTTCGGCTGTGGCGTTGGCCTATGCGGATCGTGCACGGTCCACGTCAACGGCGCCGCGGTGCGGTCGTGTCAGATCGCGATCGGCGATGTCGCCGGCGAACTGATCACCACCATCGAAGGGCTGCACCACGCCGACCGACATCCGGTCCAACAGGCCTGGCTCGAGGCTCAGGTGCCGCAGTGCGGCTACTGTCAGTCCGGCCAAATTATGCAAGCGGCGGCGTTCATCGCCACCAATCCGGCACCGTCGGACGACGATATCGTCGATGCGATGGACGGCAACCTGTGCCGCTGCGCGACCTACAGCAATATCGTCGGCGCGGTGCGCCGTGCCGCCGAAATCGCGGCCGAGGAGGCGTGACATGAATAGCATTACAAAAGCCGGAAACAGCGGCGGCGAGCTTTCGCGTCGTGACTTCCTGATCCGTTCGGTGGCCACCACCTCGGGCGCCGCGCTGGCGATCGCCTTCGGGCCGACCTTGAGCGGGCCAAGCGCCGCCGAGGCCGCCGGCACACCGACCTTCACGCCGTCGATCTGGTTCACCATGCTGCCGTCCGGCCAGACGATCATGCATATCGTCAAGTCCGAGATGGGCCAGCATATCGGCACCGCGCTCGCCCAGATTA
The DNA here is from genome assembly GCA_047517485.1 of Alphaproteobacteria bacterium. Classification (GTDB taxonomy): domain Bacteria; phylum Pseudomonadota; class Alphaproteobacteria; order UBA7887; family UBA7887; genus JAKZSU01. Next base: position 3,619 of record JAKZSU010000228.1, read on the forward strand.
TCGGTGAAGAGCTCGAAGTCGACTGGTCCACGGTCAGTCTCGACTACCCCGAAGCCAGTGCCGAGAACTTCGCCGTCTACGGCCTCGCCTATACGGTGAACAGCGGCAGCGTGACCACCGAGTTCGATCGCCTGTTGCGCGCCGGCGCGGCCGGGCGCATCGCCTTGATCGAGGCCGGCGCCGGCTTGTTGGGCGCCGCGGTATCCAACTGCCGCGCCGAGAAGAGCCGGGTGATCGACAGCCGCTCGGGAAATTCGATCACTTTTGGCAAGATCCTGCAAAACGCGACCATCGAGCGGACGTTCAAATATCCCGACGACTTCCACGATATACCGCTCAAAAGCCGTGACGACTACACGATAGTCGGCCAATCGAAGGCCGCGCTCGACCTGCCGGAGAAAGTCAACGGCCAGGCCAAGTACGGCATCGATACCTTCCTGCCCGGCATGGTCTATGCCTCGTTGGCGATTCCCCGGACCCGCTATAAGTCCAAGGCGCTGTCAGTCGACGATAGCGAAGCCAAGAAGATCCCGGGCTATATCCAGGCGATCATCGTCGACGACTCGTTCGGCAAATGCACCGGCTGGGTGCTGGCGATCGCCGACAAGTTCCCGACCGCGATCAAAGCGGCGGCGGCGCTCAACATCGAGTGGGACGCCGGGCCGTACGCCGATTTCAGCGATCAGCAACTGGCCGACGAATATCGCGCACTTCAAGCCGATCCCGACCAGGGCGCGCCGTGGGTGCTTCAGGGCGACGTCGATGCTTCCATTGCCGGGGCCGACGACACGGTCGAGGCGGAATACTCCTCGTCGATGGTCTGCCACGCCACCATGGAGCCGCTCAATGCCACGGCGCACGAAGTCGACGGCACGTGGCACATCTACACCGGCAACCAAAGCACGTCGTTCGCGCGTATGACCTTGACCGGGTACTTGGCGCAAACGCTGCAAAAAGACGCCAGCGAGATCAACGTGGTGATCCACCAGACGTTGCTCGGCGGCGGCTTCGGCGGCAAACAGGACTTCGACGAAATCCTCGCCGCGGCCTACGCCACCAATGTAGTCGGCCGGCCGGTCAAGCTAATCCAGACCCGGGAATCCAACTTCGCCACCTCGTTCCCGCGCACGCCGACCTTGCACACCCTGACCGGGGCGCTCAAGGACGGCGGGTTGGATGCGCTGAAGCATGACATCGTTTGCGGCTACATGGGACCGCGCTTCTCGGTCGGCGAGGACTTCGGCTCCGATTGGCTGCAGCTCGATGCCGACGACGGCTCGGGCCGCGACATCGACCAGTGGTCGATCGGCGGCAGCGAGCATTGGTACTCGTTCCCTAACCACAAGGTTCGCGCGATCAATCACGATGCCACCACCTGGTCGATACAAGCCTCGGCGCTGCGCACCGTGTCGAACTCGTACAACTACTTCGTGGTGGAATCGTTCCTCGACGAGTGTGCCCATCGTCTGGGCCGCGATCCGCTCGAAATGCGCCTCGCCATGTTGTCCGGCGAGGGCAGTACCCGCGGCATTCCCAACGCCGGTTACGAGCCGGGCGCCAAATCCGACTATTATCTCGATCGCTTGTGGATCTCGCTACCGTGGGCCTCGGAAGGCTCCTGGGTGCCCTACGATTCCGCCACCGTCGGCGGTGCTGGACGGCTTGCCAATGTGCTGAGAGTAGCCGCCGGCAAGGCGGGCTACGGCAAGCAATTGCCGAAGAATCAGGGCATGGGCATCGCGGTGAGCGCGGCCGAGGAACGCCAAAGCCCGACCTGGGTCGCCGGCGTTGCCGAGGTCGAGGTCGATCCCGCCACCGGCGAGGTCGACATCCTCAAGCTGACCATCGCCATGGACATGGGGATCGCGGTCAATCCGAGGAACTGCGAGCACCAGATCAAGGGTGCGGCGCTGTGGGGCGCGAGCCAAATCCTGTCCGAGCGGTTGACCTTGAAGGATGGCGCGTTCGAGCAGAGCAATTTCGATACCTACGTGCCGATCCGCCTCAGGCAGGTGCCGGAAATCGACGTCGAGATCGTCGAGTCGGGCCACCATCCGAGCGGCGTCGGAGAGCCGTCCTCGACGGTGGTCGGACCCGCCGTGGCCAACGCGATCTTCAACGCGGTCGGCGCACGGGTCAGGCATATGCCGATCACGCCCGACGCGGTGTTGCGGGCACTGACCGAGACCTGAGGCGGGGGGCCCCCGCCGGGGGGGTACTGGGCAGGGACGGGCCGCGTGGTAATGCCACGCGGCCTCGTGCCCCACTGCCAAGGACTCGAGCGGAGAGCGGCTCATGCACAGCGATGTCTGCAGCCTGTCCGCGACCGACTTGGTCGATGAATACCGCGCCCGGCGATTATCGCCGATTGACGTCACCGGCGCGGTATTGAAGCGGATCGAGCGGCTGAACGAGACCTATAACGCGTTCTGCGTCATCGATGCCGATCGCGCGCTCGATCAGGCGCGGGCATCCGAGGACCGTTGGTCACGCGGCGAGCCCGCCGGTTTGGTCGATGGGGTGCCGATATCGGTTAAAGACCTGATCCTAGCCAAGGGGTGGCCGACCCTGCGGGGATCGCGCACCATCGATCCGGATCAAGAATGGGACGAAGACGGGCCGCCGGTCGCGCGCATGCGCGAGCACGGCGCGATCATTCTCGGTAAGACCACGACACCGGAATTCGGCTGGAAAGGGGTTACCGATAGCCCGCTAACCGGCATCACGGTCAATCCATGGAATCCGGATCTGACCCCGGGCGGATCGTCCGGCGGTGCCGCGGCGGCCGCCGCGCTCGGCATGGGTGCGCTCCACATCGCCACCGACGGTGGCGGCTCGATCCGCATGCCGGCGGCATTTTGCGGACTGTTTGGACACAAACCGACGTTTGGCATGGTTCCCGCCCACCCGCACTCGCCGTCGGGAACCCTGTGGCACCAGGGGCCGATCGTGCGCACCGTCGCCGACGCCGCGCTGATGATGAACGTCATAGCCGAACCCGATCCGAGCGACTGGTTCTCGGTGCCCCGCACGGTGACCGATTTCGCCGATGACCTCGATGCCGGGGTAAAGGGATTGCGCATCGCCTTTAGCCGCGACTTGGGCTATGCCGAGGTCGACGCGGAGGTCGCGGCGCTAGTCGAGGCCGCGGCCGCGTGGTTTGCCGAAGCCGGCGCCGAGGTCGAAGACATCGATCCCGGATTTGTCGATCCGATCGATGTGATGGTGACCCTTTGGCCTGTCGCGCTGGCGCTCGCGGTCGACCCGATGAACGCGGCGCAACGGGCGCTTGTCGATCCGCCGGTGCTCGACATCGCCGAGCACGGGTTTTCGACCAGCGCCGTTGCTTATCGTTATGCCGAGCGCGCACGCGATGCGCTGGGCCGGCATATGCAATTGTTTCATCGCGACTACGACCTGTTGATCACGCCGCAACTGCCGATCACCGCTTTCGCCGCCGGCCGCGAGGTCCCCGACGGCTGTAGCATGACCCGGTGGTGGGAGTGGTCGCCGTTCACCTATCCGTTCAATTTGACCCAGCAACCGGCGGCCAGCCTGCCCTGCGGCTTCACGCGCGCCGGCCTGCCGGCGGCGCTGCAGGTGGTCGGTGCCCGCTTCGCCGACGCCACCGTCTTACGCGCCTGTCGGGCGTACGAAGCCGAACACCCCTTCGTCATGCCCAAGGTACCGAACTGAATTTTGAGTTTTAAGGGGCGTTGGTTTTAACGAGCGTTCAAGCGCCACGCAGGCTGCCTCGCATAAGCTCGGGCGCGCGGTCGCGCTTGCCGAGCTGCACATCGTGCAGCTCGGTTGCTTTTAAATAGCGTTCAAGCGCCACGCGGGCTTGCCTCGCATAAGCTCGGGCGCGTGGTCGCGCTATGCCGCCCCGCGGGACGTGGGTCGGGCGGTGGTGGGGTCTGGAAATTGAATGCGACTGTTGTCGGGTCGGTATATTCGGGCCCGCCGTCGCTAACCGACTTCGCGCGGTTACATTATGAGGCTGGCGCTGCTATTTGGGGGCTGTCTAAGCGCCCGCCGATAAATGGAATTTCACCAAACCATGCCCGCCGACCAAATCACCCTCCTCGCCATTCTCGCTGCCACGGTGGTGCTGTTCGCCTGGGGCAAGTGGCGCCATGACATGGTGGCGGTCGCCGCGCTGTTGGCGGCGGTGATCGCCGGGTTGGTTCCGGCCGACCAAGCGTTCGCCGGGTTTGGTCATCCGGCCGTGATCACCGTGGCTGGGGTGTTGGTGTTGTCGCGGGGGTTGCAGACATCCGGCGCGGTCGATGTGCTGGCACGCCGTTTGTTGCCCGAGGCGGCGACGCCGATGGTGATGATCGCCGGTCTGACGACGCTTGCCGCCGTGCTGTCGGGTTTCATGAATAATGTCGGCGCGTTGGCGTTGCTGATGCCGATCGCGCTCAAGGCGGCGCAGCGGCTGGAGCTGCCGCCGGGACGGCTGTTGATGCCGCTCGCCGCCGGCTCGATCCTCGGCGGCATGACGACGATGATCGGCACGCCGCCCAACCTGATCGTTTCGGGCTATCGCCGCGAGGTGATGGGCGAGGCGTTCGGGATGTTCGATTTCACCCCCGTCGGGCTCGCCATCGCGGTGGCGGGCGTGGCTTTCATCGGTCTGATCGGCTGGCGGTTGGTGCCGGTGCGCAAGCCGGTCGGCGTCGAAGGTTTTGAGTCCGGCGCCTATTTCACCGAGGCACGGGTAGGCGAGGACTCGAAAGCGGTGGGCATGAGTTTGCGGGCGATCGAGGCGGCGGTGGAGGAGGCGGAGATCCAGGTCTTGGGCGTGGTGCGCCGCGATGTGCGGCTGCGGACGCCATCGCCGCGGATGCGCGCGCGGGCCGGCGATATCCTGGTCATCGAAGCCGAGCCCGAAGGGTTGGAGAGCGCGCTGACGGCGCTCGGAATCACCCTCGAGGAGGCGGTGCCGCCGGCGGCGGAGGCGGGCAATGACGAGGCGGACGATGCGGCCGACGAGGCGGGCGGAGAGGCGGCTGATGAGACCGCCGCCGGCGATGACGACGAGGTGCGCTTGTCGAGCTGGTGATATCGCCGACCGCGGCGGTGATCGGGCGTTCGGCCAACAGCCTCGATCTGCGCGCCCGCTTCGGGATCAATCTTTTGGCGATTTCGCGCCAGGACAAGCGGCGGATCCGTCGCCTCAACGCGACTCGGTTCAAGCCGGGCGATGTGCTGTTGATGCAAGGCGGCGGCGAGGCGATCGCCGAGTTCGCCGCCGACCAGGGCTGCCTGCCGTTGGCCGAGCGCGAGCTGCGGCTGCCCGAGAAGCGCCAGATGTGGCTCGCCGTGGGCATTCTTGTTTGCGCGGTGGTCGCCGCCGCGACCGGCATGGTGTCGGCGCCGATCGCGTTTACCGCCGGGGTGCTGGCGGCGATGATCACCCGCGTGGTGCCGCCGCGTTCGGTCTACCAGGCGGTCGATTGGCCGGTGATCGTGCTGCTCGCCTGCCTGCTGCCGGTGGCGGGCGCGATGCTGACCACCGGCGCCGCCGATGTCTTGGCGAGCTTTCTGGTCGCGGACGTCGCCCAAGGCGCGCCGGTCCTGGCGCTAGCGCTGGTCCTGGTCGTCACCATGACCTTGTCGGACGTGATGAATAACGCGGCGACGGTCGCGGTGATGGCGCCGATCGCGGCCGGCGTGGCGGCCTCGCTGGGGGTCAATCCGGACGTGTTCTTCATGGCGGTGGCGATCGGCGGGTCGTGTGCCTTCCTCACCCCGATCGGCCACCAGAACAACACGCTGATTCTGGGACCCGGCGGGTTCCGCTTTGGCGACTATTGGCGGCTCGGGGTGGCGCTTGAAGTGATCGTCGTCGCGGTAAGCTTGCCGGCGTTGCTGTTGGTGTGGGGTTTTTGACTATTCGTCCAATGTCGATCCCACGCCGGCCACCCGGGTCTGGCGCATCAGGCGGCGGTGGCGGTCGGCGTCGTAGCCGGTGCCGCGGTGGAGCAGGCAGCGGTTGTCCCAGATCACCAGGTCGCCGGGCCGCCACGGGTGGGTGATGCGGTGCTCGGGCACGGTGGCGCGTGCCAGCAGGTCGTCGAGCAGGGCGCGGCTGGCCGCTTCGTCCCAGCCGACGATGGTCTTGGCGTGGGCGCCGACGTAATAGTTCTTCGCGCCGGTGCCCGGGTTGGTGCGCACCAGCTTTTGTTCGACCGGCGGCAGCGAGGCGGCGTGGCTCGGGGTGACCGCGTCCTTGCCGACCTTGCTGCGGGAAAAGACGTAATCGTGGACCGCGCGCAGGGGCTCGATGGTGCGTTTTTCGTCGTCGGACAATCGTCCATAGGCCACGCGGGCGCTGACGAACTGGGTTTCGCCGCCCTCCGCCGGAACCTCGTAGACGCAATTGATCGAGACGTAGGTGGGCACCGGGCGGAACGAGGAATCCGAGTGCCACATGTTGTTGCCGGTCAGGTGGATCGTCCTTTTGTGGGTATTGCCGATCGCGCTGCCGTCGGGCTGGACGTTGCCGATGGTGCCGAAATAGTCGATCACCCCGTCCTGGCCGAGCTTGACGTGGTTGGGCTCGGGCTCGCCGAGGGAGCGGGTGAAGGCGAGCTGGCGTTCGTCGTCGATCGGCTGGTCGGGAAACCACAGCAATGAATAGCGGTCGATCGCGGCGTGGATTTCGGCGACGGCTTGGCGGCCGAGTGGCGCGCCGAGATCGATGCCGCCGACGCGGCCGCCGAAATCGTCGTGTAACGGTTCGATGGTCAATGCGTTCACTTGAACCGATCCTATTCGTCGCGCGGGTTGTCGCCCGCAAGCCAGATCCGGGCCTCGTCGACGGTGGCGAATTGGCCCTGTTTCCACGGGTTGCCACGTACATCCGTCAAAGCGCGGTACATATTGGCCAAGCCCAAAAGCACTGGTTCCGTGCCGACGATGGCGACACGAATCCCCGGGTTCCGCTGCGACGCGTCGAAGTCGGCGTTCGCGGTCCAGCGCAGGGCTTCGGCCGAGAATTGGAGCCGGGTCACGGCGGTAAAATCGGCGATCTCATAATCGATACTGGCAAACTTGGGATGCGCGTAGACGTCGACGTTCGATTGTCGCAGATCGTCGTCGGACGCGGTGCCCGAGAAGGTGAACAGGACTCCTCGGGCCTCCCAGGTCAACTCATAGGGCATCAAGCGCGTTTCCTGTTCCGGCCCCTGGGGGGTTGGATCGTTGCCCTCGACCGAAGCTATCATTTTCCCGACCGGCTCGCACCCGGTTTAAGATTTTCGTTGCTTGCGGAATTCCTCATACATCTCCGGCGAGGGTGGGTAGTAGCGGCCGGGCGGGACCTTGTCGCGGGCGATCTTTTGCTTGACGTAGGCCTCGACGGCCTCGTGTTCCTCGACCAGGGCGACGCAGTCGTCGGCGAACCACGAAGGGACGACGACCACCCCGTCGCCGTCGCCGACCATCACGTCGCCGGGGCGCACCAACACCCCGCCGCATTGAATTTGCACGTTCTCCTCGGCCGGCTCGGTCCACGGTTCGCCGGCGAACGGGGTGCGGCCGCGGGCATAGACAGCCAGGTCGTAGTTTTCATCGCGTAGCACATCGAGGTCGCGCATGCCGCCGTCGGTGACGATGCCGTCGGCGTTGTTCATTTTGAGCTGCAAGGCCTTGACGTCGCCGAACACGCAGGCGCGGGTCTCGCCCATCATGTCGCAGACCAGCACGTCGCCGGGCCCGCAGCGCGCCATCGCGCGGTATTCCGGCGAATGTTCGCCGTCGCGGACGTCGGCGATGAGATCGGGGCGCGGCGGCAGGTAACGCAGGGTGCGGGCGCGCGCCGCCAAGCGGGGCTGGTCCGGGGTGTAGAGGGTGAGGCCCTCGATGAACGGCAGCGCCACGCGCGCGTCGCGCACCACGTGATGCCAGATCGTCGCCACCGGGAGCTTTCTGAATCGATCGAGGATGGCCTGGTCGATATCGCGAGGTTCGAACGAACGTTCCGGCATTGTTGGCACTCCCCTATACTGACAACAAAATATCAAGCTGGGTCGGGAGAACGCTAGCATGAAAATTACCGATGTGACGACCGCCGCCAGCCACGGGCACGGCATGCATTTGTGGGTCAAGGTCGAGACCGATGCCGGGATCACCGGTCTCGGTGAATGCGTGCACGGCGAGAACCAGGCCATCGCGATCCTCCACGATCTGCGGCGCCAGTTGATCGGCCGCGACCCGTTCGCGATCGATGCGATCTTCGAGGCGCTGCGTCGCGCCCAAGTGTTCAACGGCGGATTCGCCGGCGCGCTGATTACCGCGCTGACCGGGCTCGATCTGGCGCTGTGGGATCTCAAGGGCAAGGCCTTGGGTGTGCCGGTCTACGAGCTGCTCGGCGGCAAGTTTCGCGACAGAATCCGGGTTTATGCCGATTGCCAGGTCGATCCGCGCACGCCGCTCGACGAGGTCGACGCCATCGTCGACGGGGTGTTGGAACGCGGTTTCAGCGCGCTCAAGATCGACGTCGACGGTGGCGAAGCGCCGCACAAGGATGCCTTCAACCACACCGCCAGCCGCTTCGAGCACGATCGCATGCTGGCGTTGATCGAGCGCACCTGTCGCGCCGCCGGGCCGGACGTGGCGGTCGCGGTCGATGTCCACACCCGGCTCGATGTCGCCAGCGCGATCCGCCTCGCCAAGGATTGCGAGGAATTCTCGCTGATGTGGCTCGAGGAGCCGGTGCCGCCGGAGAACGTCGCGGCGATGCGCGAGGTCAAGGCCGCGAGCACGACGCCGATCTGCGCCGGCGAGAACCTCTATCTGCGGCACGGTTTTCGCGAACTGATCGAGACCCAGGCGGTCGATATCATCATGCCCGATATTCCCAAATGCGGCGGGCTGTCGGAATGCCGCAAGATCGCCAACCAGGCCGAGCTCTATTACATGCCGTTCGCGCCGCACAATGTCGCCTCGCCGATCGGCACCATGGCGTCGGCCCATGTTTGCGCCAGCGTGCCCAATTTTCTGATCATCGAGTTCCATTGGATGCATCGCGACTATTGGACGACGATCATCAGCGACAAGCGCGATATCATTCAGGATGGCTATATCGCGATGAGCGATCGACCGGGGATTGGCGTCGATCTCGATGAAGAGGTTGCCCAGCACTATCAGGTGCCGGGCACCACCTGGTTCGCGCCTTCCGCATAAGCCCGAATTAGGCCCGGATGGCGTGGGGTTGCGATCGCCATCCGGGGCCCGCGACACCGTGGGTGGGGGCAGTGCCGATCGTGCTCCCGATTGTGACGAGGTGGCAAGCCCAAGTCTGGCCTTTGCGCGCCATTCTAGTTGAGAAACAGCAGCAGATAGGCGACCGCGAGGATCAGTTGTATCGTCGCGAAGGGCACCGCCGCCTTGACGAACGCGGCGAACGAGAGCGGCAGCTTGTTCTTGTGGATGATGGTGACCGCGACCAGGGTCGAGGCCGAGCCGATCGGGGTCAGGTTGCCGCCGAGATTGGCGCCGAAGATCACCGCCCACCAGAACGGCGAGTCGCTGGCGAGGTCCATGCCGCCGAGAATTTTCCCCAGCATCGCCGCTAAGGGGATGTTGTCGGTTACCGAGCTCGCCACCGCCGCGGCGACCAGCAGCACGCCGGCGCCGAGGGTCTCGCCGAGACCGATAATCGGCTTCAAGCCCTCGCCGATCAGCTCGAGAACGAGGGCGTGTTCCATCATGTTGATGACGATGAACAAGCAGCCGAAAAACGCCAGCAAATCCCAGTCGATCGCCTGATAGAAACGGTCGGCGGTCGCCTTGTAGCGGGTCAGCATGATCACCGCGAACGCCAGCGCGACATAACCCATGCCGAGTTCTCGGACGTAGGGGGTGATCGAGGTGCAGGCCATGGCGACGATGAACAGGCCGGTCATCACCGTGCCGAAGCGGAAGAAGCCGATCGATTCGATGCCGTCGTTCTCGTCGAAGCCGGCGACCAGGCTGGCCGCCTCTGCCTTGGCGGCGTCGCCCTTGAGCGCGGCGATGCCGAACAGGCGGGCGCCCATGGCGATGGTCACGGCGGTCGCCACCGCGACGTACGGGCTCGCTTTGATGAAGAAGGTGACGAAGCTGATTTCGGCGGCGTTGCCGATAATGATGTTGGGCACCGACGAGATCAGGGTCAGCAAGCCGCCGACGTTGGTCAGCAGCGCCTCGATCAACAGGAATCCGAGCAGCTTGTTGGTCAGCCGTAGCTTGGCCAGCGACACCCCGCTCAAGGTGCCGACGATAATCATCGCGGTGACATTGTTGAGCACCGCCGAAAACACCACCGTCATCACGCCGTAGAAGATCAGCAGCCTGAGCGGATCGCCGCGCGACGCCTTGGTCAGCTTGATGGCGATCCAGGTAAACAGCCCGCTCTTGCTGGTAACGTCGACGAACAGCGAGGAGCCCAGGATGATCGCGATGACCTCCCAGTCGATGCCGGGGATATACACCGGCAGGGTCACCGGGTGGCCGAGAATCTGCACGGTTTCCGGGCGCACCAGGCCGAAGGCGGCGGCCAGCAACAGGGTAATCGCGGCGAACCAGCCGACGATCACCGATTTCTTGGCGTGGATTTTTTCTTCCAGCGCGAGCGACAGGATCATCGCGACCAGGAGAGCCGCGAACAATGCTGTGATGGAAGGCGAGACGTGGTGCACGGCTATAACATCAGCAGCGGAATACCGCGCAGTTCGACCGCCAGGGCATAGGCCGCGCCGTGCATCGCCAGTTGCTCGTCGTCCTTGGTGTTGAGCACCAGCAGATCGATTTCGCGCCGGGTGATCAGGTCTTGGTATTCATCAACGCGGCGGCCCATGGCGACGACCTCGTCGATGGTGACCGCCAAGCCGTGGGCGTCGATTTCCGCCCGGCACGCGGCAATGAAATCGCGCGGCTCCTTCAACAGTTGTTCGGCGAGCGATTCGCGCGCGGTTTCGGTGTCGATCGCCGGGATCCGAGACACCGCCTCGATGTAGCGTTCGAACACCGGCTGACTCTCGACATGGGTCAGCCAGCAGGTGCCGCCGGGTTGGGTGAAGGTCACCGCCATGTTGACCAGACGACTGTCGCCGGTGAGGTGGTTGGTGATCGCCATCACCCGGTCGGTGTTCTTGACGCTATGCGGCAGCGCCCGGTCGGCGTCCGGGTGCGGCAGCACCAGCACCGGTACGCTGGTCGCATGGGTCATCACGTCGAGATATTCGCCGAGGCTATGCGGCCAGTGCCACGCTTCTGAATGAAGGTGACGGTAGGTGACGATGAGATCGGGTTTGTGTTCTTCGATATTCTCCAGGAGAGCCTGAACGGTGGCGTAGGCCGCGCCGGAAAGCGCGCCCCACCAAGTGCCGGTCTCGTCGATCGCGGCGAGAAACGAGCGAATCCGAGTGGTGATGGCGGCGGTGTCGGCATCGTCGAGGTCGGTGACCAGCAGGACCCGATCGAAAGTCGGGCGCCGGTAGGCGTAGACCGCCTTGTCCGCCGACTTGAAAACCGATTCGAACTGATCGAGCGTGGTCATTTACACTATTCAGTCCGCCGCCAGCGCCTGGCTCACCGCGGTCTCGAAATGCGCCAGCGACGGCTCGTTGCGGCCATAGGTGACGTGGTCCTGGGCGCCCGAGGCGAAGCCGAACTGGATGGTCTCGCCGGTGGGGAAGTCCTCGGTCTCGACAACCCGGAGCAACAGGTCGAGATTGCGTTGCCAATGCCCTTGGGCGCTGTCGCTGACCGCCGGCTCGGGGACGTAAAAATCGAGATACATGACGCATTCATCGACTTTGTCGTTGGCGGGATAGATGCGCCAGATCTCGACATGATCGGCCTGGATCACCAGCGCGGTATTGGGGAACAGGATATAGATGATCGCGGTGTGCGCGACGAAATCCCACTCGGCCTCGGGCTGGTCGCGCAACTCGACGATAGTGCGGCGCAGAAACGCCTCGCGCAGGTTGGCGCCGAAAGGCTCGAACAGATAGACGTTGGGGAAGAAGATCGGCGCCACGGTATCGGTATGGAGAACGCCGAAATGATAGGGCTCGAGGAAAGTGTCCATGGCGATTTTCCAGTTCATCTTTCGCCGTATCACCCGGGTCTCATAGTGATGGTAGCTCGCCAGGTCGAAGGCACCGATTTCCGCACCCATCCCGGCCAGCTTGTCGTCGATGTCGAAGGCGCCGTTCGGCGTCCCCTGGACCCAGACCAGACCGTATTTCTCGACTGCCGGCAATTCGACCAGACCGTGCTCGGCGGGATCTAGGTCGTCGAAGCTGGCGCGGTCGGGAATGCCAACCAGACGGCCGTCGGTATCGTACGACCAGGCATGATAGGGGCAGACGAAGTTGCGCTTGATGCGGCCGCAGCCCTTGGCGACCTTGGCGCCGCGATGGCGGCACACGTTGAGGAAGGCGCGCACCGCGCCGTCGCGGCCGCGCACCGCGAGCACCGGCACGCCGGAAAAATCGTCGGTCACATAGTCGCCGGGCTCGCGCAGTTGGCACGACGCGCCGATCACCAACGGATGGCCGCGGAACAGCAACGCCTGCTCCCGGCGCAGGCGGTCGGGATCGATATAGTTGGCGACCGGATTGTGGACCACGGTGTCGGCAAGACAATTGGTCTTGGTGTCGAGAAGGTGCAGGGCCTGGCGCGCCAGTTTGACTTGGGTTTCGTGCTGCATGGCTATCCTTAGAGCCTTTCCGGGCTTAATTGAAGCAGTTTGATGGGCCAAATTGGCTTTTCGAGTCGGCGCGACGCGACGAGCGATGCGGCGCATCGGCCGAGCGTCGCAACGCACACGAAAATCCAATTTGGCCCACCGAAGGCCGCTCTCCCGCGGCCCCTGGCGTCGTTGCGCGGCTTGCCCGATGGACCACATCGCGCCGCACCGCGCGCCTAGCCAGGGGCTCCGGGAGAGCGGTCAAACCGCTTCAATTAAGCCTGGAAAGACTCTAATGCGCCGAGGCTCGGCTGCCGCCGGGTTTTCCGGCGGCCAGCGCTTCGCGGTCGGCGGCGACCATTTCGCGGACCAGTTCCTGGAAACTGATGCGCGGCCGCCATCCTAACACGCGCTTGGCCTTCGAGGCGTCGCCGAGCAGGTAGTCGACTTCGGTGGGGCGGAAATACCGCTGATCTATGCACACCCTTTGAGTGCCGTTTGCGTCGAGACCCACTTCGTCGAGGCCGGCGCCTTGCCAGGTGATAGCGATCCCGACTTCGCTGAAGGCACAGTCGACGAACTCGCGCACCGAATGGGCCTCGCCGGTGGCCAGCACATAATCATCGGGCCGATCTTGCTGGAGGACGCGCCACATGCCGTCGACATAATCGCGGGCGTGGCCCCAGTCGCGCTTGGCCTCGAGATTGCCGAGGTAGAGCGTGTCCTGGGTGCCGGCGGCGATCGCCACCACCGCCTGGGTAATCTTTCGCGTAACAAAGGTTTCGCCGCGCACCGGGCTTTCATGGTTGAACAGAATACCGTTCGACGCGTGCAGGCCATAGGCCTCGCGATAATTGACGGTGATCCAGTAGGCGTAGAGTTTCGCCGCCGCGTAGGGGCTGCGCGGCTGAAACGGCGTGGTCTCGTTCTGCGGCGGCGCGGCGTTGCCGTACAGCTCGGATGTCGAGGCCTGATAGAAACGCGCGCTGTCGCCGAGACCGAGAATGCGGATCGCCTCGAGCAGGCGCAGGGTGCCGAGCGCGTCGGCGTTGGCGGTATATTCCGGGGTCTCGAAACTCACCTGGACGTGGCTTTGCGCGGCGAGATTATAAATTTCGTCGGGCTTCACTTCCTGCAGAATGCGAATGAGATTGGTGGCATCGGTCATGTCGCCGTAATGCAGGGTAAAACGCACGTCGCTCTCGTGCGGATCGACGTAGAGATGATCGACGCGCTCGGTATTGAATGATGACGAACGGCGCTTGATGCCGTGGACGGTATACGCCTTGGCGAGCAGATATTCGGCGAGCAAGGCGCCGTCCTGACCGGTGACGCCGGTGATCAGCGCGGTCTTGGCGGTCATGTGTCGGCGAGGCTGCCGGTTGTCGGCGCGATGCCGAGACGATCGAACAGCCGCATGTCGTGGCGGGTCTCCGGGTTCGGCGTGGTCAGCAGCTTGTCGCCGTGGAACATCGAGTTGGCGCCGGCGAGGAAGCACAGCGCCTGGACCGCGTCGTCCATTTGCTCGCGCCCGGCCGAGAGACGCACCACCGAGGCCGGCATGGCGATGCGGGCGACGGCGATGGTGCGGACGAATTCGAAGGGATCGAGATCGGCGGTCTCGGCGAGCGGCGTGCCGGCGACCCGCACCAGCATGTTGATCGGCACGCTTTCGGGATGCTCGGGCAAGGTCGCCAAGGTTTGGATAAGCCCGATCCGCTCGGCGCGATCCTCGCCCATGCCGACGATGCCGCCGCAACAGACCTTGATGCCGGCGTCGCGAACATGGCTCAGCGTATCGAGGCGTTCCTGATAGGTACGGGTAGTGATGATGTCGCCGTACATCTCGGGCGCGGTGTCGAGATTGTGGTTGTAATAATCGAGCCCGGCGGCGCCGAGGCGTTGCGATTGTTTGTCGGTGAGCATCCCCAAGGTGACGCAGGTCTCGAGCCCAAGGGCTTGGACGCCTTGCACCATCTCGCAGACCCGGTCGAGATCACGGTCCTTCGGGCTGCGCCACGCGGCGCCCATGCAGAACCGGCTGGCGCCGGCGGCCTTGGCGCGTGCGGCGTCGGCGATCACCGCCTCGACGGCCATCAGTTTTTCCGCCTCGACCCCGGTGTCATATTGGGCGCTCTGCGGGCAATAGGCGCAGTCCTCGGGACAGCCGCCGGTCTTGATGCTGAGCAAGGTCGAGATCTGTACCCGATTGGCATCGAAGTGGCGCCGGTGAATCGTCTGCGCCTCGAACAGGAGATCGTTGAACGGCAGGGCGAACAGCGCGGCGATCTCCGACCGTGTCCAATCGTGCCGCACGTCGCTGGCGATCGCGCCGTGTGCTTCGCCGAGTTCGTGATTGATCGCCGCGTCCATGCTCAGATTCACCCTTCTGGAAGTACCATGCGCCGGGCCGGCGACGGAAAGCGGAGTATCGCCAGTGAGGCTCGTGGGCGCAAGCCCAGTGGGAAGGGCCGACTTCACTAGTCCTGCGATGTATTGGTGGTTGAACCATCGGCAAAAAACCATATTCTCGAAGTTACGCCGCACACAGGAAGTCCCGATATGGCCACGGAAACTATCCTTCGCGCCTTTAGCGCCGACCACGTCGTAAAACTGACGGGGCTTTCCGAGAGACAGCTCAGGTATTGGGATAAAACAGATTTCTTTTCGCCGGAGTATGCCCACGAGAATCGGCGCTCCCCATTCAGTCGCGTGTACTCATTTCGCGATCTGGTGGGCCTTCGCACGCTCAGCTTGCTTCGAAAAGAACACAACGTTCCTTTGAGACGATTGCGGACCGCCGCTGAAAAATTGAGCGATTTGTCGGATAGCGTTTGGGCTGAGCTCGTCATTTACGTCTTCAATAGGGACGTCTATTTCAAGGAGCCTGAGACAGGCAAGATCCGAGGTGCGAATAGTAGCCAGTATGTCGTTGATCTTCCGCTGAAGAGTGTCATCGAGGATATGGAGGGGCGGGTTGAGCAGCTTCGTGCAAGGCCAAAGAAATCCTGCGGACAAATCACACGCAACCGAAACGTTATGCGCAATTCCTGGGTTGTCGAAGGCACTCGCGTGCCGACTGCCGCGATCAGGCAATTTTCGGAAGCCGGTTACACTGCGAAACAAATAATTCGCGAGTATCCGATGTTGACCACGGCAGATATTAAAGCCGCTCTCTTGCATGAGCAGGAGATAGTAAACGCTGCATAATAGGCTATAATTTCAACTTATCATGCGACTTTTATTCGATCACAACATGCCAGTATCGGCCGCCGATGCGTTCAGAGAGAATGGGCACGAAGTGATATTTTTGAAAGACGTTTTACCGCCTGACTCAAAAGATCCAATTGTAGCTGCGACAGCGGAAATTAACGAAGCGGTATTGGTTACCTTCGATCGCGATTTTAAGAAAATGGCTTCCCGGATATCTCGTGGCCAGGCGCGGCGATTTAGAAATCTGAGCAAAATTGCGATGGAGTGCAAAGTGCCTCAAGCCGGCTTGCGGCTTCAGAAAGCTATGTCATTTATTGAGTTTGAATTCGAAACTGCGGAAACGCTTGGAGACAAGCGAATGCATCTGTCGATTGGCGATGCCGTCTTACGTTCGCACCGATAGGCGCGAAAATATTAACGACCGCCATTTTGAAGTGCGTACGAACCAACCCGCTGGGAGATTAGCGCTTCGACAGGCCCATCGCGCGGGCGGCGAGTTCGGCTGCCGCGGCATCGATTGGCGCGGACCAGTCGCCGCGTTTATTTTGGCGGAATAGCTTCATATCCGGGTACCACAGCGCGGTGTCGCCCGCCGCCTGCCAGCGCCAATCGGGGACCGAGGCGAGCAGGAGCAGGGTCGGTACGCCGAGCGCGCCGGCCATGTGGGCGGTGGTGTTCGACGTGGTGACCATGACCTGCGCCCCAAGGCCCCCGCATTCATAAGGAGAGTCCTGTTTCTGCATAGCGCATTGTTGATGGGTTGGCACGCGCGCCGTGCGTGGAGCCCTCAAGTCGCTCAAGCGCGCGGCGCGCATTTGCGGGCGTGTCTC
>JAKZSU010000229.1:0-19664 GCA_047517485.1 Alphaproteobacteria bacterium
CACTTTGTTACAGATCCTCTCGGTGACCCTCTTCGAGAAAATGCCCATACATCAAGCACTTGCGGGAGACGAAAACAGATGCAACGCTTCGCAAATAACCAACCAATTGAATTTATTCGATTTTTAACCGGACACTAGTGAGAATTCCTCACCCTTCTTGTCGACGCCGAGAATGCCGATATGGCCGACATGATGATGACCGCAGGCGTTGATGCAGCCCGAGATCTTGAGCTTCAATTCGCCGATATCGTGCTGCCGTTTGAGGTCGGCAAAGCGCCGGCTGATCGCTTGCGCGACCGGGATCGAGCGGGCGTTGGCGAGCGCGCAATAATCGAGCCCCGGACAGGCGATGATGTCGCTGATCAAGCCGGCGTTTGGCGTCCCCAACCCGCGCGCGTCGAGGGTGCGCCAGAGCTCGAAGAGATCGCTTTGGCGAACGTGCGCGAGCACCAGATTCTGTTCGTGGCTGACCCGGATTTCGCTAAAGCTGTAGGCTTCGGCGAGATCCGCGACGGCATCCATTTGCGCCGCCGTCGCATCCCCCGGAACCCCGCCCTCGGGCTTCAAGGATACCGTCACGATGGCGTAGCCGGGCGCCTTGTGGGCGGTCACATTGTTGCGCGCCCAGGCGGCGAAAACCGGGTCATCGCCGCGCCGCGCCGCGTACGAGGCATCCACCGCATCCAGGGTTTCGTACGGCGGCGGCGCCAAATAGGCGTTGATGCGATCGATCTCCTCGGCCGGAAGATCGAGCACGCCGTCCTTGATGTGCGCCCATTCCGCCTCGACCAGCTCGGCGAACCGTTCGGCGCCGAGATCGTTGACTAGGATCTTGATCCGCGCCTTGATACTTATTGTCGCGCCGTCCCTGCAGATTGTAGACCCGCAGAATGGCCTCGAGGTATGACAGCAGATGGCGCTTTTCGACGAAGTCGCGGATCGTCTTGCCGATCACCGGCGTGCGTCCCTGCCCACCCCCGACGATCACCTCGAAGCCAATATTACCCGCGGCGTCGCGGCGTATGATCAGGCCGATATCGTGGACCTTGACCGCGGCGCGGTCGTTTTCGGCACCGGTCACCGCGATCTTGAATTTACGCGGCAGGAACGAGAATTCGGGGTGCAGGCTCGACCACTGGCGAACGATCTCGCAATAGACCCGCGGGTCCTCGATCTCGTCCGCGGCGGCGCCGGCGAAATGATCGGCGGTGACATTGCGGATGCAGTTGCCCGAAGTCTGCACCGCGTGCATCTCGACTTCCGCCAAATCGGCGAGGATCGCCGGCATGTCTTCCAGGCGCGGCCAGTTGTATTGGATATTCTGCCGGGTGGTGAAATGGCCGTAACCGCGATCATAGTCAAGCGAAATTCTGGCGAGCCGGCGCATTTGCCGCGACGACAAAGTGCCGTACGGCACCGCCACGCGCAGCATATAGGCGTGCAGTTGCAAGTAGACGCCGTTCATCAGCCGCAGCGGCTTGAACTCGTTCTCGGTCAGCCGCCCGTCGAGCCGGCGTTCGATCTGGCCGGCAAACTGAGTGACCCGTTCATAGACAAAGGCCCGGTCGAATTCGTCGTAGCGATACATTCCGGCTACTCCGCCGCGATCGCCGGCGCGGGCTGGTCACCGGCGGCGACGGTCGGGCCGGTCGCGCGGATCGCTTCGCGCAGACGCGCGGGTCGAATCTCTCCACCGTCGACGTCGACATCGATGAGATAGGCTTCAATAACCTCGCCATTGGCGACCGCGGTATCCGCGACACTCTGCAAGGCCTGATAGCCGTCATCGTCCTGCGCCGGTTGGCTCGCGGCGATCGCAGGGGTCCAGGACTGGTGCTCGCCCAGGTACACCACCAAGCCGTCGCGGAGGCGGTTCGCCGTCATAATCTTTGTCGTCATCGTCTGGTCCTCAACCCATTGCGAGAGTGGTGAGATCATGCGCCGATGCATCGTCAAGTTCGTGGGTCTTGGCGTAAGCGGCGACCTCGCCAATCACCACCAGGGCGGGTGACGTCACCGCCTCGTCCGCCATCAGCGCGCCAAGACCATCGAGACGCCCGGCGAGCACGCGCTGCTCGGGCAGCGAGCCGTTCTCGATCACCGCGACCGGCGTCGAGTCATCGCGGCCGTGTTTGATCAACTGTTCGGCTATCCGTCCGGCATTGGCGACGCCCATGTAGACCGCGACGGTGTGACCGCCGCGCGCCACCGCCCGCCAATCCGCCTCGGGCGCACCGTCGCGCCCTTCGCCGGTGACCAGGGTTACCGTGCGGGCATGATCGCGATGGGTGAGCGGAATACCGGCGATCGCGGCGCAGCCCAGCGCGGCGGTAATGCCGGGCACGATTTCGGCCTCGATGCCGTGCGCACGCAGCGCGTCGACCTCTTCGCCGCCGCGGCCAAAGATGAACGGGTCGCCGCCCTTGAGACGGACCACCCGGTGTCCGGCCTTGGCGTGGCGGACGATGGTCTGGTTGACCTCGTCCTGGCCCATTCGGTGGTCACCGCGTGCCTTGCCGGCATCGATCAGCGCGGCGTCGCGCCGGGCATACTCGAGAATCCGTGGTCCCACCAACCGGTCATGGATCACCACGTCGGCTTGTTCGAGAAGGCGCAGCGCGGCCAAGGTCAGAAGGTCGGGGTCGCCGGGCCCGGCGCCAACGATCGCCACATGTCCCACAGACTGCGTCGTGCCCGGCGAATTGATCAGCGCCAGCATATCGCGGCGCGCCCCATGCAGGTCGCCACGCACAACCGCGTCGGCGATCGACCTGTCAAAGACTTTCTGCCAGAGTTCCCGCCGCGCCCGTGGATTGGGAAGGGTTGCCGCGACCGCCGATCGGAAACCAGCGGCAAAGCGGGCCAAACGGCCGGTATTCTCCGGCAACACCGCTTCGATTCGCGCCCGTATTTTGCGCGCCAGCAACGGCGCCGTGCCATCGGTCGAGATCGCCACCATCACCGGGTCACGATCGACAATTGCCGGCATGGTGAAATCGCATAGTTCGGGGCCATCGACAATGTTCGCCAGCACCCCCGCCACGGTCGCCGCTTCGGCAACCGATCGGTCGACAGCGGCATTCCCAGTGGCGCCAAACACGACGGTCTGGCCGCGCACGTCGCCGGTGACAAAGGCTCGCTTATTCCAAACGAGACGCCCTTGGTGGGCAAGCTCAACGATCTCTGGCCCGGCATCGGGCGCGACAACGCACACCGCGGCGCCGGCGGACAGCAGACGGCGCACTTTTGGCACCGCCCTTTCGTTGCCGCCGACGACCAGGGTCGCCCGGTCCTTGACGGTCAAGACGATTGGCAGTCCGCTCATCGATTAGTCCTCGTCACGGCCGCGCCCGTTTCCTCACCAATGCGCACACCAAACCAACGCCGGTGCATCGGTCGGTGCCGCCTTGAAGGGCGATTTGTCGCGTTCAGAATCGACCCTTTCGGCATCGATCCGCGGTGTGACTATCCTGGATGCCGGCTCACCGGCAACCGCATGCGGCGTCTCCGGAGCGGTGGTTTTTGGCATCGGCATTGGCCATTCCTTCCAGGCGCAACGAGTGAATATGTAATTCAGCTGATACAGTCACTCATAAATGTGGTTCATGTTTCAATACATTTTAATATTGTTCAATTCGGATCGACGCGTGCGCACGCGGCCCTTGCCCGTCGATCGCGGCCGTGCCAAGTCACTGATATTGATGATTGGTATGGGAGGGAGAGCCTTCAGAGCCCTTCGAACAACGGCGACGACAGGTAGCGTTCGGCGAACGACGCCAACACGATGACGATAAGTTTACCCGCCATTTCCGGGCGCGATCCGATCTCGATTGCCGCCGCCAACGCGGATCCGGAAGAAATTCCCACCGGCAGGCCTTCGAGTCGGGCGGCCAGTCGCGCCGTCGAAAACGCCGTGTGATTGCCGATCCGCACCACTTCGTCGATCAAGTCGGTATCCAGGACTTCGGGGATAAATCCCGCGCCGATGCCTTGAATCTGGTGCAAACCGGGCGGCCCGCCGGAGAGCACCGGGCTGTCCTCGGGCTCGACCGCGACGACTTTTAGCGTCGGCTTCCGTGCCTTCAGGACTTTCGCCACGCCGGTGATCGTGCCGCCGGTCCCCACCGCGCTCACCAGCACATCGATTTTGCCCTGGCTATCGGTCCAGATTTCCTCCGCCGTGGTCTTGCCGTGAATGTCCGGATTTGCGGCATTCTCGAACTGTTGCGGCATATAGGCATCGGGCAGCTCGCTCACCAGCTTCTCCGCCCGATCGATGGCGCCGCGCATGCCCTTCCCGGCCGGAGTCAATTCGATTTCCGCGCCAAAAAACTGCACCATGCGGCCGCGTTCGGCGGACATGCTTTCCGGCATGGTGAGGATCAAACGGTAGCCCTTGGCGGCACAAACGAACGCCAGCGCGATCCCGGTATTACCCGAGGTCGGCTCGACTATCACTGTACTGGGGCCAATCTTGCCGGCGCGTTCGGCGGCTTGGATCATCGCCAGGCCGATGCGGTCCTTGACCGACGACAAGGGATTGAAAAATTCGCATTTGCCCGCGAGATCGGCCAAACAGCCGGTCTCCGCCGCGATTCGCTTGAGCCGCACCAGCGGTGTCGCGCCGATCGTCTCGAGCAGCCCGTCATACATCATGCCCCTGCTGGTGGGCGCACCCTTCGGATCCTTCGCGCCCGATGTACTGGTTTTCTTGGTCATCGCTGGTTCCGGCTCTAAATCGCGAAATCCGGGCTCGCGCGCCGCGCCCGCGCGATTTCATCGCCCTTCATCTTCCAACATAAGTCTTCAATGGTAACTGATTGTAGGGTCGCTTTTAATTGATTTTCGAGATCGTTGAGAACGGCTTGTAGAACCGGCCCCGGCGTGCCAATCTTTTGTGGCCTCGCCTCCTCATTGTCGCCCGCGCGCGCGGCGATGACCAGATCCCATAAGGTGATCCGCCGGCGCTCGAGCGCCAATCGATACCCGCCACTCGGGCCGCGAATACCGACCAAGATCCCCGCCCGCCCCAAGCGCTGCAGGATGGGCTCAAGGTATCGCGGCGGAATGCCCTGGCGTTCGGTGATATCGGCCGACTGAACCAGCGCGCCGCCACCGTGCAAGGCGACGTCGAGGACCGCTTCGATCGCGGACATCTCTTTCTTGCTCAACCGCAGAAGCACGACAGCTCCATCTGTAATTCAAATTTTATAACAGTATTATTATGTATAATATTGGGAATAGGCAATCAAAATCTGTTCTTTGACGAAACCGAGCAAATCCGTATCCTCGGTTTCGAACCCCAACGATCGAGAGCGATTTATGTCCCGAATTTCTGTATTTCGCCACCTCTCGGCCGCGGCCGGCGCGGCAGCCGTATTGGCGATTGCGACCGCAGGTCCCGCCGACGCCTTTCTCGAGGATCATTTTGCCCGAATCCAGCAGGCGCTCGATGCCGGAGAGCCGGTCAATTGCGACCGCTGCAATTTGTCCTACGCCAATCTGTCGGACCTCGACCTGACCGGATCGAGTTTTGTCGATGCCTACCTTTACGGCGCTCGCTTGCGCGGCACCATTTTGCGTGGCGCCACGCTCGATCGGGTCGATCTCACCCGCGCTGATCTCGCCGGCGCCGATTTTACCGGCGCATCGATGCCCGACATTCGTTCGACCAGCGCCAAATGGTGCGGTACCACGATGCCCGATGGGAGCACTAACGACAGTCGGTGCTGACCAACTGACAGAGTCGCCGTCATCCTAAACTGTGGCCGCCATCGACGACGATGACGCTGCCGGTCATGAAGCGCGACGCGGCGGACGCCAAGACCAGGAGCGCGCCGTCGAGGTCTTGCGGCCGGCCCAAGCGTCGCTGCGGGATCTGAGCGTCGATCAGCTTTCTGCCCGCCTCGCTGGCGAAGAAGTCTCGATTCATATCAGTCTCGACATAGCCCGGCGCGATGGCGTTGACCTGAATGTCGTGGCGCGCGAGTTCGACGGCGAGCGCATGGGTGAGATGAATCAATCCCGCCTTGGCGGCGCCGTAACTCGAAAGCTGCCCGAGGGTGATCAAGCCACCGATCGAGGCGATGTTGATGATCTTGCCGCCTTCGCCACGCCGCGCCATGCGGGCCGCCGCCTCGCGCGCCATCAACCAGGCCCCTTTAAGATCGGTGTCGATCACCGTATCCCATTCGTCCTCGGTCATATCGAGCGCCGGTTTGGCAATCGCCACGCCGGAATTGTTGACCAGGATGGCGAGCGGTCCGAGTTTGTCCTCGGTCTCGGCGATCGCCTGTTCGACATTCGCGGAGTCGGTAACATCGAGCAGCACGACGAGCGACTCGCCGCCGCCGACGGCGATTTCGGCGCCGACCTGTTCGAGCAAATCGACGTTGCGAGCGGCCAACGCGACTTTCGCCCCCGCCTTGGCCAAGGTGTGCGCGAAATGCCGACCAAGTCCGCGCGACGCGCCGGTGACCAGCGCGCACCGCCCCGTGAGGTCAAACATAGGGACTATTCCTTGCTTTCTCGGGTGGTCAGACCGCGCGCCCGTTCGCGCAACTCGAATTTGAGGATTTTCCCCGTCGAGGTCTTCGGAAGCGTGCCGAAGATCACCGTTTTCGGCGCTTTGTAGTGCGCCATGTTGGCGCGGCAAAAGGCAATCACGTCGCGGTCCGATAGCGATGCCGGTTCGCCATCGTCGGTCAGCGTGACGAACGCGCACGGCGTCTCGCCCCACTTCTCGTCGGGTCGCGCGACCACCGCCGCTTCCATGATCGCCGGGTGTCGGTAGAGCACTTCTTCGATCTCCAACGACGAGATGTTCTCGCCACCGGAAATGATAATGTCCTTGGACCGGTCCTTGACCTCGACGGTGCCGTCCGGGTGACGAACCGCGAGATCTCCGGTATGGAGCCAGTCTCCGGCGAAGGCCCGCGCCGTCTCCTCCGGGTTTTTGAGATAGCCTTTCATCACGGTATTGCCGCGCAACAGGATCTCGCCAAGGCTGATCCCGTCGTGCGGTAGTTCCTCGCAGCTGTCCGGGTCACCGACGATCATACCCTCGAGCAGCGGATAGCCGTGGCCCTGCCGCGCCATCAAGCACGCCCGATCGCCGAGTTCGAGTGCCGCCCATTCGTCTTGCGGCGCGCAGATCATCGAAGGGCCGTAGCACTCGGTGAGGCCGTACAATTGAGTCACGGTAAAACCGAGACGTTCCATGCCTTCGATGACGGCGCTCGGCGGTGCCGCGCCGCCGGTAAAGGCCTCGCAGCGATGCGCGAAGCGCCGCCGGGTGTCCTCGGGCGCGTGAAGCAACATGTTGAGCACCACCGGCGCGCCGCAGAATGTGGTCACGCGGTGGGTCGCGATGGCGTCAAAGATCGGCGCCGGCTCGACCCGCCGCAGACACACATGGGTGGCGGCGACGGATACCACCGCCCAGGGAAACGTCCAACCATTGCAATGAAACATCGGCAGGGTCCACAAATAGACGCTGTCGCGCCGCAGTTCGGTGGCCATGACGTTGGACAGCGCGTTCAAATAGGCGCCGCGATGATGGTAGACGACACCTTTGGGATTGCCAATGGTCCCCGAGGTGTAATTGAGCGCGATCGCGTCCCATTCGTCACCCGGACGCAGGCCGACGAAGTCGGGGTCGCCGGCCGCGATGAAGGCCTCATACTCGATCTCGCCGCACGGCGCGCCGGCAAACGCGGGATCGTCGACGCCGATGATCGTCGGCGGGCTGTCCATACCCGAGACGGCGTCCGCGACCACCGGGCCGAACTCACGATCGGCGACCAGAATTTTGCTTTCGCCATGCGCGAGAATATAGCGGATGGTGGCGGAATCGAGACGGGTGTTGATCGCGTTAAGGACCGCGCCGGTCATCGGCACGCCAAAATGGCACTCAAGCATTTGGGGAATATTGGGCAGAATCGCCGAGACCGTGTCGCCGCGTCCGATCCCCC
This sequence comes from Alphaproteobacteria bacterium, assembly GCA_047517485.1. Taxonomy (GTDB): domain Bacteria; phylum Pseudomonadota; class Alphaproteobacteria; order UBA7887; family UBA7887; genus JAKZSU01. The sequence continues at coordinate 7,974 of JAKZSU010000229.1, forward strand.
GCGCCGCAAGCGCCGAGGCCAAACGGCGGCAGCGCGCGCGGAAGCTTCGGTAATCGAGGCGAATCGCGCCATAAACGACCGCGATTCGGGTCGGATAAACCGTCGCCGCGCGTTCCAAAAAACTGAGCGGCGACAGGGCGGTAAAGTTGGCCGCGCCCTTTTCCAGCCCCATATCATAGAGAGTGGCGGATTTGGCCTTGCGATGTGACGACTTTTGGGTCAAATCCGGCTCCAACGTGGTTGGTTTTGTCCTGGCTCGATGGTCATCCGCTGTCGAGCGAGATAACTATGACGGATGCGAACATAACGGTTCGCGGAGCGGGGAAGAAGGGAAGAGGCGGGGCGTCCATGCATTACAACGCGCGCGTGATGATTGTCGACCGTACCGGTGCCGACAGCAAGCTGGTGGCGGCGGTTCAAAGTCAGGGCTTTGACGCGATTACCGCGGGATTGGCGGATCTGTCGCCCGATCGGGTCTCGGACTCCGATCCCGATCTCGTAGTGATCGACAATCAGGATGACATAACGATCGGTTTAGACCTTACGCGAGCGCTCAAAGCGTCGCCGAAGACCGAAGACGTGCCGGTGGTTTTGATCAACAGCGATATGTCGGCGGAAAGTCAAGCGAGCAGTATCGATGCCGGCGCCGATGACGTCATCGGCCCGCCGATCAACGAAGTCGCGCTCGGCTTCCGGGTCCGTTCCCTGGTTCGTCTCGAAGTCATGCGAAGCGAGTTGATGCGGCGCCGCGATACGCTCGAGCGATTTGCCATCGATGTGCCGCCGGCCGATCTCGATCACATGAATATCAGTGACGCTCGCGTTCTCATCGTCGGCACGCCGCTGGAAGCGGACGCCCTGGAAGCGTTGGAGGACGCTTTCACCGTCGATAGCGAGCACGACCCCATGGCGGCGCTATCTCGGTTAGCCGAAATGAACTACTCGGCGGTTATCGTATTGGCGTCGGGCGATACGGTTGACCAAATGGTGGAATTTTGCACCGATGTCCGGCGCAACGTCAGCTACTTCAATCTGCCGGTCCTGCTGGTCCTGCCGAGCGACGCCGACGAGGCCGCCACCGCGGCGCATGACATCAGGGTCAGCGACGTCCTGTTTCAACCGCTCGACATCCTCGATCTACGCCAGCAAGCTCTGGTCTGGATCCGCCATTGGCGGTATCGCGGCAATCTGATCGCCGCGGCACGCACCACGAAATCGATCGTCACCATTGACCCGGTGACCGAATTGTCGACCCGCGCCTTTCTCCTCGATTACATGACCAACTTGGTCGCCGAATGCCAAGCTCATGACCGAACCTTCGCGGTGGGTTATTTCAAGCTCCCCGAGGTCGAGGCGATCAACCAAGAGTTCGGATACGCCGCCGGCGAGCATCTGCTTCGCCAAGTCGGGCAAATTGTCAAACGCCTGGTCCGGGTCGAGGATATGGGCGCGCGCTATCAACCGACCGAACTGTGCGTGCTTCTACCGCACACCAGCGGCGACAGTGTTCCCTTGGTGGTGGAGCGTGTCGCGAGCATTGTTCGCAATACGGAATTCCTGCTCATGGGGTGTACCCGCGCGATGCGACCTTTACTCGAGATCGGGTGGACGGAATATCAATCCGGTGACAGCGCGCAGTCGGTACTGGACCGCGCGGGGGCCGCGGTGAGATAATCGGTATTCGCCGCCGGTTCTTGGTGAACCGGTGATTCGGAGACCGAGCATGAAAATCGACATTATATCGGACACTGTTTGTCCCTGGTGCTTTGTCGGCAAGAGCCGGCTCGAGCGCGCGCTCGCGCAATCGCCGGGGCTGGATCCGGAGATTTCCTGGCATCCCTTCCAGCTCAATCCCGACATGCCGCGCGAAGGCATGGACCGGGCGCAGTATCTCGAGATGAAATTCGGCGGATCGGCCCGGGCTAAAGACGTTTATCGAACGGTCGCCGAGGCGGCGGACGGCGAATCGCTCGATTTTGCTCTCGAGAAGATCGCCCGTACACCGAATACGCTCGATTCGCACCGCCTCATCCATTTCTCCGAGACCCGCGGTCGTCAGGCCCAGGTCGTCGAAGCCTTGTTCGCCGCCTATTTTCGCGACGGCGCCAATATCGGCGATATCGAGTCGCTGAGCGACATCGCCGACTCCGCCGGACTGGACCGCGCCGAGGTCCACGCGTATTTGGCCAGCGACACCGATGTCGAGTTGATCCGCGAACGCGATCAATCGGCGCGCGCCATGGGGGTCAACGGCGTTCCCTGCTTCATCATCAACGACAAATACGCCGTCTCGGGCGCCCAGGATCCGGAAGTCTTCCTCCAGGTGTTCGCCGCCGCGCTGCAAGAAGAGAATAATTCGGACGAAGCGACCGCGGCCGAATAGGCGGCATCTCGCCAAGGCCTGGAGCGCTGAAGGCCAGGTCATCAGCCCGCGTGCACGTTCAAACCGACCGCATTACGCCGCCATGTCCGCAAGGGTGCCGACGAGTTCGGCGAGGCCGGACAGGCGATCGCCTTCGCGCTTCCAGGCGCGGCTGACCACCATGCTGTGATCCGGACGGACCCGCACGTCCGCTGCGTTGCGGCCGATAAAGTCGATCAGCTTCTCGGGCGCGGCGAAACGGTTGTCGCGAAAGGCAATCACCGCGCCCTTGGGGCCGGCGTCGACCTTCTCGACCCCGGCACTGCGGCACAAGTGCTTGATTTTGACGATCTTCAAAAGGTTCTCGACCTCGTCCGGGAGCGCACCGAAGCGATCCACCAGTTCGGCCGCGAATCCGTCGATGTCGGCATCGGTCGCGAGCCCGGCCAAACGCCGATAGAGGCCTAGGCGAACGCCGAGATCGGCGACAAACGCCTCGGGTATGAGCACCGCGCTACCGACCGCGATCTGCGGCGTCCAGGTCTCCGACGCGGCTTCCGCCCCGCCCTCGTCGCCGCTTTTCCCGCCGCTTCGCGCGGCTTGCACGGCTTCTTCGAGCAGTTGTTGATAGAGTTCCAAGCCGACCTCGCGGATGTGGCCTGATTGCTCCTCGCCGAGCAGATTGCCGGCGCCGCGAATATCCATGTCGTGGCTGGCCAACGAAAACCCCGCTCCCAGGGTGTCGAGAGTCTGGATGACGTGCAGGCGTTTTTCCGCCGCCCCCTTCAAGAGCCGCTCGGACGGCACCGTGAAATAGGCATAGGCGCGTTGCTTGGAGCGCCCGACACGGCCGCGCAGTTGATAGAGTTGGGCCAGGCCGAACATATCCGCGCGGTGCACGATCAGGGTGTTCGCGGTCGGGATATCGAGGCCGGATTCGATAATCGAGGTGGCGAGAAGGAGATCGTAACGGCCATCGTAGAACGCGGTCATGGCATCCTCGAGCGCGCGCGGCCCCATCCGGCCATGGGCGACGACAAACCGAATATCGGGCACGATTTCACGCAGCTCCGCCGCCACCTTGTCGATATCCTCGATCCGCGGACAGATGTAGAAACATTGACCGCCGCGATGACGCTCGCGCAGGATCGCCTCGCGGACGATCACCGGATCATAAGGGGTGACGAACGTTCGCACCGCGAGGCGGTCCACCGGCGGGGTGGCGATCACGCTGAGCGAGCGCACGCCGGACATCGCCAATTGCAGCGTGCGCGGGATCGGCGTCGCGGTCAGGGTCAGAACATGGACATCCGCCTTCAGCGCCTTGAGCCGTTCCTTCTGGGCGACTCCGAAATGCTGCTCCTCGTCGATAATCAACAGGCCGATGTCGGAGAACGAGACAGACTTGGACAATAAGGCATGGGTGCCGATGACGACATCGATCAATCCGTCGGACAGTCCATCGCGCACCGCCGCGGCATCCTTGGCCGAGACCAGGCGCGAGATTTGCGCGATATTGACCGGCGTTCCGGCGAACCGCTCTTGAAACGTCTTGAAATGTTGCCGGCACAACAATGTGGTTGGCACCACCACCGCGACCTGCTTGCCGGCGAAAGCGGTGACGAACGCGGCGCGCAGCGCGACTTCGGTCTTGCCGAACCCGACATCGCCGCACACCAGGCGATCCATCGGGGTATCGGCGCCGATGTCGGCGAGACAATCGTCGATCGCCTGGGCCTGATCGTCGGTCTCAGTAAACGGAAACTGCGCGGCGAACTCTTCATAAAGCCCGGGCGGCGCGGCCATCGCCGCCGCCGGCATCAAGGCGCGTTCGGCGGCGACCCGGATCAGTTCGTCGGCCATGTCGCGCAATCGCTTCTTGAGCCGCGCCTTACGCGCCTGCCAGCTCGCGCTGCCCAGCCGGTCGAGCCCGACGCCCTCGGCGCCATCGCCGGCGCCGAACCGCGACAGCATCTCGATGTTCTCGACCGGCAAATAGAGCTTGTCGCCACCGGCATAGGTCAGCAGCAAACAATCATGCGGCGCGCCGCCGGCCTCGATCGTCTCAAGGCCATGATACTGACCAATGCCGTGATCGATATGGACTACCAGATCGTCGGCTTCGAGACTGCTCGCCTCGGAGAGAAAATCGACCGCCTTGCGGGCGCGCCGTGCCGGTCTCGCCAGGCGGTCACCGAGAATGTCCTGCTCGGCGAGCACCACCAGGGTCGGGGTTTCGAACCCATGTTGGACGGCGAGCACAAAAATCGCCACCTGGGAACTCGCGCTGTCTTCCACCGCCGACCAGTCGTCGACCATGGCGGCGCCGGCAAGGCCGTGTTCGCGCAAAAGGTTGCACATTCGGTCGCGCGATCCGGCGGTGTAGCAGGCCACCGCCACCCGTTTACCGGCGGCCTGCGTTTCGCCGATATAGGTATTGACCGCATCGAACAGATTGGTGTCCTGGGCGCGGCGCTCGATGGTGAAATCGCGCGCCCGGCGCGCGTCCAGATCGACATCGTCGGTGAAATCGCCGGTCGGTCGGAACGGCGAGAAGGTGGCGATCGCGCGGCCCTCGGCGAGTGCGCCCCATTCCGCCGCGTCGATGAACATCTGTTCCGGCGGCACCGGCTTGTAGGCGCCGCCGGAGAGCGACGAGGCCAGATCCTTGGCGGCCACACGCGCCTGATAGTAGTCGTTGATTGCCTCTTGGCGTTGGTCGAATACCTCGTCGCCGAGATGATCGACAATCAGCGCCGCATCGGGCAGATAATCGAACAGCGTCTCCAACCGCTGGTGAAACAACGGCAACCAATGTTCCATGCCGGGATGGCGCCGCCCGGCCGAGACCGCCTCGTAGAGCGAATCCTCCGCGGTCACGGCACCGAACAGCGCGCGATAGCCCGAGCGAAACCGGGTGATCGCCGATTCCGCGAGGTCGACCTCAAGGACCGGCACCAGATCGAACCGATCGAGGGTTCCCGTGGTGCGCTGGCTCAGCGGATCGAAGCGCCGAATGGCTTCCAAGGTATCACCAAACAGATCGAGCCGCAGCGGTATCTCGGCGCCGGCCGGGTAGAGATCGACGATGCCGCCGCGGACCGCGAATTCACCCGCCTCCATCACCGTTCCGACGCGCTGATAGCCGTTGCCGGCGAGAAAACCGTTTAGCGCGTCCATGTCCAGCGATGTGCCGACGGACGCGGAAAAATGCGCGCCCTCGATCGAGGCGCGCGGCGGCACCCGCTGGCTCGCGGCGCTAACCGTGGTCAGCACCAAACGCCCCTGCCCGTCCCCTTTGCGCGGGCCGGCGAGCCGGCTGAGACAGGTCAGACGGCTGGCGCTGATATCGGCGCGCGGCGACACCCGGTCATAGGGCAGGCAATCCCACGCCGGAAAGATCATCGGCGTGACGTCGGGGGCGAACAGGCGCAACGCAGCGGCCATCGAATCCAGACGCGCATCGTCGCGGGCGATAAAGATCAAGTCGAAGTCGGGCGCGCTGCCTCGAAGATCGGCCAGCGCCACGGCGTCGCGACCCTCGGGAGCCCCGCCGATGGTGATTCGCCCTGGGCTCCGCAGCAGTGTCGAAATATCTTTCATGTCCGCGCGCCGCCCTCATCCTCGTCCGATTTCGGAAGACCCATCGGCTCACGCAACAAGGCCATGATGTCGTGATCGAATGCCGGGGGAATGGCTTCCCGTCCGACCACCCAGCACCAGACGTCCGGGTCTTCCTGGTCGAGCAGGGCTTCGAGCCGTTCGAGTTGCCCGGCTTCGAGCGCGTCGAGATGGCGATCGGCGAACCGGCCGAACATCAGGTCGGCCTCGCGCGATCCGCGATGCCAGCAACGAAAGCGCAGCCGTTTTCGCCACAGTTCGAGATCGGTGGTATGAGTAGTGTCAGTCATCGGCGATCGATATAGGATTTCCTGGCGCGGCTGTCAGCCCCGCAAAGTTGGTTCCACAAAATACGGCCCGGCATGCGACCCGATAGTCTCAATCCCCTTTTCGCACCGGTCACCGCGCTTCGCGGCGTCGGACCGCGGTTAGCCAAGCCGCTCGGCCGCCTGGTCGGCGCGAAAGTGGTCGATCTCTTATGGCATTTGCCGACTGGATTGATCGATCGCAGCCTGTCGCCGACTGTCGCCGCCGCCCCCGACGGCGCGATTATCACCGTGACCGTCACCATCGACGAACACCGCCCGCCGAATCACCGCCGCCAGCCCTATCGCGTGCTGTGTCACGACGAGACCGCGAGCTTGGCGTTGGTTTTCTTTCATGCGCGCGAAGACTATTTGCGGCGGACTCTGCCCGAAGGCGCGCGTCGCGTGGTCAGCGGCAAGATCGATCATTTCGGCGACGCGCCGCAAATGACCCATCCCGACCATATCGTCACGCCCGAGGAAGCGGATACCCTGCCGCGCATCGAGCCGGTCTATCCGATGACCGCGGGGCTTACCGCGCGCCCGCTCGCCAAGGCGATCAGCAGTGCGCTCGAGCGCTCAGGCGCGCTCGACGAATGGCTTGACGCGACCTATCGCGAACGCCGGAAATGGCCGTCCTGGCATGATGCCATTCGCGCCGTACATGCGCCGGACGGCGTAACCGATCTCGATCCCGCCACCCCGACGCGCGAGCGCCTCGCCTACGACGAACTGCTCGCCAATCAACTTGCCCTCGGTCTCGTTCGCCGCCATCTCCGCGGCTCCGGCGGTCGCGCAGTCACCGGCGACGGGCGCTTGCGCGATAAGGCACTCGCCGCCTTGCCGTATCAACTGACCGACGGTCAGCGCGCGGCGCTCGACGATATGTTGGATGACCTCGCGTCCGAGCGCCGCACCTTGCGCCTGCTGCAAGGCGATGTCGGCAGCGGCAAGACCGTGGTCGCCTTTCTCACCATGCTGGTCGCCGTCGAGGCCGGCGGGCAAGCGACGATGCTGGCGCCGACAGAAATCCTCGCCCGCCAGCATTACGCCTCGATCGCCCCGCTGGCCGAGGCGATCGGGGTGCGATGCGCGGTGCTGACCGGGCGTGACAAGGGCAAATCCCGCGCCGCCCTTCTCGACGCCCTGGTCAGCGGCGAGATCGATATCCTGATCGGCACCCACGCGGTGATCCAGAAGGATGTCGCGTTCGCCGATCTCGCCTTCGCGGTCATCGACGAGCAGCATCGCTTCGGTGTGCATCAGCGCCTCCAGGTCCAGCGCAAAGGTCGTGGCGTCGACATGCTGGTGATGACCGCGACGCCGATCCCGCGCACGCTGATGCTGACCGCCTACGGCGACATGGATGTCTCCCGACTAACCGAGAAGCCGCCGGGACGGCAGCCGATTTCGACGGCGGCGCTCCCGGTGTCGCGAATGGACGACGTCGTCGCCGCGGTTTCCCGGGCGATCGATCGCGGTGAACGGGTCTATTGGGTCTGCCCGCTGGTCGAGGAGTCGGAGGTAATCGACTTGGCCGCCACCGAGGACCGTTTCGCGGCGCTGTCCGCGCGATTCAACGATCGCGTCGGGCTCGTCCACGGCCGTATGAAACCGGCGGCGCGCGACCCGGTTATGCAGGCCTTCGCCGAGGGCTCGATTGCCCTGCTGGTTGCCACCACGGTGATCGAAGTCGGGGTCGATGTCCCCGCGGCCACGGTGATGGTCGTCGAGCATGCCGAGCGCTTTGGCCTGGCCCAGCTCCATCAGTTGCGCGGCCGGGTCGGGCGCGGCGAGATCGCCTCAAACTGCCTACTGTTGTATGCGCCGCCGTTGGGCGAGACCGCGCGCGCGCGTATCGACATCATGCGCGAGACCGAGGACGGATTTCGCATTGCCGAGGAAGATTTACGGCAACGCGGCGCCGGCGAATTGCTGGGCACCCGCCAAAGCGGCATGCCGGAGTTCCGCCTCGCCGATCTCGGCGCCCACGGCGAGTTGCTGGCGGCGGCGCGCGACGACGTCAAATTGATCCTCGACCGCGATCCCGATCTGCAAAGTCCGCGCGGCGAGGCGTTGCGCACCCTGCTCTATTTGTTCGAGCGCGACCTCGCGGTCACCTTTCTTCGCTCGGGCTGACGACGTGCGGCATCGGCTGGGCCACGTCGGCCGCTTCGCGCCGCACGGCGCCGTCGGTGGAAACCTGGGGCAACGCCTTCGCCGCCTCGGGTCGCCGATCGGGCGGGGTGACGATTCCGGCCGAGACCACCATCTTAATGCCTTCCTCGACCGTCATGTCGAGGACCACCAGATCGCGCCGCGGCACGAAGAGCAGAAATCCCGACGTCGGGTTCGGCGTGGTCGGCAGGAATATATTGACCACCGGATCGGCGATAGTGTTTTGCACCTCGCCCTCGGTGGTGCTGGTAATGAAACCGACGGCCCAGATGCCGCGCCGCGGATACTCGATCAGCACCACCTCGCGGAACGATTGCGACGAGCTCTCGAGAACGGTTTGGAATATTTGTTTTAGCGCACCATAGACACTGCGCACCACCGGCATGCGATTGACTATGCGTTCGCCAGTCCGCACGATTATCCGGCCGAAGAATCCCGCCGCGACAAACCCGATCAAAGTCAGCCCGATCAAGACCACCACAAGCCCGATCCCGGGGATGTGAACTTCGATGTCGAAATAGCGCAGCAGAATGGTTTGCGGGTTGTAAGCCGGCGGAATCAGCGGCACCACGGCGCCGTCGATCAGTTCGATCACCCCGATCAGAATCCACAGCGTTATCGCCACTGGCGCGGTGACGATGATCCCGGTCAAGAAATAGTTTCGCAACCGGGCGACCGGACCGCGCTTTTTCGCCGGCACCGAATCGACGCTCTGACTCAGCGCCTCGGCGATCGTCGGTTCTCGATCTGGATCTTCGTCACTCATGCCGGTCTCACGGTCCTTTCGCGATTGTCGGGATATTGGGGCGGGTGGTGATCCATTCAATCGGCCACATTCGGCCCCCGCGTCAACCCTTGAAAAAGTTCAGCAGCGCCGCCGTGGTATCCTCGGGTGCTTCTTCCGGTATGAAATGACCGCACTCGATGGCGTGTCCGCTCACCGTTTCGGCATGCTCCCGCCACACCGCGAGCACGTCGTAGCGCTTTTCCATAACCGCTTTCTTGCCCCAGAGCGCCTGCATCGGACAGGTGATTTTGGTGTCCTGATCGGCCTCCTCATGATCGAGATCGATGGTCGCCGCCGCGCGATAATCCTCGCACGTCGCATGAATGGTGTCCGGTTCCGAAAAACAGCGCAGATACTCGGCGAAGGCTTCCGGAGTGATCGCGTCATCGCCGGTCCCCCAGCGCATCATCATCGAGCGCAAATAGAATTCGACGTCATGGCCGATCATGGTTTCGGGATACGGCGCCTTTTGGATAAGAAAAAACCAGTGATGATAGGCCGTCGCCAGCTGTTGATCGGTGTCGGCGAACACCCGACGGGTCGGCGCGATATCGAGCACACTCAATTTCTCGACACGATCGGGATGATCGAGCGTCAAGCGATGGGTGACGCGCCCGCCCCGGTCGTGGCCGACCAAGTTGAATCGCTCGAAACCCAGCGCCGCCATCGCCTCGACCTGGTCCCGCGCCATGGCGCGCTTGCTGTAGCCGCTGTGATTGTCGCCGTCCGGCGGATGGCCACTGTCGCCGTAACCGCGCAAGTCGGGCGCAACCACGGTGAAATGCTCGGCCATTGCAGGCGCGACCTTGTGCCACATGAAATGGGTTTGCGGATAGCCGTGCACCATCAGCAACGGCGGGCCCGATCCGCCGACCACCAAATTGATGTCGCACGCCGAAGTCTCGGTTCGGCGGGTCTCGAAGCCGTCAAAGGCCATCGTCGTACGCTCCTGGCGTCAATCCGGCCTGCATGCTATGCGGTTTGGCGACGACGGAGAAGGATTGGGTCCACCGCTGAGGATTTCCCTGGATAAGGTGTGATTGGCGACGATGAGGTATTCGCTCGAAGCGCTTCGCGAAGCGGCCGCGGTGGTCTACCGCCATATGCCGCCAACCGCCCAATATGCCTGGCCGCTCTTGGCGCGTCAGGTTGGCTGCACGGTGTGGGCCAAGCATGAAAACCATACGCCGATCGGCGCCTTCAAGGTGCGCGGCGGGGCGTACTACATGCACCGCCTGGTCGAACGCGAACCGGAGTGGACCGGGGTTATCGCCGCCACCCGCGGCAATCACGGCCAATCGATAACCCTCGGCGCGCGCGGCCAGGGGCTCGACGCGGTGATCGTCGTGCCCGAGGGCAACAATCCGGAAAAGAACGATGCGATGGAAGCGCAGGGCGCCGAGCTCATCGTGCACGGTGCCGATTTCCAGGACGCCGTGGGACATGCCGAAACCCTTGCCGCCGACCGCGGTCTGCACATGGTGCCGTCGTTCCACCGCGACTTGATCCTCGGTGTCGCGTCTTACGCACTGGAATTGTTCGAAGGCGCCGACACGCTCGACGCGGTTTACGTACCGATCGGTCTGGGCACGGGCATTTGCGGCGTTATCGCCGCGCGCAATGCGCTTGGGCTAAAAACAGAGATAATTGGCGTCCAGGCGAAGGGCGCGCCGAGCTACGCGCTCTCATTCGAGGCCGGTCAACCGGTCTCCACCAACGCGGCGGACACCTTCGCCGACGGATTGGCGACCCGGGTGCCGGTGGCCGAGGCGGTCGAAATTGTCAACCGCGACGCCGCGCGAATCGTCACCGTCGACGACGATGCGATTCTCGACGCCCAACGCCATCTCCTGCGTGCGACTCATAACTTGGCCGAGCCAGCGGGCGCCGCGCCATTGGCGGCGCTGCTAGCCGAGCGCAAGCGAATGGTCGGCAAAACCGTGGGAATCGTTATCTCTGGCGGCAATGCCGACGCAGAGAATATTCGCCTTTTGGCTTGAGCGCTTATAGCGCCTAGCCGACCCCAGTCTTAACGTTGCCCCCGCCCCGTCACGAACGTCCGACCGTTATTAAGTCGGATCACCCGCGAGCAAAGGTGAGGTCGTCCAATTGTCGCTCGACGCGGCGATGCAGCTCATCCCGTTGGTACGGGTAATCAGCACGGTCCACGTTCCGGTATCGCTGACGTAGAGTTCCACCACGGAAGAACCGCGTTGCCCGAGACCCAAGCCGATCTTCTGTTCGTCATAGCTTGCCTATCCGGTTAACGCCCATGACCGCTACATGTAGGGTGCCGCCAGAGCTATACCCGAAAGTTGACGGGGCGGTAAAAAGTTGTTGGCCGATGGCGTGCTTGTACAGGTCTTTGCGGTTCGGTGAAGAATATTTGCCTGTCTCCGCGTTGCTGGTGGATAAAACCTGATATTACCTATCCTTGG
>JAKZSU010000230.1:0-10368 GCA_047517485.1 Alphaproteobacteria bacterium
GACCGCGCGCCCGAGCTTATGCGAGGCCAGCCTGCGTGGCACTTGAACGCCTTTTAAAGCAACGGAACCCAGTCTCCCCCATCATCCAGCCCGCACCAGCGCCCGAGCTTATGCGAGGCCAGCCCGCGTGGCGCGTGAACGGCATTGTCAAGTTAACTGATTGTAGGCTGTTTTCGGCATTTCTCCATGAGGCTAAGCTATTGAAATTGCGTAATGTAGCCATCCGCTATTTACCGAGATTTCGGAGTGAATCCGGTTAACTTGACAAAGCCGTATTAACCGTCGAAATCGAGATCTCCGACGACGCGACGATCACCAACGAGACCACCCGCACGCGCAGCAATCAACACGCCGCGGGCTGGGACAATCTTTTCGGCTATGAAGCGGCTTTTGGCGCGGTCTTGCCGGAAGCAGTGATGGCGGCCACCATTCTTGACCTCGATACCAGCATGAGCAATTTGGGAACCGGCGAGATCACCCGCAACGATCAAATCAATCTCAAGCTCGCCGCCGTGGTAACGCAGATCCTGCCAAACGGAAACATGGTGATCGAAGGCGACCAGGAGGTTCGGGTGAACTTCGATCTCCGCGAACTTCGCGTCTACGGCATCGTGCGACCGGAGGACATCTCCGCCAGTAATATCATCAGCTACGAGAAAATCGCCGAAGCACGGATATCCTATGGCGGACGCGGCCAGATCTACGATGTGCAGCAACCGCCGTACGGCAATCAGATCCTCGACATCATCAATCCGTTCTGATCGTCCAGCTCTAATCCGCTCTCACGGACGGTCGTAAAGGCGCCGTTTGGCCTTGGCGAAAAACGCCTTGGGATCCTTGAGCGGGTTGACCTCGCGGGCGATATCACGCAGCTCGGCGCGCGCGAAATCAAAATTCGCCTTGGAGTCGCGCGCCACCGCTTTGGCGCGCGGCGAGATTTCGGATTCGTACAGTTCGGCCGCCTTGGCCTGGACCCGCGGGTTGGCGGCCAGACGCCGCGCCGCCTCGGCCAGCAATCGCCGCATGATCAACATCGCCACTGCCCAATCATGGTTGCCTCGTCAATGGATGCCTCATCGCCAGAGCCCCTACTATAGCAGGCTCTATATGGTCTCGACCACTTTGCGCAGGCCTTCGCCCAGAGTGTTCAATGCGGCGACATAAATAAAGCGATCCCAGCCAATGCAAAAATGGCGAACCCCAAGGTCGATGTAGCGCTGCGCCTGATCGACCGACCCGATCTCAATGCGCGGCGCCACGCCATATTCAAGCGATTTCTTGATCACCAGTTCCTCGTAAGGGCGGATTTCCGGCGTGCTCATCATGCCGGGCACGCCGCGCGACAGGCCAAAATCGGCGGGCCCCCATTGGCTCATGTCGACGCCCTTGGCCTTTGCGGTGGCGAGAACCTCGTCGAGATTGTCGACCGCGACATCCTTCTCGATCATGATCAGAAACAGCACCGAATTGAGATCGGCGAGATACCCCTCAGGGGTGTAGCTCGACAACGCCGGACGGCGCAGCTTGAACCCCATAAAGCCACCGGCGTCGGGGGTTTCCGGCCGGATATACCGGTGGCAGTCGGCGACATCGTCGGCGGTCCGAACATCGGTGAACAGCGCCGCCTTGAAACCCGCGCCGAGCGCTGCCTGGGCCCAAAAACCCTGGCCCTCTTGATCGAGCTTAATCATCAAGGGCAATCCGGAACATTGGCCGGCGCGTGCCATGTGGTAGAGCACCTGCATATCGAAGGCGGAGTATTCGGCGCAATATTCGCCATAGTCGAACAAGCCCGAATTGCCGATTATCTCCGGAATGTCGGGGTCGGACGAAAGAAAATGGGTGCCGATCGTCGGCTTCCCGGCGGCGAACGTGTCTCGCAAGTTGTTCGGCATGATCATACGGCTGATGCTTTCAATGCTGGCCAAGGGCCATTTGCTCGAAGGTTATTGGCCGAGCGTTCGCAATTGGCAAGGAGCATCTTCGCCCGCCATCCGGGTGATCACCGATCGAATTTGATTGAGCGTCGTCGGGGAGTAATGCGCGTCGCTTCGATGCGGCTAGATTTTCTCGCCGTCGAGCGTGGCGCGGACCTTGCGAAGCAGTTCGGCTCGCCGATACGGCTTGTTGACCATCATGACCTCCGGCACCAGCTCGCCTTGACGCATAACCGCGTTCTCGGCGTAACCGGTGGTGTGGAGAACCTTAATGTCCGGCCGAATTCGTCTGGCTTCCGCCGCGAGTTCGATGCCGTTCATGCCGCCCGGCAAGACCACATCGGCAAACAGGAGGTCGCACGATTGACCGGTTTCCAGCTGTTCAATCGCCTCCTTGGCATTCGCCGCCTCGACAATTCTGTACCCTTGGCCGCGAAGAATATTGACTGGAACGTTCCTCACGTTCTCATCGTCCTCGACGACGAGAACGTGTTCCGATCCTCGAGCAAAATCCTGCCGATCGTCCGTCGGGTGTTGCGTGTCCACGTCGGTTCGCGAGCGCGGCATATAGAGTTTGACGGTGGTGCCCCGTTCGATCTCGCTATAGATCGTGATGTGGCCATCGGACTGCTTGACGAACCCATAGACCATACTCAGGCCAAGGCCGCTGCCTTCGCCCACGTCCTTGGTGGTGAAGAACGGCTCGAACACTTTCTCCAGCACCTCGGGCGACATTCCGAAGCCGGTGTCGCTGACCGCGACTTTCACGTAGTCGCCGGGCACGACGCCTTCATTTTGATCCGCGTACGTCCGGTCCAGCGTGACCTTGGCGGTCTCGATCGTCAGCATGCCTCCCTTTGGCATGGCGTCACGCGCATTGATCGACAGATTGACCAGGGCGTTTTCGAATTGATGGGCATCGATCGTCGCGGGCCACAGGTCCTCCGCGCCGATCACTCTTAGATCGATGGTTTCGCCGAGGGTACGCTGAAGCATGTCCTCTAGGCCGCCAATCAGGACGGTGACGTCGGTGGCAACCGGCGATAGCGTCTGTTGGCGCGAAAACGTCAACAGACGATCGGTCAGGGCCGCGGCATTGTCCATTGCCCGAATTACGATCTCGATATTGTCGCGAGCGTTCTCATCGTCTTCGAGCCGGTCTCCCAGCAGCTCGATATGGCCCATGATGACGGCCAGGAGATTGTTGAAATCGTGCGCTACGCCGCCGGTCAGTTGGCCGACCGCCTCCATCTTCTGGGCATGGCGCAGCCGGTCCTCCTGAATCTTCTGCTCGGTGATCTCGCTGCTGGTACCGCGATAGCCGCGAAAGGCGCCGTCAGCCGAGAAGATCGGGCCGCCGCTGACCCGAACCCACCGATCCGGGTTGACGTCGGAGGGGCGCTCAAGGCCGCGAAAGGACTCCCGCGACCTCAGCGCCAATAGTTCTTCGTCGGGGTTGTCGGGATCATAACGGTCGCCCATCAAGTCTTCACGGGTCCGCCCGACTAGGTCCGCCGGTTCGGCGCCGAGAACGGCGAGACTAGCGGACAGGTAGGTAAATCGGAGATTTTCGTCTATCTCCCAAAACCAGTCGACCGATACCTCGGCCATATCCCGGAAGCGCTCCTCGCTCTCTCTCAACTCTTGTTCGGCGCGTTTGCGTTCGCTGATATCGACCACCGTCGATTGGATTGCCTGCTCGCCGTCCCAATCGATGAAGGTGGGCCGCAATTCCACCCACACCGCCGCGCCATCTTTGCGAACGGCCCGCAATTCCATGATCGTCGGCGCTTCCCGACCGCGCAGGCGAGCTTCGCGAAATTCGAGAATTCGTTCGCGGTCGTCGGGATGTACCAAATCGTCCACCGACTCGAGGCGCAGAATTTCCGCCGCGGTGTCGTAGCCGAGGATATCGGCAAGCGCCTGGTTGGCGAATTTCGGCGCGGTGTGGACATGGACGATCAGCCCCTGAATGGAGCCGTCCACCAGGTTGCGAAGGCGTTGCTCGCTGCGCCGCAATTCCTCTTCGGCAAGCTTGCGTTCGGTGATATCGACGAACACCGTCTGAACCGCCGGCTGGCCGTCCCATTCGACCCGCGTCGCCCGAACATCGAGCCAAACGGTGCTGCCGTCCTTGCGTAAGGCTCGCGCTTCGTAGGTCTTCGGAACCGGATCGCCACGCACGCGTGCCTCGCCGTAGTGCCTCAGTCGGTCTCTTTCATCCGGGTGGAGATGATCTTCGACCGATCCACCGCCCGGAAGGTCGTCCAGATCCTTGAATCCCAGAATTCGTGCGCACTCTTTGTTGGCAAACAGCACCTGATTATCTCGATGCACGAGGACGCCCTGGATTGAGCCTTCGATGAGCGCGCGGAACCGGCGGTCCCTGCTCTTTAGGGCTTCCGCGGCATTCATGCTGTCGCTGATATCCAGCAACAGGCCGTCCCAAACGACTTCGCCTTGCTGTTGGCGATGGGGTGTGGAGTTGCCGCGCATCCAGTGGATTTTGCCGGCGGTATCGATGATTCTAAAATCAAGCATCCACGGCGCGAGGTCTTTCGCCGAATTTCTCAGCGATGCCTCGAATTCTTCGCGATCCTCGGGATGCAGACAGTCGAGCAGGACCGATGAGTCGGCGATTACGCGTTCGGGCTCGAGGCCGTAGATCGCCCGGACCGCGGCACTTACATAGGGGTATTCGATACGCCCGTCAGGGTAGGCGATGCGCCGGTAGACGATCCCCGGGCAGTTCGCGCCAATCGCCGCCAAATGCTCGGCGTCACGAGACGCGGTCTCGTCGAGAACTTCCATATCGCCCATTTGCCCAACCCAACTCGGGTACCCACGGCCAACGCCATCGCGATCGTCGGATCACGCGAGACCATGGGCCGTGAGGAATCATATAGCGCCGGACCGTGCGAGAGCGACACCCTAGATTGTCGCCGTCCGCGGTTACTCGCCGAAAGCAAAGCCCATGGTGCGCGCGGTGTAGTACAGACCGCTATCCTGGACGATCAGGAACTGGGCACCGACATCGCCGTCATTGTGATGCGAATGGAGGTCGCCGGGGGGCGTGATCATCACTGCGTGATCGATCCAGTCGACACGTTCGCCGGCGATCATCGAATAGCAATCGCGGCCCTGGAGGACGAGGGAGATCGCAGTCGCGTTATGGCGATGGGCACGTTGACTGCCGCCGGGCAAAAGCGAGTTGAGCGCCAGGCTCAGGGTCGGCGTGGTCAATCGATTATGGGCCTGGGATTCGCTCGAGAAGATCAACGCCAGGCCGGCGTCGTGCTGATTGCTGAGCTTGTCCTGGACGGCGGCGAGGCGGGCTTGAATATCGTCGGTCCGGTAATGCACCGCGACCACCGACGCATCGTCAGCCGGCGGCGCCGCCGCATGGGTCTGCGCATAGATCGGCTCGTCGGTGGCGATCCACAACACGCAGTCCTGGTCGCCGGCTGCGTGGACCGCTTGGCGGCCACCGGGCAGGCAGAACACGTCGCCGACGCGCCAGGCGATGCGGGCATCGTCCTGGCGCGTTTCGCCGGTACCGGCGATCACGTAATGGGTCGCGCCGCTCGCCCGGAAATTGGTCTCCAGGGTCTCGCCGGCGCGAATCCGCGCGTAACGCGTGAGCACCAGCGGCGTGGTCGCGGCAAAATCAAGTTCGAGCAAGCCGCTTAGGTCGAGCGGGATCAGGCCGGTGCCGGTGGCCGGGTCCAGGGCGGCGGTGCGCTCATCGACGAAAATATGACAGGGCACATCCGGGTGCGGGATGTTGAACGCGGTCGTCGAGTCGAAATAACGCGCCCTCGCCGTGCAATCGACAGGCGCCGCCTCGGTGGGTTTAGCGCGCAGCTGCGTGGTCATTCGCGGTCTCCCTGGAAATACCGCGCCACGCTAGCACACCGACATCGTATCTCGCTAGGGAACCTCGTCAAACTGCTCGAGCATCGAGCCCAGCGCTGGGTCATTCGGATTGACCGCGAGCGCTTCAATGGTCGCGGCGTAGGCGCCTTCGCGGTCGCCCACCGCGGCGCGAATGCGGATCACCATGGTCCAGGCATCGACGAGCTGCGGGTCTTGGCGAATGGCCTCGCGAAACGCGCGTTCGGCGGCAGGCGGATCGCGCAGGACCAGGGCCGTCCCGCCGATCACCATGTGGGTCTCGGGAAAATCGGCCTTGGCCCACAGCGACGCGCGCCACTCGTCGGAAGCCACCCGCAGCGCGCGCGCCGCCGCAATCCGGACCGCCATGTATTGATCTTCCAGGGCCGGGAGAATCTGTTGCACGGTGTCAGGATACGAGGCACCGTCCAGCACCCCGATCGCCGCCGCGCGCACCAGCGGATCTTCGTCGCGAACGAGCGTCCCCACGCGCGACCGCACTGAGGCCTCATCGCGCCTGCCGATCAAATCCAGTGCGGTTGCACGGACGATCCCCGGCAAATCGTCGTCGCCGGCGATCGCCAGTAAGTTTTTGGTGAGCGCCTCCGGATGCTTGCGCGCGGCGGCGAATGCCGGCGAGAAATGGCTACCGCGTCGCGCGCTATCGGGAAACCAACCGGCGATCGCCTCGGCCGCCCAAACCGCCGGGCGGTCGGCATGACAGTCGGTACAGACGTTGGGCGTGCCGGTTTTCGCCGACAAATCAGGGCGCGGAATGCGAAAGCCGTGATCATGGCGAACGTCGATAACCATATAGACGCGTTCACTCATGTGGCAGCTCTTGCACATCGCGCCGTCGGAGCCGGGCGCATGGAAATGATGCGACGGGCTGTCGTAGACCGCTTTTCTCAAGCTTGGATATCGCGAGTTTCCCGCCGGCGAATGACAGCGGGTACAGAGGGCGTTGTCCTCCGCCTTAAGTCGCGCCGTATGCGGATCGTGACAATCGCTGCAGCGCACCCCACGGGCGTACATCCGCGACTGGAGGAACGAGCCATAGACGTAGACCTCGTCCTCGATCGCGCCGTCGGCGTGGTAAAGACCGTCGCGCAATAGCGCCAATCGATACGCATCGTGAAACGGCGTGCCGGGAAGCGGATTGCCGTCGCCGAACGGATCGCGGCGCGCGTGACAGCCGGCGCACTGCTGGATCTCTGTAGCGGCGGATGCGCCGGAAAAACCAATGGTAAAACCCTCGAGGGTCAGGCCGGACCAGCGCGCGGGGTCAGCCCCCCTGGCCCAGCCGGCATGTGCTTCCCCCGGCCCATGACACGCCTCGCACCCGACACCCTTTTCGGCTTGCGTGCTGGCATAGCGCCGAGTCGGGGGGTCGTAGTTCTTGCGATAACCGGTAGCGTGACACTCGGCGCAGCGCGCGTTCCAGGTCTTGTACGGCCCGGTCCAATGCAACCCGTCACCGCCATTGAGGACTTGGTCGGGGTATAGGTCATACCAACGCTGGCGCCCGCTATCCCAGGCCAAGTCGAGCGCTTGCAGGCGCCCCGGCGCGGTCTCCAGCAGAATCTGTTGCAACGGCTCGACACCGGCGGTGGAGTGAACCTGGTATTCCGTGAGCCTGCCATCGGGACCATCGGTCTCGACGACGTACCGGCCGTCACGCCGGAAGAAGCGGGTAATGACGCCCTTGCGCCGAACCACGGCGTCATCGAAATCACCGAGTACGGTCGCCTCGCTCGGCTGATTCCAAGCCCAGGCGTGGTGCGACCCGGCCCAGGCGGATGCGGTGTCGGCGTGGCACTCGGCGCAAGCCTCGGACCCGATATAAGCCGGCGCTTGCGCCTCCGAGCCCGTCGCCGCGACCGCGTTGGTCAGCGAAACCGCCGCGAACACCAAGACCAGATCGCGCGGCGATTTCATTACCGTCTCATGATCTCCAAAAGCGGGCTGCCAAAGGAACCCGAAGGGGGCTTCACGCCGACCAAGTGCGACAAAGTGGGAGCGATATCGACAGTATGCACCAGGCGATTGATCCTTTGCGCCGGAATTCCCATGCCGGCAAAATAGATCGGCACATATGTATCGTAACGCCACGGCGACCCGTGGGTCGCCGCCACGGTCAAACCGTCAAAATCGTTGATGAACCGATTGGGATCGAAGACCACATAAACGTCACCCGACCGTCCGGGATAGTCGTTTCTCGCGATCGATCGGATGAGCGGCGTATTGGCGACTCTGCCGGACCTGAGCGCGCGGCTTGAAACCGCCAAGGCCACACCGTCGAAGCGAGTCAACGCCTCCGCCACCGCGAGTTCGACCGCGGCTTGATCGATGCCCTTGTCGGCGATCACGGCGCGGTTCAAATAGACATAGGGATGGTGGTATGTGGTGATCAGATCTTCACTTATGCCAAAGCGCGCTTTAACGGCCTCGACCGCCGCGCCTGTATCGAAAGACTTGGGGTCGATGTATTCTGCTTCGAAGCCGAGTTCCGCCAAATAGCCGGGCGCCTCGGCCCCACCATGATCCGCCGATAGTACGATTAAGGTCTTGTCGAGGCCGATTTCAGCATCGATGAAACTAAACAATGCGGCCAAAGTTTGATCCAACCGCAAGATATTGTCTTCGCTTTCCAAACTCGATGGCCCAAAGACATGGCCGACATAATCAGTCGCCGAGAAACTTATCGATAAGTAATCCGGGATTGTGTCGCTGCCGAGATTTTCGTGGTGGATTAGCGCTTTAGCAAAGTCGAGGGTCAGCTCGTCTCCTGCCGGGCTTATAGTGAGCAAGGTCGTGAAATATTTGTCGCTCCTATCGCCGAAAGGATGGGGAAACGTCCGGCCATATCCTGGCAGAGCGGTTTCGTATGGCCGGTCGTCCGCCGCGCCAAAACTGTAGGTCGATTGATCATGTAACAATTGCCATGATTTGCCGGCATATTTTCCCACCGGGGTTCGCGCATTCCAGTCGATCACCCACTGCGGGTACTGATCGTAATAGAATCGACTGGTGATGAATGTCCCGGTTTTTTTGGAAAACCAATACGCCTTGCCTGTATGACCGGCCATTGAAATCGCACCGCGGTCCTTGATCGAAACGCCAAAGACTTTCGCTCTTCCACCCAGGTTCAGCGACAACTCGTCACCAAAAGTCGACACCAGAATGGCCGATGGTGACCGCCCGTCGGACCTCGCGGTTCTCTGAGTTGGATCGATCTCCGTATTCTTGTCTACACCGACACCCTCGCCGAGGACCGGGTAGCGAGGATCTTCTACATTATAGACCAGTGCGCCGCTCGCCCGATCTAGCCAGACGTTGCCGATCATGCCATGGACGGACGGGTCGGCACCCGTGGCAAGGGTCGTATGCCCGACAATCGTTTCGGTATTGGCATGGCGGTGGTGCGCGTTACTGAAGACGGTTCCAGCATCCAGCAGGTAACGCAGGCCCCCTTCGCCGAGCCGATCATAATAGCGCTCGGGCAAATCGCCGCGCAGTTGATCAACGGTTATTTGCAATATTAGCCGCGGCTTTTCTAAGTCGCGCGCGTCGGCCATCGCTGAACAGCCAACCCCGAGAGCCGCTAGCGTCGCGAGAAGCATCAGCTGGCGCATATTATTCACAGTCATTGTAGGTCCCCGGTCCATGAACGCCGAGCCCGCATCGCCGGGTACCGATGCGGGCCGCCGGTCACAGGTCCTCCACTAGTGCGAGCCGAGCGATTGCTCGAGTTTCTCCATCACCTGATCGACGGTGAAGCTCGCCGCTTTCTGCCGCGGCGGAAATTCTCTGAATGTGGTCAGAAATTTCCCGACAAAAACCTGTGCGGGCACCATCAAGAAAGCGCGGTCGATCAGCCAGTCGTAATAGGTATTCGACGTGGAATAGGAGCGTTCGTACGGATCGCGGCGCAGATTGAACATCAACGGCACGCGTAGCGGCGTCCACGGCTCGATCCACGCCCGAAGCGTGGCTTCCGCCTTCTGCTCCATGAAGATCAGCTTCCAGTCGCTATAGCGTAACGCCGTGAGATCGCCTTCGTCGGAGAAGTAGAATATCTCCTTGCGCGGGCCATTCTCCTCCTCGCCCGTCAGATACGGCAGGAAATTGTAGCCGTCGAGATGCACGTTGTAGGTGCGCCCGATCGCCTCCACCCCACCCACCTTGAGCTTCGCCTTGATGTCGGGATCGCCGGCCGCGGCGAGCAACGTGGGCAGCCAATCCATATGATGCATGATCTCGTTGGACACCGATCCGGCGGCGATCCGGCCCGGCCAGCGCACCACCGACGGCACCCGCCAGCCACCTTCCCAGTTGGTGTTCTTCTCACCGCGGAACGGCGTCATGCCGGCGTCCGGCCAGGTGTTCATGTGCACGCCATGTAGCGCACCCGGTTCCTTGGACACAAGTTTGTCTCACGCGGCGGGCCTGATTGAGATCGCGGCGTGCCACGCCTGACGAGCTTGAGCGGGGCTCAGGTAGCCGTTCTTTTCGACGATCCACTGGGCATTGTAGA
>JAKZSU010000231.1:0-44409 GCA_047517485.1 Alphaproteobacteria bacterium
GGGCGGTTGTCGGCAGTCCACATGGGGCACCTCAAGAGCAAATTCACCACCCCAGAGAATCACAGCTGATTCAGCTCTTCAAGAGGGGCCGCCGGATAACCGATTCATCCGACTCATAAAGTCCCCGGACGGACACTAAGCCGCGCAACGACGCCAGGGGCCGCGGGAGAGCGGCCTTCGGTGGGCCAAATTGGCATCAATTATATCCGGAAAGACTCTAAGCACGGCTTCGGCGGACTCAGCGGACTCAATCGCACGTGCGCGAGCCCTCCCGTATCATTCATAGTCATCGACCGGCGCTCTAAAGGCCACCCTAGAGGGAACAGCTTGGACAAGCGGAAGAATACGGATCTCGCTAACGAAGCTGGTGATGGCGCGTCTCACCACACACTGGCCGCCGCAATCGACGGTGTCGCGGATCGGGTGGTGATGTTCGATCATGAGGACAGGTTATTGCTTGCCAACAAGTCTTGGTGGGATGAACAGGTCAGCTTCGGACTGGCGCCAAAAATCGGCGATCGCTACCATGACTATGTACGCAACTTGGCTGCATCCGGATGCATTCCGCAAGCCGTTGGGAAGGAAGAGGAATGGGTGAGACTCCGTCTGGAGCGGCGCCACAAACCCGGCGAGGCAACAGAGGTTGCACTGTCCAACGGCGAGGTGGCGCTGATACGTGACCATAGATTGGCGGATGGCGGTACATTGACGATTACGACCATAATTACTGAACGCGCACGTGCTGAGACCGCCTTGAAGGAGAGCGAAGCGAGGTTCAGACAAATCGCCGAAGCCGGATCGGACTGGTATTGGGATACCGATGCCGAGAACAGTTTCACCGCGTTTTTCGGGGGCGAACCGGATAGCGCCGCTTATCGTCCGGCTTCCATGATCGGTAGCACACGAGTCAACGAAATCAGTGCGAAAGACCGTCAAGAACGCCCCGACACGTGGCGCGATCATATTGCGACGATCGAAGCCCATCAACCGTTCCGAGATTTCGTCTTCGCCGCTGATTTCGATGACGGCAATCGGTTCTGGCTGCGAACCAGCGGCGTGCCGAACTTTGACGAGAGTGGCGGGTTCCTGGGTTATCGCGGTGTGACGTCCGATATTACTGAAGAGGTCGAGGCCAACGAACGAGCACATTCAACTCACCAACAATTGGTTACTGCGATTGATAGTATGTCGGACAGCGTTGCGATGTGGGACAGCGCCGATCATCTGATACTCGCGAATGATGCATGGTTTGAGGCAATGAGAAAAGTGGGAGTCTCGGCTTCGATCGGGATGCATTTCTCGGAAGTCATGAAAAGAATGGTTGCCGCCCGCGTGTATCCGGAGGAACTGGGTCAAGAGAGGAAATGGCTCGAAGAACGGAACGAGCGGCGCCGTCGTCCGGGCCCCGCCTACGAGTTGATGACAACTATTGGCAAGACATTTATGATCCGTCACCATACGCTTCCTGATGGCGGCCTCATCACTTTTGCCACGGACATTTCCGAACGCAAGCATGCTGAATCCGCCTTGCGGCAAAGCGAGGAGCAACTCCACCAGGCGCAAAAGATGGAGGCAGTGGGACAACTCACGGGCGGAGTCGCGCACGATTTCAATAATCTCCTCACCGTCATTCTTGGCAATCTCCAAATGTTGACGGATCGGATCGCCGGCGACGATGTTGCGCTAAGCTATGCCGACAACGCGTTATCGAGCGTTCAAAGGGGAAAGACTTTGACCAACAGCCTTCTCGCGTTCTCCCGGAAACAAACCTTGGACCCCAAGATCATCGACGCCAACGAGCAGGTGCGCAGCATGACCGATCTCTTGCGTCGCACTTTGGAAGAGTCCATCGAGGTCAAAATGGTCGGTAACGATGACCTGTGGCGTTGCGAAGTGGATCCGGCTCAGTTGGAGAACGCCCTTCTGAACTTGGCGATCAACGCGCGCGATGCGATGTCGGGCAGTGGAAAACTCACGATAGCGACCGCAAACGTCATCCTCGACGATGCCTATGCCGCGGCGCAGGCAGAGGTGGTGCCGGGGCAGTATGTCTTAATAGAGGTGACTGATTCCGGCACCGGCATTCCGCATCATGAGATCGATAAGGTATTTGATCCGTTCTTCACCACTAAAGGGCCGGGCAAAGGTTCCGGGCTGGGGCTCAGCATGGTGTACGGTTTCGTCAAGCAGTCGCGGGGCCACGTGACGATCGACAGCGAGCAAGGCCAAGGCACGACGGTGAGAATCTATATGCCGCGTTCCGAGGCCACTGCCGAGGAATTGCACACGCTGAACCGACACAAATCTCCGTAGCACAGGGCGAAACCATTCTGGTCGTCGAGGATGATCCCGAAGTGTGTAAGCTGGTAGTCGCGCTGCTTCGCAATCTCGGCTATGAAACCCTCGAGGCGCCTGATGCCGAAAGCGCTTTGAAGGTATTGGAGACGCCATCTCGGATTAGTATGTTGTTCACCGATGTGATTCTCCCGAATAACATGAACGGCCTGGAATTGGCGGTCGAAGTCCGGCGACGTCGACCAGAAATTGGGATCCTGTACACATCAGGTTACACTGCGGAAGCCGTCATTCATCAAGGCGAGCTTGATGAAGGCTTAGACCTTCTCAAAAAGCCCTATGCGAGGGCTGACCTCGCTCGAAGGGTTCGTGCTGTTCTCGATAAAACGAAGGAACAATTATCGCCGTAGAGCGCGAAGGTTTCTCATTACTCGGCCTCCGTGTAACGTCCACTTATAATGTGTTGGCCGGCGCCAACAACCGGCATCGCAAAGTACCAAATTGCGGTGTCATTTGAGGAGCTGACCATGTCTCTTCGTGGCTAAAAGTGTGAGTAATAGCAAGGCTATCGTGACGGTGAGTCTTGGCCTGTAAGCGGACATGACGAATGTGCGGTTGCTGTTCAGCCAGCAATTCGCTTCCACGGGCGATCGATTTTGACGCTCCAATTCTCGAAGCGAACAGCGTGTTGCCCGAAGCTCGCATCAAATGCGCGCGCGAGTCGCCATCCAAAGTTCGCCATCAACCGGCTGTAGCCGGCCACATCGGACGCCAGAATCGCAGCGAGCTTTCTCAGTCCTTTGTCAGCGGCCATCGCGATGAATACCCCCCGATGTCCCGCAAGAGACTACGCCAATCGGCAGTGGTGGCAATGCCTGGGGGATATCACGTGATGAGTGGAAGTGATGGCGCTGAAAATCGTCTTGCCAGCACCACCGCCCATGGCTGTTTATGGCTTACTCGTGGAAATGAGGGATGCCAATAAACTGCTGCCGGTTTAGCTCCGAAATCCGACATTCGAATTGCCCTTCGCTGCTTTGGCCGGTTTCATCCGGTATTGGGCGTCCGCCGGGCTGACCTACCTCTGGATCCGGCACCGGTATTTCAAATAAAGTTTTGCCTCAAGCTTGCGGGCGCTCCTCTTGTCGTTATCATCGACAACCGACGGATCGATCGTAGTGGTCGGATCTGACGCGAGAAGCGTCCGGGCGGAAAACCGGACACAGCGAGGAACAGTGATGGCACCCAATCGCCCGACATGGAAAAAGAGCAGCGCATTCTTGGCAACCGGGTTTCTGATGGTGATCGCGACCACGACTCAATCCATTGCCGTTCCCGCCGATGACAGAACGATGTTCCGGCGAATTCCGGTGCAGTATATAGCGGCGCTCGGCGATCCAGACGCGACCTCCGGCAATGGCGCGGAGTTTTGGGGGCTCTGGCGTAAGGATCCGGGTCCGCGGGGGGTGCTGTTGGCCAACTACGAGAAGTTAGTGGCCGCGGGGGGCATCGCGCCGGCACGATGGGAGTTAGACGGAAGCGACTGGTGGCTGGAAGAGAATGGCGCGATCATGGAGCCGCCAGCCTTTTCACTCCCTGACGGGAAATATGTCGTCACGGGCAATCGCGAGGTTGTGAGTGTACTGACCGTCCATCCCGCGGATGCCGATGGCGCTCAGCACTGGGAGCTTGAGGACGGCGCGACGCTCTACGACGTGACGCATTTGCGGTGCCGATCCGCCCGCTACACACCGGCCATGGGCAATGGCTCTTGTTCGCCGGCCAATGCTCCGATATCTGCTTTTCCGGTCACGCCGGGAGCGCCGATGCCCCCCGTGGACGGCTGCAACAAGCAAGACTATACGGTTCTCATTGTAATCGGCATTGGCGTGGCGCGTTGAGTGCCGCTGAAATGTGCGACATGCCAACCGCCCGAAAAAGCATAGCCTGAGCCACTAATTCTCGCCGCGCCGAATTACCGGTTATGGCTCAAAAGTGTGAGTAATGGCAAGGTTACCCTGACGGTGAGTCCTGGGCTGTAGGCGGACATGACGAATGCGCGGTCGCTGTTCGACCGGCAAATCGGTTCCACGGGCGATCGAATTTGACGCTCCGATGCTCGAAGCGAATAGTGTGTTGCCCGACTCCCGCATCTAATGCGCGAGAGCGTGGCGACCCGAAATTCGGCAAAAGTCACGCATTATCTCGCAAGGCCCCGATCAAATATTCGACATTGCCTTCCGGCCCGGTGATCGGACTCTCAGTGACACCGAGCACGTGCCAGCCGGGCCGCGCATCCAGCCACGCCGCGACCTTGTCGCAGGCGTCATGGCGCGCCGCCGGATCGCGGACCACCCCACCCTTGCCGACCAGCGTCTTGCCGACTTCGAACTGCGGCTTTATCAGCGCCACCAGCCGGGCCGCCGGCTCGGATAAGGATAGGGCCGCCGGCAGGACCGTTGCCAAGCCGATGAAGCTGGCGTCGCAGACCAAGAGCGCCGGCGGCACCGGCACCTGCTCGGTGGTGAGGTGGCGGGCGTTGGTGCGCTCCAACACCGTCACCCGGGCGTCGTTGCGCAGTTTCCAATCGAGCTGGCCGTGACCGACATCGACCGCGAAAACGCGGGCGGCGCCGCGGGACAGCAGGACGTCGGTGAAGCCGCCGGTCGAGGCGCCGATGTCGAGGCACACCAGACCCGCCGGATCGATTTCGAAATGATCGAGGCCATGCGCGAGTTTTACGCCGCCGCGCGAGACCCAGGGATGCGGGCGCCCGCGCACCTCGATCTCTGCCGCCGGATCGACTTGGGTTCCCGGCTTGTCGAGCCGGCGGGTGCCGGAAAACACCAGCCCCGCGAGAATCACCGCCTGGGCCTTGGTGCGGGTCTCGGCAAGGCCGCGCTCGACGAGCAAAATGTCGAGGCGGATTTTTTTCATTAATTACGGCGGGCGACGACGAATTTGGCGACTTGCCGCAACAAATCCGCGCGCGCGTCGAAGATCGCGAGATGCTCGGTCGCCGAGGCGACGAGCTCCCGTGCCCGCGCTCGCGCGCCGTCGATGCCAAGCAGGGATACAAATGTCGCCTTGCCGGCCGCGGCATCCTTGCCGACCCCCTTGCCGACTTCCGCTTGGTCGCCCTCGACGTCGAGCAGATCGTCGGCGATCTGGAACGCCAGGCCGAGATCGCGGGCGTAGGCCGCGAGCGCGGCGCGCTGGTTGGTATCGGCTTGGCCGAGGATCGCGCCGGCATCGACGCTCACCGCGATCAGCGCGCCGGTCTTCATCGCCTGAAGTTGGGAAATTTGCGTTAGGTCGAAATTTTGTCCCTCGGCCGCGAGATCGATCATCTGGCCGCCGACCATGCCTTCGGTGCCCGCCGCGCGGGCGAGCGCCAGAACCAGCGCGGCGCGCACCTCGGCACTCGGGTGAGTGGCGGCATCGGCGAGCAATTCGAAGGCCATGGTGAGCAGCCCGTCGCCGGCGAGGATCGCGGTGGCTTCGTCGAACTCGATATGCGCGGTGGCACGGCCGCGACGCAGATCATCGTCGTCCATCGCCGGCAGATCATCGTGGACCAGCGAATAGCAATGAATGAGCTCGACCGCCGCCGCGGCGCGCATGGGTCCCGTGCCCTCGGCGCCGAATAGCCCGGCGCTCTGGAGCACGAGAAACGGGCGCAGTCGTTTGCCGCCGCCGAGCGCGGCATAGCGCATGGCCGCGATCAAACGGGCGTGGGAAACGACGCGCGCGGGGATCAGCTCGGAAATTTGGCGCTCGACACGGGTCGCGGTCTCGGCGAGCGCGGCCTCGAGCGGCGTCAACGCCCGGCGCCGCCTTCGAGATCGATCGGCGTCGCGCTGACAGTGCCGTCATCGGCGACGTTGATCCGGCTCACCCGTTGTTCGGCTTGGCGAAGTTTCTGATCACAATGGCGTTTGAGCGCGGCGCCGCGAGCGTAGGCCTGAATTGCGCCGTCGAGATCGATCTCGCCGCTTTCCAACTTGCGGACGATCTCTTCGAGCTCCTCGAGCGCCGCTTCGAAACTCTTGGCCGCGATATCGTCGAATTTTTCCTCGGCCTCGCTCGCGCCGGAGTCCGTTTTTTTGGCCATGTCGGATTTTCCCTCATAAGCGCCCAGGCGTATGAAACCAGCGCCTGGGCGCAGTGTATTCGCCCGCCGAAGCGGCGGCAAGACATCGGCAGACCCGCGCACAGCCCTATATTCATCGGCACGGCTTGGCAGGCGCCCCTTCGAATTCGCGATGCCGGCCGCGATTGGTCGAATTGGCGTAGCAAACAGCGAAAAATGGTCGGCGAACCCGATATTCAGAACCGCGAACCGCGCTTGGCCGACTATGCCGAGCGGCTTGGCGCGGCGGA
This sequence comes from Alphaproteobacteria bacterium, assembly GCA_047517485.1. Lineage (GTDB taxonomy): Bacteria > Pseudomonadota > Alphaproteobacteria > UBA7887 > UBA7887 > JAKZSU01. The sequence continues at coordinate 6,679 of JAKZSU010000231.1, forward strand.
GCGCGACGCCGTGGCGCTGCATCTGCACATGGGAAGCCTGCGCGCCGAGCACCGCCAGCCGTTTCATAACCGCCTGTGCCACGAGACACTCCGGCCGATCGTCGAGCAGCACAAGGGCACGCTGTATCAGACGATTTCGGGCGACATGGGCGCGGCGCTGTTCGTGCGTGATTATTTGCAAAGCCGGGGCTACCGGGTTGCTCTCGACGGCACCAACCATCTGACGTTGCCGTTGATCGGGCGCGAGCGCCTGGGCTTCGATTTCATCAAATTGCGCTGGGGCCCCGACTATGAGACCGCGATCGTCGAAGCCCAGCGCACCGTGTTGGCGGCGGCTATCGAGCGGATCGGCCAGGCGCGGATCATTCTCACCGGTTGTCACTCCGCGCGCGCGGTCAGTGCCGGACAGGGGTTGGGGATCGGCATGTTCCAGGGCGCCTACATCGAGACCATGCTGCGCTTCGAGGCGACCGCGCGGCCCAAGGAAAAGGCCGAGGCCTGATGGACGCCGCCCGGCTCGCCGAAATTCTCGATGCGCACGAGGCGTGGCTTGGCAATCGCCGCGGCGGCGAACGCGCGAACCTGGAAAAAGCCGCGCTGGCGGGCGCCGATCTGTCGGGGCGAGACTTGCGCAATATCGACCTCGCCGGCGCCGATCTCGCCAGGGCGGATTTTTCCGACACCGATCTATCGTTCGCGACACTGACCGGCGCGTTCCTGACCCGCGCCAATCTGCGCGGCGCGGTGCTCGCCAAATCGGATTTGCGCGGCGTCGATCTGACCGAGCCCAATCTGACCCGCGCCGACCTGTCCGGCGCCGATCTCAGCGAAGGGTCGCTGACCGGCGCCAACCTCAGCGAAACCGTGTCGCTCCTGGCGGCCAATTTCACCCAATCGAAATTGAACGATGTGATCATGGTCGACGCCAAGCTGGTGCAAGCCAATGTCACCGGCGCCGACATGACCAATTGCGACCTCACCCGCGCCGACCTTTCGAATGCCACGCTCGAGCGCTGCGATCTCGCGAATAGCACGATGGTCGATTGCAACCTTTCCGGCGCCTCGTTGCGCGCCGCCAATATGAAATCGGCGGACCTGCGCGACGCGCAGCTGCATGGCGCGGATCTCACCGACGTGCGGCTGGAAGACGCGCGAATGGAACCCCCGGAGCGGATGGCGCCGGACGAACTGGAACGGATCCTCGCCGACCACCTGGCGTGGATCGAGAACCGCGGCGGCCGACGCGCCGAATTCGACGGCGCCGATCTGAGCGAGGCCGATCTCGCGGGGCGCAATCTCTGCGGCGCCGATTTGTCGGGCCAAATTGATCGGTGCCGACTTGAGCGGCGCGTTGCTGGTCTTGGCGGACGCGCGAAGCGCCAATTTCGCGCGCGCCGACTTGTCGGGGGCGCGGGCCGGAGGCCTGAATTTGGCCCGTGCGAGCTTGAAGGGCGCCAATCTCCAATCGTGCGATCTCGGCGCGGTGAAGATCATCTTGATGCGGCCCGGCGCGGATCACCTGATCCGAAGCGCCGACCTCTCCGATGCCGACCTCACCGGCGCGGTGGCGGACGGCGTGGTGCTGGCATCGGCGAATCTCAATCACGCGTTACTCAAGGACACCCGGATGATCGGCGCCGATTTGAGCCATGCGCGGATGACCGGGGCGCGGTTGCGCGGCGCCACTTTGACCGAGGCCCGCTGTCGGGCGGCGGAAATGGTCGGCGCCGACTTGACCGGCGCGGCGCTGCGGAACGCCGATCTCAGCCACGCCACCCTGACCGGCGCCCGGCTCACCGATGCCGACCTGACCGGCGCCAATACCGACCAGGCGGACTGCAGCCGGGCGCCGACACCGCCGGCGCCCGGCTGCAGTCGCACGAAGACAGCGAAATAAGCGAACCCGCCTGAGCTCCGACGAGCTAAAGTGGCGGGTATGTTTATCCGCAGCACATTGATATGCGTCGCCCTGCTCATGCCTGTCGCCGCGGCGCCCGCCGCCGCCGCGGAGTACGACCGGGGCGCCGATGACGAGCGCATCCTGATCGGCAGCACCCAGCCCTATAGCGGGCCGGCCTCGGCCTATTCGGCGATTGGCAAGGCGATGTCGGCGTATTTCGCGATGCTTAACGCCGACGGCGGCATCAACGGGCGGCGGATCGATTTCATCGTCCTCGACGATGGCTACAGCCCGCCGAAGACCGTCGAGCAGGTCCGCCGTCTGGTCGAACACGAGAAAGTCCTGGCGCTGTTCGGCAATCTCGGCACGCCGACCAACAATGCCGTGCAGGCCTATCTCAATGCGAGGGCCGTGCCGCATCTTTTTCTCACCACCGGGGCGAGCAACTGGAACCGGACGGCACGCTATCCCTGGTCGATCGGGTTCTGGCCATCGTATTTTACCGAGGCGAAAATTTACGCCCGCTACATTCTCGATACGCGCCCGGCGGGACGCATAGCCGTGCTCTATCAAAACGACGATTACGGCAAGGATTATCTTGCCGGCCTGAAGGCCGGGCTCGGCGCGCGGGCCGGCGATATGATCGTCGCCGCGGCGTCCTACGAAGTGACCGACCCCTCGGTCGACGGCTTGATCGTGCAACTCGCCAACAGCGGCGCCGATATTTTCGTCGATATCGCGACGCCGAAATTCGCCGCGCAAGCGATCCGCCAGGCCTATGACAGCGGCTGGCGGCCATTGCATATCCTCGGCAACGGATCCTCGTCGATCGAGGCCGTGCTCAGGCCGGCGGGGCTGGAAAAAGCCACCGGCATCGTCACCGCCGCCTATCTCAAGGACCCGACCGATCCGAAATGGCACGGCGACGCGGAAGTCATCGCCTGGCGGCGCTGGATGGAACGCTTCTACCCGCGCGGCAACCCAGCCGACATGTTCAATGTCTACGGCTACGCCAGCGCCCATCTGATGGCCGAGGTCCTGGCGCGCTGCGGCGACGATTTGACCCGCGCCAACCTGCTGAAGCAGGCGACCAGTTTAAGCGCCGTGCACGTGCCGATGCTGTTGCCGGGCATTGCGGTGACTACCGCGGCCGACGATTACCGCCCGATCGAGCTGCTGCAGCCGATGCGCTTCGACGGCGAACGCTGGCGGCCGATCGGCGGCTTGATCGCGGCGGAATGAATCCCGAGTGAAACAGGTCACAGCGCGGCGCGGCATTGGTCCCCATAGTTTCGCTACCAAGTGCGTAAAGCGAGGCGCATACTGAGTTCATGAGGCCGGACCGGTCAAGATGGACGCGACGAGACATGAGGGTGAGGACATGAGCGCGATCGAAGAAGAAGCCGAAAACACCGAATTCGTGGATTTCTGGAACGATGTTCTGGTGCCGAAATTCGTCAAATACCGGCACATTCTGGTCGGCGGCCTGACCCATCACAGCGAGCTCATCCTGCCCAGTCTCGAGATCAACCAGGGCGACCGGGTGATCGACGTCGGTTGCGGCTTCGGCGACACCGCGATTCAATTCGCCAAGCGGGTCGAGCCCGGCGGTTCGGTCACCGGGGTCGATTGTTGCGAAGCCTTCCTGGAATACGCGCGCGACGATGCCAAGGCGGCGGGGGTGACCAACATCGACTTCTTCGTCGCCGATGTGCAGAGCCATCAGTTCGATCCGGTCTATGATTTCTGTTTCTCGCGCTTCGGCACCCAGTTCTTCGAAAACCCGGTGATGGGGTTGCGCAACATGCGCGCCACCCTCAAGCCCGGCGGCACGATGACGATGATCGTATGGCGAACCATCGACGACAATCCGTGGCTCGGCATGCCCAAGGAGATCGTGCTGAAATTCCTGCCGGCGCCCGGCGAGGACGCGCAAACCTGCGGCCCCGGCCCGTTCTCGATGGCGGGACAGGAGATGGTCACCAAGCAGCTCGAAATTTCCGGCTACAGCGACATACAGTTCGAGCACATCGATGCGCCCCTGATGGTCGGCAATTCCCCCGAGGACGCGGTGAATTTCCAACTCGCCATCGGCCCCGCCGGCGAGACCTATCGCGAAGCGGGTGAAGAGGCGATCGCCAAGAACGACGAGATCGTCGCCGCGTTGAAGAGCGAGCTAAGCAAATTCGAGACGGCGGAAGGAATCGTGCTGCCGTCGAGCTCGTGGAAAATCTCGGCACGCAATCCGGGTTGAGCGATGGCGGCGCCATGGGCGGTCGAATAGAGCGGTGACCTTCGGTGGGGCGCGCTATATAAGCACCTCCCATGACTTACGATTTCATCATCATCGGCGCCGGAATCGCCGGCGCGTCGGCGGCCTATGAGCTGAGCAAATCGGGCTCGGTTCTGCTGCTCGAGCGCGAGGCGCGTCCCGGCTATCACACCACCGGCCGGTCGGCGGCGTTCTTTACCCTGAACTACGGCAACACACTGATCCGTTCGCTGACCGCGGCGAGCCGCGATTTCCTGTTCTCGCCGCCAGAGATTTTTGGCGCCGCGCCGCTGCTCGAGCCACGGCCGACGGTGACCATCGCGCGCGCCGACCAGACGGCGAGCTTCGCGGCCAATCTCGCCGCCGGCTTGGCGTCGCCCGGCGATATCGCCGAAATCGACATCGCCGAGGCGGAGGCGATGATCCCGGTGCTGCGCCCCGGCTACGCGGCCCGCGCCCATATCGAGCGCGATTCGTATTTCATGGATGTCGATTTGATCCACGGCGGATTCCTGCGCGGCTTCGCGGCCCACGGTGGCCGTCTGGCGACGGACGCCGAAGTTACCGGGCTCGCGCGCGCGAACGGCGCCTGGCGGGTCGAGACCCGCGCCGGAAACTTCGAGGCCCCGGTGGTGATCAACGCCGCCGGCGCCTGGGCCGACCAAATCGCGGCGCTGGCCGGCGCGCGGCCGGTCGGCATCGAGCCGCGCCGCCGCACGGTGATCGTCTTCGCCGCGCCCGAAAACGTTTCGGTCGATTCCATGCCGCTGGTGATTGATGCGGACGAGCAATTTTACTTCAAGCCGGAAGCCGGCAAGATCCTCGCCAGCCCGGCCGACGAGACCCCTTCCCCGCCATGCGACGCGCAACCCGAAGAAATCGACATCGCGCTGGTCGCCGACCGCTTGGCGCGCGCCTCGACCCTGGAGATCCGCCACATCGAGCACAAATGGGCGGGCCTGCGCAGCTTCGCCCCCGACCGCAGCCCCGTGGTCGGGGCGGACCCCAATTTGGAGGGGTTCGTCTGGCTCGCCGGCCAGGGCGGCTACGGCATCATGACCTCGCCGGCAATGTCGCGCGCCGCGGCGGCGCTGGCAACCGGCGGCGCCTGGCCGGAGGATCTCGGCGAGATGGGGATCGAGGCGGCGGCGCTGGCGCCGGGGCGGCGGGGGTTGATGAGTTATACCAGCTTGCACAAAGAATGACCTATTTGACCGGAATGATTTTTGCCGCCGGATAGGAGCGGGGCGAGCCGTCGTGCGACCCCACGTCAAGTGTCCCGCGACGACGCCGGCGACAAAAAGCATCCGGCCTTCGGTGGCCCACCTCGGCACGCCGGCTGCGTTGCGTCGCTTGCCCGATGGACACCCATCGCGCCGCGCGTCACGCCTACCCGGCGTGCCGAGGTGGGCCATCAAATAGGTCATTCTTTGTGCAAACTGGTATTAGGGTCTGGTGGGGGTGAGATTTAGGTGTTGCGCATTGTCTTTAGACCTCTGCGGGATAGCAGACTTAAAGCCGATTTTATGCGGCCTTGCCTCCGATCCCAGGCGAGGATTTGAGTAGGCTTTGCGGTCTTAGATGGCCAGTTCCGGAAAATTGTTGCGTCTGGTGGCAACGCTAGTCGGCTATCCCGATTTCGTCGGGAATTTGGAGGCCGGCTTTTCCCAGCCCCGTCGCGACCTTTTCGATCAAATCGCTCGGCCAGTGCAAGGATTTCGCCCAAGCATGGTAGATATCGACAATGTCCGGCCTGGCTTCGAGCAGCTTTCGAATGTTGTTCGCCGCTTGGGTCTCATTGCCAAGCTCCGCATGCGTTGATGCCAACATCAGATAGGGATACCAAAATGGACCTTCGGCCTTAATGGCAAATTGCAGAGCAACTTCGAAATCCCCGTCCATGTAGTACTTCAGCCAGTGTGGCTGATAATACCAAACTGGCGGAAACGGGCTCAGCGAAAGAGCCTTGTCCATAAGCGGCAACGACAGATCGAATTCACCAAGATTTCCGTAGTACCAAGCGATGTTGCCAATCGTGGATACGTCGTTTGGATTCATCGAAATCGCCTGTTGGGCGGCCCGATGGAACTCTTCCCGTTCACCCCTGAAATAATGCGCCGCAGCTTTGCCTTCCCACGCCATCTGGCTATGCCGGTCCGCGCCGACCGCCGTATTGCCGGCGTGAAGCGAACGCCCCAATGGATCATCGCGCAGGTTGAACGTCCACAAGTGTTCATTGGCATATAGTATCGCCAACCACCCCCAAGCCTCGGCATATTGCGGATCGCGCTGCACGGCCTCCTCGAGACAATCGCGCGCTAATAAATGATTGGCCTCGTTGAAATACTCAAAATAGTGGTAGGCGCGCAGAATACATTCGTAAGATCCCAAGCTGGCCTCACCGTCCCGCGCTCTTTGTCGAGTCAGTTGTGATATCACGCCATATTCGTCGGCAATTGCGGCGACTATACTTTGCGTAATATCGTCTTGCATTTCGAACAGTTAGGCGATGTTCAGGGCTCGATCATAGGCATTGGACCATACCTTTTTTCCGGTCTCGACCTCGACGAGTTCCGCCATCACCCGGATCGTTTTTTCTGTCCGACGCACGCTGCCGAGGACCAGGAATTGCGCGCCAAGTTCCGCGCCCACTTTCGATGCATCGACGTTCGAGCCACGGAAGCGAAAGCTTGAGGCGCGACTGATGACCTGAAGCCCCATCGCCGGGGAAATCTGGTTCAGTACGTCCTCCGATATACCGTCCGCGAAGTAGTCTTGTTCCGGATCCCCTGACAGATTGAGAAATGGCAACACGGCAATCGTCGGACCCGTCGGAACGGCGAGCACTGGATCATCGGTGGGCGTTCCATCAGCTTTGACCATCTGTGGCGCTTCGACGCGAATCGTGAGCCCCCATACCGCAAGGCCGATCAATACGGCTAGACCAACAGCCAACCCTGCGACCACTTTGGGGCGGCGAATTAATTTCGCAGTTAAATTCGTCTTCGCCGAAGAAACAGGTGCCGAACCGCCCGGCAGCACCCGCCACGCCCTCACCGGCTTCGCGATGTTCTTCACCTCGTGTTCACCAGCGTCGGCCAGCCCGATATCGAGCTTTCACTCGACCTGCATGTGCGCCGACTCTGACACCATGATGCCGCCAGGCTCGGCCAGCGCTTCCAGGCGTGCGGCGACGTTCACCCCGTCGCCGTAGATCGTGCCGTCGTCTTCCTCGATGATGTCGCCGAGATTGATGCCGATGCGGAAATGCATTTTGCGGTGTTCGGGGACTGGCTCGTTTTCGGTGCCGAGGCGCTCTTGCACCTCGACCGCGCATTGGACGCCTTCGACGACGCTTTTGAATTCAGCGAGGACGCTGTCGCCGGTGGTGTCGATGAGACGGCCCGCATGCGCTTCGATGCGATCCTTGAAGACTTGGCGCGCCAACTTGAGCGACGCGACAGTTGCTCGTTCGTCGTCGCCCATCAGTCGCGAATAACCGGCGACGTCGGCGGCTAGGATCGCGGCGAGTTTTCGTTCTCCCTCGTCGGCGGCCATCGCGATAAATACCTCCCTGGATTTCCCCGCGAGGCTACGCTTAATGCCGGGGGGTTGCAAAGCCTGGGGATTTTGTCCGGACGACAGCGGCCCGCCTGCGACCAAGAGAGGATTTGGGCTAACGGCCCGCGCCGTCCCCCTTCGCCCGACCTCCTCCCGAGGGGAGGAGGGGAAGAAAGGTTACCGCCACGGCGGTGGCACCAGGGTTTTAAAGGGCGTTCAAGCGCCACGCAGGCTGGCCTCGCATAAGCTCGGGCGCGCGGTCGCGCTTGCCGCTCGCTGCGCTCACGGGCGCCGCTGCGGGCTGGATGACGAGGGAGACTGGGTTCCGAGTTTTAAAGCGCGTTCAGACGCCACGCGGGCATTCCTCGCATACGCTCGGGCGCGCGGTCGCGCTGAGACGCTTACGGGTAATCGCAGGCCTGGCCGGTGACCAGAACGAAGCCTTTGGCGTCAGTGTCGGTTACCGTGAAGCGGTGGACTTTGTCGTTGATGACCACCGCGTGATGGAGCGGCAGCGGGCCTTCCGCCTTGGTGGTTTGGCCGCCCGGGACGGCGAATTGTAGCGACACCGGTTGGGTGCCGTCGAACCAGGCTTGCGCATTGCCCGCCGCGTCGCGCGACGATTCTCCGGCGCCGGTCACGGTGATCGCGTTGTCGGCGAAACTGACCGAGTTGTTGGCGCCGCCGCTGCTGATCGCGGTACGCAGAATAAAGCGCCGACTTTTGATATCGGGGGCGCAGCGGGTCTCGTTCTCGACCGCGCCGAGCACGAAGGCGATGCGGTCCGGCGACACGCCGGCGGCCATCCGGCCCTGGACGGATTTCATGATGTCGTAGAGCGGGCCTTGCGGGACTTCCTGCTCGTACTGGCGCTGGTATTTCGAGGCGCGCTCGACGGCGGCGACCCGGGCCGAGACCGCGGCCTCGGTCTCTTCCTTGAGGCCGCTATTTTCCTCGTCGAGCACCGCCATCTGCTCCTCGAGCGAACGATTGCGGTTCTCCGCGCGTTCCTCGCCCATGTTGTAGGCCCAGAACGAAAATATGCCGATGACCCCGGTGTACAGCAGGGTCTTGAACATCGCCATCCGCCAGCGGTTGCGATTGCGCCGCTCGAAACGACCTCCGTAGCCGCTTAGCGTCATGGGAAATACCCGTGTTAATTGGGGTCGATGCTTATCCTAACGCCTCATGGCCGCGACGAAAAGCTCAGCGTTCGGTCAACTTGAGCTCGATCCGGCGATTGCGGCGGTACGCATCGTCGTTCTCTTGGCGATCGATCGGGTGGAACTCACCGAATCCGGCCGCCATCACCCGTTCCGGCGGCAATCCGGCATCGATCAGACCCTGGGCGACGGTGATCGCGCGCGCCGCCGACAATTGCCAGTTCGACTTGAATTCAAAGGTATTGATCGGCCGTTTGTCGGTATGGCCGTCGATGCGCAGTATCCAATTGACCTCGGGAGGGATCTCCGACGAAATTTCCAGCAGCAGGCCGGCGAGATCGGCGATCTGGCGCCCGCCCTCCTCGCCCAACGTCGCCGCCCCGGTCTCGAACAACACGCCGGACTGAATGACGAAGCGATCGCCCTCGATGCTGACGTCGCTGCGCCCCGCCAGGATTTCGCCGAGACGGCCGAAGAATTCCGACTGATACCGCGACAGTTCCTCGACTTTGTTCGCCAAGGCCACATTGAGCCGGCTGCCGAGATCGGCGATCTGGATATTCTGGTCGGTCAACGTCGATTCGCTAATCTCGAGCGCCTGCTGAATCGAGGCAAGCTGGATGCGCAACTGGGCGATCTGGTGGTTGAGCAGCGCGACTTGGCGTTGCGCGGTGCTGGATATCCGGCGCTCTTCGGCGAGCCCGGACTGCGCGTCGGCGGTGCGATCGCGGGCCTGGCGCTCGGTGACTTGCGCCGCCTCGACCATCGCCAGGGCGGCCGCCAGTTGCAGCTTGAGATCGTCGACGCTGGATTCAGTGTCATCGACCGTGCTATCGGCGGTTTTAAGATCGGCGAGCAAATCCCTTTGCCGCGCCAGCAACAAGTTCACCTGGCCGGCGAGTTCATCGCGATCGGCGGTCGAGGCCTGGAGTTGCGCCGACAGCTGGGTCATCTCACCGCGCATATCGTTGTTCGCCGCCTGTTCGAGAGACAGCAGATCGGCGAGTTCGAGGACCTGGAGATTGAGCCGGGCCAACGACTCGTCGCGGCCCGACAGAATGCGGCCGAGAAAGAACTCGGCGAGCACGAAGACCACCAGCAGGAAAATCAGGACGAGCAACAGGGTCGACAGGGCGTCGACGAAGCCCGGCCAGATATTGTCGGCGGCTCGTACGTTGCGGCGACCGAGCGTTCTCATAATCGCTTAAGGCCGATCGCGGCGGCGGGAACCATGGACTATGACTCGTCTTCGCCGCGCGGCTCGCCGGTGACCCGCGTGGTGATCGGCCGCACGCTGACCCGAGGCTGCACCCGCTGCTGGCCGGGCCCTGGCGGCGCGCTTTGTGGCGCCATGGGATCGACTTCAGGTGGTGTCCGCGGCGGCGGGGCCGCCCTGCCGCTGGTGGCTTGCGCGGCCGCGGCGATGGTGCGCGCGAGCAGCTTGATTTCGCTGCGCAGCTCGCTCGCCAACTGATTGCGACCGTTTACGGTCTCTTCCAATAGCCGCGTGACATAGACGTCGAGATTGCGGATATGACCGCGCGACGCCTCGTCGAATCCACCGCCGCTATCCGTGCCCTCGGCGAGTTTTTGCAGCACCGGCTTCATGTCCATCTGGCTTTCCACCAGCTTGACCATGAGGTCCTGCTCGGCGCGCATCTGATCGGTGAGCGTCGCCAGCTTTTCGGTCAATTGCAGCATGTTGGTACTGGCGCCCTGGCGGTCTTCCTCGCCGCGCGACAGGGTGCGTTGAAGGCCTTCGAGCGATTCCGCGGTCTGCTCGAGCAGCGCCTGAACATAGACCGGGACCGATTGGTCGCCCTCGCCGATGCCGCCGCCGCTCGACAGCCGGGTGACACTCGACAACCACTCCTCGAGATCATTATAGAACTGGTTTTGCGCCTGGCCGGCCTGCAGGTCGAGGAAACCGAGAACCAAGGACCCGGCAAGGCCGAACAGCGACGAGGAAAACGCGGTGCCCATGCCGCCGAGCGGCTGTTCGAGGCCGGTCTTGAGCGCGGTAAAAGTGGCGATCAGGTCGTCGTCGGCGATCGCCAGACCCTTGATCACCTGACCGACCGAACTGACGGTGTCGAGCAGGCCCCAGAATGTGCCAAGCAGGCCGAGAAAGATCAGCAGGCCGATCATATAGCGCGAAATCTCGCGCGATTCGTCGAGCCGCGAGCCGATACTGTCGAGCAGCGAGCGGGTCGCCATGGTCGACAGCATCATCTTGCCCTTGCGATCGGCCAACATCTTCGCCATCGGCGCCAACAGGCGCGGCGTCGGCTGGGTCGACAGCCACCCCTGATTGGCGCGGAAATTCTCGATCCACCGGACCTCGGGAGCGAGTCCGAGAACTTGCCGGAAACTGTAACCGATGCCGAGCACCAGCACACCGAGGATCAAGCCGTTGAGCGGCGGATTGGCCGAAAAAGCATCGAGCAACTGGCCAAATAACACCGCGAGAACCGCGACGGCGATCACCAGGAAGGCGATCATGCGGACCAGGAAGCGACGGGGTCTATTCATAATGAGGTCTCACTGGCGGACTCGCACCTTTGCATACAGTGGCTCTCGATTCGTCGACTCATTTGGGGTGGGCCTCGCGTCGCCACCAGAGTCCAGAGCCAATTTAGACAACACGGAGCCGGTTTGACCGCGCTCCCGTGTGCCGTGGTTAGGAGCGTGGTGCGGCGCGATGTGTGTGCATCGGGCAAGCCGCGCGACGACGCCAGGGGCCGCGGGAGCGCGGCCTTCGGTGGGCCAAATTGGCATTTCGGGTGCGTTGCGACGCTCGGCCGATGCACCCACATCGCCCGTCGCGCCGCGCCTACCCGAAAAGCCAATTTGGCCCATCAAACCGACTCCGTGTTGCCTAAACTGGCTCTAGTTGACCGAAATCACATCGACCCTGTCGGGAGGGCCGCTTTCGTATTTAGCGCCCAGGGCGCGAACGTCTATGCGCGTCGAACTGACACCGGAGTCGATGAGGTAGCTGCGGACCGCCAACGCCCGTGAAAGCGACAGGCGCCGCGCCGCGCTTGCCGATCCACCGCTGCCGTCGGCGTACGCCTTCAACTGCAAACGCGCGTTCGAGTCGGCCTCGAGCGCGGCGATGACCGTGGTCAAGGCGCCGGCCGCGTTTTCCGCCAACTCGGCGCCGCCTTTTTCAAATGTGATGGTGACCGTATCGCCGCTGGTGGTGGCGGTCGGCGTGGTTTCCAGCGCCACGTCGGGGACCCGGTCGGCGGCGGCCGAGGCCGCGGCGGTCTGGGTCCGCGCGGGATCCGCTTCGGGTTCCGGCCGTGGTTCCGGCCGTGGTTCCGCCGCGACCGGCGCGGAAACGACTTTTGGTTCGGGTGCCGGTTCGGGTGCCGGTTCGGGTGCCGGCTCGGGCCTTGGCGCGGCGACGGGCTCCGGTTGGGGCTCCGGTTGGGGCTCCGGTTGGGGTTCGGGCTCTCGCACCGGCTCGACGCGCGCCGGGGGCGGCGGCGTGACCGGCACCTCGACCACCGGGGTGGGGACCGGCTCGGGCTTCATCGGCGCGGGCTCGACGACCGCCCTGGCAACCGTGGTCGCGGGCGGTGTCCGCGGTGTCGGCGGGCGCAGCACCACCGGACCGCTGGTCATCGGAACCGGGATGGCCACCGCGGCTTGTGGGCGCGCGCGAGCGGCGGCACCGCCGATAATCATCGATCGGGGCGGCCCGGCGCTGTCATCGAATACCGGCAGACCGTCGGGCCCGCGCCGCGCCGATACCGGCCGTGGCGTGACGGGATACGACTGCAGGGCACCGTAGAGCGCGTCCGAATTCACTTCGACGGCGGGTAGGCCGCCGCCAATAATGACCGTCTCCTGCGCACCGACCGCGCCAGCGGTGGCCAACCACAGCAGCACCGTGATCGGCCCACCGAATCTACCGACTCGTTGGCTAGCTAACATAATTTGATTCCCGTCGATATCCCGCTCGTCATAGGTCGAACTTCGGGCGATCCAAAACCGCCCGACACGTAATTGGAGGACAATAGCCACCCCGGCCGCGCCGAACAACCGTTATGCCACCGGCGGGGCGGCGGGTGACTTGGCGAGACAGGCGAGGACCGCGCGCTCGAGCCGGGTGCCGGCGGCGACGGTGGCGACCTGGTCTTCACCAAGCGAGACCGTCGATAGCATCGCGCCGGCCTCGCGGACCAGCAGGGTTCCCACATCGCCGGCGATGTCGTCGATGCCGATGGCGATCGACGCGTCGAATCGGCCGGCCGCCACATAGGCGAGATCGAGCGCCGGGGCGCCGGTTTTTCGTACCGCGGCACCGCTGGCGGAGAGCGCGGCCTCGCCGCCGCGGCCGGCGGCGGCGGGCGCCGATCCATCGACCACCACCATCGCATCATCGAGGCGATTGCGTGTGGTCGCGCGAATGCGCTGGTGGTTGGCGTAGGCGCCGGTGCCCCGGTAGGCCCAAAACAGTTCATCGCGCAACGGGTCGTAGATCGCCCCGGCAACAATGGCGCCGCGTTCGCGAACGCCGATGATCGTCGAAAATCCCGGCAGACCGCGGCGAAAATTTTCGAGCCCGTCGAGCGGCGAGACCAGCCAGGCGTTGTCGAGCCCGTTATCGCCCTCGATCGGCGCCGCGCCACGCTGGATATAGCCGAAGCCGCGCCGCGCGCGCTGTAATTCCTTGGCGATGATCTCGCCCGATCGCCGCAGGGCCGCGGAAACGAAGCGATCCGGGCCCTTGTCGCTCTGGCTCGCCTGGAGACTGGCGATCTCGCCGAAGTCGCGATTGAGGATGCGCGCCGCTTTGTTCGCGGTCGCGGCGATGACGTTGATGATGGGAGAACGCTGGGCCATGGCAAACCGACTTCGGCTCAGTCCTTCGCGCGTTCGGCGTAGCTGCCGTCCGCGGTATTGATCACCACCCGGGTGCCGGCCTCGATATGCGGCGGCACCATCACCCGCTCGCCATTGTCGACCAGCGCCGGCTTGAAGCTGGACGCCGCCGTCTGCCCCTTGACCACCGGCTCGGTCTCGACCACCGCCATCACCACCGTATCGGCCAAGGTGATGCCGATCGGTTGATCTTCGAACAGTTCGACCTCGACCTCCATGCCCTCCTGCAGGAAAGCGCGGCCGCCGACGATCAGATCGGCGTCGACGTCGATTTGTTCGAAGGTTTCACCCTCCATCAGGGTCAGCACGTCGCCGTTGGCATAGAGATACTGGTATTTCTTTTGTTCGAGATAGGCGCGCTCGACCGACTCGGCGGCACGAAATCGTTCATTGAGCTTGGTTCCGTCGCGCAAATGCTTGAGTTCGACCTGATTATAGGCGCCGCCCTTGCCGGGCTGAGTGGTATGGTTCTTGGTGACCCGCCACAGCGCGCCCTTGTACTCGATGACCATACCAGGACGGACGGCATTGCCGTTGATCTTCATGGCTCACGCAGACTGAATAGGGAATGGGAAGGCGGCGCGGAACCTATCACCGCGGGCCAAACGACGCAATGGCGTCGGCGATCGCGGCGTTATAGGCGCGCACCGCGGCCGCCGGGCCGTCCGGATGATCCCATACGCCCGAAATGACGGCGAGAAAATCGGCGCCGGCGGCGACCAAGGCGCCGCAATTGTCGATACCGATGCCGCCGATGGCGACGCAGGGGACGGTGACCAACTGGTTCCACCAGCGCAGGATATCGGGGTCGGCCCGGGTCGGCGGATTTTTGGTCTGGGTGGGGAAAAACGCGCCGAACGCCACATAGTCGGCGCCGGCCTCGGCCGCATCGACTCCCAAATGGCGGGAATCGTAGCAACTGACGCCGACGATGGCGTTCGAGCCGACCACCGCTCGGGCCGCCGCGTAATCGCCGTCCTCGGCGCCGATATGTACCCCGTCGGCGCCCAGCTCGGCGGCGAGATCGGCGCGGTCGTTGACGATGAAGGCCACGTCATGAGCACGACAGACCGGCAAAAGAGCCTTCGCGGCGCGGCGAACCGCGTCGTCGTCGACATTCTTGAGGCGGAGTTGGACACTCGCGACATCGCCGCCGCCCCGCGCCGCGTCGAGCGCGGCGGCGAAGGCTTCCGGGTCGGCCTCGGCGAGACCGGGCGGGGTAATCAGATAGAGGCGGCAGGGCGCGCCCGAAGGGTCTTTGTCGCCGCTCACGCCTTGCCCTGGTAGATCTTGACGACGGTGTCGAGCAGCGCCAGCGCCTCGTCACGCGGGCGTTGGAACGAATTGCGGCCGATGATCGAGCCGGTCGCGCCGCCGTCGCGGATCTGGCGGATTTCGTCGAGCAAACCCTCGGTGCCTTTCGCCGCGCCGCCCGAGAACACCACCAGGCGGCGGCCGTTGAACGCCGATTGGACGACATGAGCGATCCGCGCCGACAGGGTCGATATGTCGATCCCCTGGGCCTCGTAGACCTTCTTCGCTTCCGCCTGCTCGATATGATCGGTCGGCGGCTTGACCTTGATGATGTGGGCGCCGATCAAGGCGGCGATCTGCGCCGCATACGCGGTGACGTCGATTGCCGTCTCGCCCTCTTTCGACAGGTTGCCGCCGCGCGGATAGGACCACACCACGACCACCAGGCCGACCGACTTCGCCTCGCACGCGAGCTCGCGAATTTCCTCGATCAACTCGTATTGATATTCCGAGCCGGGATAAATCGTGAAGCCGATCGCCGAACAGCCGAGACGCAGCGCGTCCTCGACCGAGGCCGTCACCGCCTGGTCCTTGACCACCGAATGGCTGTTGGCATTGTTCATCTTGAGAATGGTCGGGATCGAGCCGGCAAAACTATCGGCGCCAGACTCGATCATCCCGAGCGGCGCCGCATAGGCGCTGAGACCGGCATCGACCGCGAGCTGATAATGGTAATGCGGATCGTACCCCGGCGGATTTGGCGCGAAGCTGCGCGCCGGGCCGTGCTCGAAGCCCTGGTCGACCGGCAGAATAACCAATTTGCCCGAACCGGCCAATTTGCCGTGCATCAGAATGCGCGCCAGATTGCCCTTGGTGCCCGGATTGTCGCTCTCGTAATTGGCCAGAATCTTACGGACCCTTTGGGTCACTTTCATACCGCCCTCCCGTCAGTCTTCTGCCGTGGTGAATAGCTCAGCGGCGGGTCATTTGCAACGAGACTCGGCGGCGATCCACTCGGCGATAGCGGCGCTCGCTTGGGCATGCTCGCCGAGGTCCAAAACCGGAGCCTCGGGTTCGGCGAATACCTCCGCATCAACGGTGGCCGCCTGCTCGACGATCTTATCCCGCACCCGGCGCTCGCCGGTAAAAACCAGCCGCTTCCAGCCTATCCGCAGCGCCGCCATCGCGCGCCCGGCGTCGTCGAGGCAATGGAGGGCGACCGAGACGTCGGCATCGGGCCACCGATCACGCGCCGCCGCCACAGCCTCGGCCCAATAGAGCGCGCCATACGCCGCGCCGGCCCACGCGGCGGTGATCGCGGTCATCGAGACATCGAGCGTGGTCGCCGATTCGAAAACCGCGTTCAATTGGTCTGGGTCGTGGACGATGATCGGCGGCGTCATCCGAAGCGCCTCCTAATTTAAATTTGCAGCGCCGCCACGCCCGGCAAGGTCTTGCCTTCGAGCCACTCTAAAAACGCGCCGCCGGCTGTCGAAACGTAAGTGAAATCATCTGCCACCCCGGCATGCGCCAAGGCCGCGACGGTGTCGCCGCCGCCGGCGACGCTGATTGTTCTGCCGGCTTTGGTCGCCGCGGCGGTGGCCTGGGCAAGCGCCTTGGTCGCGGCATCGAAGGGGGGGAATTCGAAGGCACCGACCGGGCCGTTCCAGAGGATGGTTTTGCAAACGGGTATGCGCTCGCCGATCTGGTCGGCGGAGGCGGGGCCGATGTCGAGCACCATTTTGTCGGCCGGAATTTTCGGCACATCGACCGTCGTCGATGGGGCGCCGCTTTCGAGCCTGTCGGCGACCACCGCGTCGACCGGCAGGATGATCTCGCAGCCGGCGGATTTGGCGGCGGCGAGGATTTGGCGCGCGGTGTCGCGCATGTCGGCCTCTTGCAGCGAGCGGCCGATGCTGAAGCCCCGGGCGGCGAGGAAGGTGTTCGCCATCGCCCCGCCGATCGCCAGATGGTCGACTTTGGCAATCAAATTGCCGAGCAGCGCGAGCTTGGTCGAGACCTTGGCGCCGCCGACGATCGCCATCACCGGCCGCCGCGGCGATCCGATCGCCGAGTCGAGGGCTTCGAGTTCGGCTTGCATCGACAGGCCGGCGGCGCGCGGCAACAGCGCCGGCAAGCCGACGACCGAGGCGTGCGCGCGGTGCGACACCGAGAAGGCGTCGTTGACGTAGACGTCGCCAAGGCGCGCCAGGGCGACGGCAAAGATCGGGTCGTTGGCTTCCTCGCCCGGATGGAAGCGGAGATTTTCTAACAGAGCGAAGGCGCCGGGTTCGAGCGATTCGACGAGAGACGCGGCGGTTGGGCCGATGCAATCGGCCGCGAACCCGACCTCGTTGCCGATCGCCCGCGACAAGGGCTGTTTGAGAAAGCCGAGCGACAGGTCGGCGACTGTCTTACCCTTGGGGCGGCCGAAATGGGACAGGATGACGGTGCGTGCGCCGCTATCCGCAAGGCTGCGGAGAGTCGGCAGGACGCGGTCGATGCGGGTCTCGTCGGTGATCAAGCCTTGGAGATCGACCGGCGCGTTGAGATCGAGCCGGAGCAGGACTTTTCGCGCCCCGACGTCGAGATCAGTGAGCAGCGGTAGGCCGGTCACAGGCCGCCGAGCAGGACCGCAACGTCGCTCATGCGATTGGAAAAGCCCCATTCGTTGTCGTACCACGACAGCACACGGACGAAGCGGCCCTCGATCACCTGGGTCTGGCCGAGATCGAAGCTCGAGCTCGACGGATCATGGTTGAAATCCATCGACACCAGCGGGCTATCGACAACCGCGAGGATGCCATTCATCGGACCGCCCGCGGCGGCCTTGATGGCGTCGTTGATTTCCTCGATCGAGGTTCCGCGCGCGGCGGTGAAGGTGAAATCGATCAGCGATACGTTGGGGGTGGGGACGCGGATCGCGGTGCCGTCGAGTTTGCCGGCAAGCTCGGGCAGCACCAGGCCAACCGCGCGCGCCGCACCCGTCGAGGTCGGGATCATCGACATCGCCGCCGCGCGGCCGCGATGCGGATCCGAATGCAGGGTGTCGAGCACCGGCTGGTCGCCGGTATACGAATGGATGGTGGTCATGAAACCGCGCTCGATGCCGATCGCGTCGTTGAGCACTTTGGCGACCGGTGCCAGGCAGTTGGTGGTGCACGACGCGTTGGAGACCACTTCATGACTGGCATCGAGCCGGTCGTGATTGACGCCATAGACCACGGTGAGATCAGCATCGGCCGCCGGCGCGGAAATCAGCACCCGGCGGGCGCCGGCATCGAGATGCGCCGCGGCGGCATCGCGCTTGGCGAAAATACCAGTGCATTCGAGCGCGACATCGACGCCGAGGTCTTTCCAGGAAAGTTTCGCCGGATCGCGCTCGGCGGTCGCCTTGATCGCGCCGGCGCCGAGATCGAGGCTGTCGCCATTGACCGAGACTTCGCCGGGAAACCGGCCGTGCACCGAATCGTAGCGCAACAGATGCGCGTTGGTCTCGACCGAGCCGAGATCGTTGATGCCGACAACCTCGATGTCGTTGCGGCCCGCTTCCGCGGCGGCGCGCAACACCAATCGACCAATCCGCCCAAACCCGTTGATACCGACCCGAATGGCCAAATTTTCCTCCCGATGGTGCGCAAACGGCCGCCTAGAGGCGGCGTTTGACCGCCTCGACGACCGCGTCCGCGGTGATGCCAAAATGTCCGAATAGGTCTTTTGCCGGTGCCGAGGCGCCAAAGCCTCGCATGGCAATCATTTGTGTCTCGTCGACACCCCAGCGCGCCCAGCCCATCGGCGAGGCCGCCTCGATGGCGACGCGCACCGTGTCCTCGCCGAGCACCGCGGCCCGGGTCTCGGGCGATTGCGCGGCGAACAGCTCCCAGCACGGCATCGAGACCACGCGGGTCGGTATGCCGTCGGCCTGCAACAGGTCGCGCGCGGCGACGGCGAGCGACACCTCCGACCCGGTGGCCAGGATGGTCGCCTTGGCGGCGCCGTCGGCGGGCCTGAGCTCATAGGCCCCGGCGGCCGAGCGATTGGCGGCGTCGTGTTCGGTGCGCAAAGTGGGCAGACCTTGGCGGGTGAGCGCCAAGACCGACGGGCCATCGGTGCGCTCCAGGGCGAGTTGCCAACATTCCGCGGTCTCGACCGCGTCGCCGGGGCGAAAGACCGCGAAATTGGGGATTGCGCGCAGGCTCGCGAGATGTTCGACCGGTTGATGGGTCGGGCCGTCCTCGCCGAGGCCGATCGAATCGTGGGTCATCACATAAATCACCCGCAAGCGCATCAGCGCCGAGAGGCGCATCGCCGGGCGGGCATAATCGGTGAACACCAGGAAGGTGCCGCCGTAGGGGATAAGCCCGCGATGCAGCGCGATACCGTTCATCACCGCACCCATGGCGTGCTCGCGCACGCCGTAATAGATGTAGCGGCCGGCATAATCGTCGCGTGTGACCGGCGCCTGATCGGCGGTCTTGGTGTTGTTCGACCCGGTCAGGTCGGCGGAGCCGCCAACCGTGATCTCGACCTCGGCATTGATCACGTCGAGGGTTTTTTCCGACGCCTTGCGCGTCGCCATGGTCGGCGCGTCGGTGGACAATGTTCGTTTGAACGCGGTGATCGCCGCCGCCAAAGCCTCCCCCGGCGTGCCGTCGAGCGCGGCTTCGAAGCGCGCCCTGGCGGGCGAGGCGCTAAGTCGTGACGTCCAACCTTCGCGAGCCGCCTGGCTACGCTTTCCCGCCGACCGCCACTCGCCGAGAATCGTGCCGGGGACTTCGAATGGCGGGTGCGGCCAATCGAGGGCGCTCCGCGCGCCGGCGATTTCCTCGTCGCCGAGCGGCGCGCCGTGGGTGGCCGAGGTCCCCTGCTTGGTTGGCGCGCCATAGCCGATCACGGTGCGGCAGGCAATCATCGTCGGTGCGTCGGAGTCTTGGGCGCGGGTGAGCGCCTGGCGAATCGCAACCGGATCGTGACCGTCGCAGCGATCGACATGCCAACCCGACGCGGCAAACCGCGCCATCTGATCATCGGATGTGGTCAAATCGGTCGGACCGTCAATCGAAATACGATTGTCGTCGAAAAGCACTATCAGCTTGGCGAGCCCGAGATGCCCGGCGAGCGAGATCGCCTCGTGGCTGATCCCCTCCATCAGGCAGCCGTCGCCGACGATGACGTAGGTCCGGTGATCGACCAGGTCGGCGCCGTGACGCGCCGCCATCATACGTTCCGCCAAGGCCATGCCGACGGCGTTGGCGAGTCCCTGGCCGAGCGGCCCGGTGGTGGTCTCGATGCCCGCGGCATGGCCGTACTCCGGGTGCCCCGCAGTTTTGCTGCCAAGTTGGCGGAAAGCGCGCAGCTGCGCCATATCCATACCCAGATAGCCGGTAAGATAGAGCAGCGCGTAAAGCAGCATCGAGCCGTGTCCGGCGGACAGGATCAGACGATCGCGGTCCGGCCAGTCCGGCGCGGCGGCATCGAATTTGAGAAAGTCGCGGACCAGAACCGTGGCCACGTCCGCCATACCCATCGGCATGCCCGGATGGCCCGAATTCGCTTGCTGGACGGCGTCCATCGCCAAGGCGCGAATGGCGTTCGCCAGTTCTTTGTGTCCGACGCTGGCGCCGGTGGTGGTGCCTGTATTCATTGGGACGTCGATCGCGAAAAATTTATGGCCGGACCGGTTTGCAACGGTGTCGAAAGCCGGCCCCCGATTGAGCCGCAACATGCCCGCCAACGCACCCGCCGTCAACCGGTCCATTGCGCATTCCGACACGGCGTCGGTTGACGCCTGTTCCAGACGGCGGATACTGTGTCTTCGGGTCGTCGAGGGGCGAGGACGGCCCCACAATGGCGGAAAAGAAACGGGGGTTCACGTGGCGGATATCGAGCAAGCTCAGGGCCGTTTCGCGGCTGCCCTGGAAAAGCTGGAAGCGGCGGCCGCACGGGCCACCAGCGAACGCAATACCCTGGCCCGGGAACTCACCGCGGCCACCGCGGAACGCGATCGCCTGGCCGGCGAACTCGAGTCATTGCAAGAGAATCATCGGTCCTTGGAAGATTTGACAGCGACCGTGACCGGTCGATTGGACGGCACCATCGAGCGCGTTCGCTCAGCGCTCGGCGAATAGGACGGGATCAAGGCATGGGTCAGATCAGGGTCAAAATCAACGGACGTTCCTATCCGATCAGCTGCGAGGACGGCGAGGAAGATCATCTGCGCCAGCTCGGCGGCTATCTCGATGCGGTGGTCAAGAGCCTGACCGACAAGATCGGCTCGAAGACCGGGCAAATCAGCGATACCCATCTGCTGGTGATGGCGGGAATCACCATCGCCGACGAGCTGTCGGACTCTTACGACGGCGCCAAGACGGGCAGCGGAACCGCGAGTCCCGTGGCGATGGCCGGGGTCGCCGAGACGTTCGACAGCATGGCCGCGCGAATCGAGAACATTGCCGCGAGCCTCGAAAATAACTAGCTTCATTGGTGGGCGGGTACTGCGCGATACGTTTTGGCACGCATGTCCCTGGGCCAATGTCGTTCCACTCGGGAGCTGTCCCTACCGGCGGTGTGCCGTCGGCATATGGCGCCCACCTGCACAAGCAGGCCACAGTGGTACTGCACGCCGACGGTCTTTGCGGTCCCGTCCACCGTCCCTGAATGCCACGGCAGAGGCGTCGGCCGGTGACCATCGACAAGACCGCCTTGCGCGCGCTCAGTCGAGAGCGGAGAGACTTGCGCGCGGCGCGGCTTGGCGACGCCGCGCCACGCGATCTGGCGCGACATGTCCTCGACGCTGTACCGATCCCCGACGGCGCGGCGATCTCCGGCTATTGGCCGATGGCGGGCGAAATGGATCCGCGGCCGTTGATGGCGGCCTTGATCGCGCGCGGACACCGGCTGTGCCTGCCGGTGGTGGAGGGGCGCGGCGCGGCGCTGGTTTTTCGTGCCTGGACACCCGGCGATGCCCTCGTCGAGGCGGTATTCGGGACCCGCGTGCCGAAGCCGGATCAGGACGCGATGACGCCGGACGCTTTATTGGTCCCGCTGCTCGCCTTCGATCGCGCCGGTCATCGCCTGGGCTATGGCGGCGGCAATTACGACCGCACGCTGGCGGCTTTGTCCGACCCCTTGGCGATCGGAATCGCCTTTGGGTTTCAAGAGGTGGACGAAGTGCCGCACGACGCCCACGATCAAACGCTCGACTGGGTGGTGACCGAACTTGGCACGGCGCGCTGCCGATAAGCGGAGCTGGCGAATAATGAAAATCATGTTTTGCGGCGATATTATCGGCAGCTCGGGGCGCGCAGTGGTGGCCGAACACCTGCCACGCTTGCGCCGCGAGCTCGAACTCGATTTCGTCGTCGTCAATGGCGAGAACGCCGCCGGCGGCTTCGGCATAACCGCGGCGCTCGCCGATGACCTGTTCGAGTGCGGCGCCGACGTGATTACCACCGGCAATCACATCTGGGATCAGCGCGAAGTGGTGACCTATCTCGTGCGCGAGCCGCGCCTATTGCGGCCGATCAATTATCCCCCCGACAGCACGCCGGGAAACGGTGCCGGGGTGTTCGAGACCCAGCGCGGTCACAAGGTGCTGGTGGTCAACGTCATGGGCCGGCTGTTCATGGATCCGCTCGACGATCCGTTCGTGGCGATCGAAGCGGCGTTGGACGGGCACGAGCTCGGCGCCGGGATCGACGCGGCGATTTTCGATGTCCATGGCGAGGCGTCGAGCGAGAAACAGGCGATCGGCCATTTCCTCGACGGCCGCGCCAGCCTGGTCGTCGGCAGCCACACCCACGTGCCCACCGCCGACACCCGTATCCTCGAAGGCGGCACCGCGTTCCAGACCGACGCCGGCATGTGCGGCGATTACGACTCGGTGATCGGTAGCGAAAAAGCCATGTGGGTGCAGAAATTCCGCACCAAGATGCCGGTCGGGCGGATTACCCCGTCGAAAGGCGACGGTACCTTGTGCGCGGTCTATGTCGAGACCGACGAGGCCACCGGTCTCGCGCGGCGCGCGCGGCCAATTATCGTCGGCGGGCACTTGCAAGCGCGAACCCTGTCGTGATAGGGCGGTCGAAGAGCGACAAATTCTCGCCACATTAGCCTGTTACCTATGATTGTTGCGAGAGCGACTCTGGTCGAAACTGCAATATCTGGTATGGTGGCGAGCCGTAACCGACTGTATACGGGACAAACAATCGGAAATTCACGTGCCTAGACTGAGCCCCCAACCGGGCTGGGTGGAGGACGCCAAGCACATGTAAGGTCCAGCGAGATGGCCGGCCACTCACAATTCAAGAACATCATGTACCGCAAGGGCGCGCAGGATGCGAAGCGCGCCAAGAAGTTCGCCAAGCTCGGGCGCGAACTGACGGTTGCGGCGAAACAGGGCTTGCCCGACCCCGCGATGAACCCGCGCCTGCGCACCGCGATCAACGCCGCGCGCGCGGATAACATGCCGAAGGACAATATCGAACGGGCGATCAAGAAGGGCGCCGGCGGCGACGATGACATGGTCTACGACGAGATGCGCTACGAAGGTTATGGCACCGGTGGGGTCGCGGTGATCGTCGATGCCTTGACCGACAATCGCAACCGCACCGCGGCCGAGGTGCGCGCCGCATTCACCAAGTTTGCCGGCAGCCTGGGCGAGACCGGCAGTGTCAATTTCATGTTCAACCGGATCGGCGCGATCCGCTATCCGAGTGACGTCGCCAGCCCCGACGACATGTTCGAGGCGGGTGTGGAAGCCGGCGCCGACGATGTAAAATCGACCCCGGCCGGGCATGAAATCGTGTGCGCGGCGGATGCCTTCAACGATGTTCGTGACGGCTTGGTCGGGCGCTATGGCGAACCCGAGAACGCCGGGCTCGAATGGACGCCCCTGAACACGGTGGAGATCAACGAGGATCAGGCGGCGACCTTGTTCAAGATGATCGACACCTTGGAAGACAATGACGACGTCCAATCGGTCTCGACCAATTTCGAGGTCTCGGAAGACGTCATGCGCAAACTGAGCGCGGAAAGTTGAGAGGCTGGACGTGACGGCGATGATCGGTATGAGTTCGCGCGGATGAGGCTATTGGGTCTCGATCCCGGTCTGGTCAAGACCGGCTGGGGCGTCGTCGACAGCGACGGCCATCGGCTCAGATACGTCGCCTGCGGTACCGTGCGCAGCCGCAGCGGCGAAAATTTGGCCGACCGGCTGGCCCATATTTATCAAGGCCTGGTGGACGTCATCGAGACCTGGCGGCCGGACGGTGCCGCGGTCGAGGAAACTTTCGTCAATCGCAATCCCGTCTCGGCGCTCAAACTCGGGATGGCGCGCGGCGTGGTGCTGTTGGCACCGGCGGAAGCCGGCTTGCCGGTCGCGGAATATCACAACAAGGCGGTGAAAAAGGCCCTGGTCGGCGCCGGGCGCGCGAGCAAGGACCAAATCGGCGTCATGGTGCGCCACCTTTTGCCCGAAAGCCGACCCGACAGCGAAGACGCGGCGGATGCCCTGGCGGTGGCGATCTGCCACGCGCATCACACCGCGACGATGCAACGCGTGGCGATGGCCGCGGACGGCGGCGCATGATCGCGCGGCTGCACGGCGCGCTGGTCTCCAGCGACACCGAATCGGTGGTCATCGATGTCGGCGGCGTCGGCTATCTGGTGTTCTGTTCGGCCCGCACCTTGCGCACCCTTCCCGCCGATGGCGGTCCCGCCACCGTGTTCGTGGAAACCCACGTCCGCGAGGATCATATCCATCTTTACGGCTTTACCACCGAGAACGAACGCGCCTGGTTTCGCACCCTTCTGTCGGTCCAAGGTGTCGGCGCGCGGATGGCGCTGGCGGTCCTGTCGACCTTGTCGCCGGATGAGCTGTCAACGGCGATCGCGGCCGACGACAAGGCGGTGCTCCGGCGCGCGCCCGGTGTCGGGCCCAAGGTCGCCGGCCGGATCGCGGCGGAACTCAAGGACAAGGCGGCCGGTTTGGCGCTCGCCCCGATCACCCTCTCGGCGGGCCGCGATCAGGCGGGCGCGGTCGACGAGGGTTCGGTCACCACCGGCGAGGCGGTCTCGGCGCTGGTCAATCTCGGATACGGCCGCAGCGAGGCGTTCTCCGCGGTCGCCGCCGCGGCGGGCGATGCCAGCGCCAACGGCGATGTCGCCGCGTTGATTCGCGCCGGCCTCAAGGAGCTCAGCGCACAATGAACGCCACTCAGAGCCCAGAGCCGCGGACGATCGACCCGGCCTTCGACGCTGGCGACGCCGCCGAGACCAATTTGCGGCCGCAAACCTTGCGCAGTTTCGTCGGCCAGCGTGAAATGGTCGACAATTTGCGGGTCTTCATCGACGCCGCGCGGGGCCGGCGCGAGGCGCTCGATCACGTGCTGTTTTTCGGCCCCCCCGGGCTCGGCAAAACCACGCTGGCGCAGATCGTCGCGCGCGAGCTGGGGGTGAATTTTCGCGCGACGTCGGGACCGGTGATCGCGCGCGCCGGCGATCTGGCGGCATTGCTGACCAACCTCGAGCCGCGCGACGTGCTGTTCATCGACGAGATTCACCGGCTCAATCCGGCGGTCGAGGAAATTCTCTACCCGGCGATGGAAGATTTCCAACTCGACCTGATCATCGGCGAGGGACCGGGCGCGCGCTCGGTGCGGATCGATCTCAGCCCCTTCACCTTGATCGGCGCGACCACGCGTTCGGGCCTGGTGGGAACGCCGTTGCGCGACCGCTTCGGGATCCCGCTGCGCCTGCGGTTCTACGACGCGGCGGAACTCGAGGCGGTGATCCGCCGTGGTGCCGAGGTGCTGTCGATGCGGCTGACCGACGATGGCGCCGCCGAGATCGCGCGCCGCGCGCGCGGCACCCCACGGGTAGCCGGCCGGCTGTTGCGGCGGGTGCGCGATTTCGCGGCGGTCGACGGGATCGACGAAATCGATGCCGGTGCCGCCGATTCGGCGCTGCACCGTCTCGAAGTCGATGCCAACGGTCTGGATTCGATGGATCGGCGTTATCTCGCCTGCATCGCCAACCATTACGGCGGCGGACCGGTCGGGGTCGAGACCTTGGCCGCCGCGCTGTCGGAAGAGCGCGACACCATCGAGGACGTGATCGAACCCTATCTCATGCAGCAGGGCTTCGTGCATCGCAGCCCGCGCGGTCGGATCCTCACCGAGGCGGCGTTCCGACACCTCGGCATCGAACCGGGATCGGCGATCATCGACCAGCTCGATCTTCTGGCGGCGGAGCGGGACGATGGAGAATGACGATGACGGGGCCAAGGTCCATGTCTGGCCGATCCGGGTCTATTACGAGGACACCGATGCCGCGGGGATTGTCTATTACGCGAACTATCTCAAATTCGTCGAGCGCGCGCGGACCGAGCTGCTGCGGGAAATCGACATCGACCATAGTCGACTGCAAGCCGAGGACGGGCTCGCCTTCGCGGTCCGCGAATGCGCCATCGACTATCGCGCACCGGCGCGACTCGACGACGCATTGGAGGTTCGCACCCGCTTGCTCGAGATCTCGGGCGCGGCAATTCGCGCCGAGCAATCGGTTTTTCGTGGCGAGGACCTGTTGGTCGTTGCCACTTTGCGGATCGTTTGCCTGCGCGCCAACGGCCGCCCGGCACGCTTGCCCGCGGGACTTCGCGCGGCGATGGACCCATATCGAACTCGACCCACGACACCCCGGCCGGAGAGGGCATAGGACGCGACGATGGAAGCCGTAACGCTGCAACCGGCGGGCATGGCCCCCGACTTATCGATCTGGGGCTTGGCCATGCAGGCCGAATTCGTGGTCAAGCTGGTGATGCTGGCCCTGCTGTTAGCCTCGTTTTGGTGCTGGGCGATCATATTTCAGAAAACGAAGCAGATCCGCAAACTGAAGGCGCAGGCGTCCGAGTTCGAGGATTCGTTCTGGTCCGGCGGATCGCTGGAAGAATTGTACGAACGCATCGGCACCACGCCCGATCATCCGTTGGCGATGCTGTTCGCGGTGGCGATGCGGGAATGGACGTTGGCGACCACGCGCGGCATTCCGATCGCCGACGGCCAGGCTCACTTCGGATTGCAGGGCCGCATCGACCGGGTGATGACGGTAGCGTTGCAGCGCGAAATGGAGGCCCTCGAGCAGCGCCTCGGGTTTCTCGCCACGGTCGGTTCGACGGCGCCGTTCATCGGCCTGTTCGGAACCGTGTGGGGGATCATGAACAGCTTCCAATCGATCGCGATGACCAAAAACACCTCGCTCGCCGTGGTCGCGCCGGGTATTGCCGAGGCCTTGCTCGCCACCGCGCTCGGGCTGGTTGCGGCGATCCCCGCCGTGGTCGCCTACAACAAGCTGTCGGGCGATCTTAACCGCTACGCCGGACGTTTGGAGACCTTCGCCGGCGAGTTCAGCGCGCTGCTGTCGCGGCAAATGGCGGAGCGCGGACTCTGATGGCGGCATCGCTCAACGGCGGCGGGTTCGGCATCGGCCGCGGCAACGGGGCGCGCCGGTTTCAGCCGATGTCGGAGATCAATGTCACGCCGTTCGTCGACGTGATGTTGGTGCTGCTGGTGGTCTTCATGGTGACCGCGCCGTTGCTCACCGTCGGTGTCGAGGTGAACCTTCCCAAGACCACCGCCGACAGTCTGCCCGGCGACGACGAACCGCTGACCGTCTCGATCGACGCCGAGGGCACGCTGTATATTCAGGAACTCGAAATCACCCTCGACGAACTGATTCCGAAATTGAAGGCGATCGCCGCCCAGCGCGAGAATATGCGTATCTTCGTTCGTGGCGATAAAGCCATCGACTATGGCCGGGTGATGCTGGTCATGGGCACGATCAACGCCGCCGGATTCACCAAGGTGGGGCTAGTCACCGAGCGCATACCGACGGCGCGGAGCGGCGGCTGAGCGATGCGTAACGCGGCGATCAAATCCGGCCTCTTCCACGTCTTGATCGTAATCGTCGGCTGGGTCGGCCTGCCGCATCTGTTCGACGAACCGGCGCTCAGCGAGAACGTGATCATCGTCGATATGGTGGAGATCTCGGAGCTGCGCAATCTCCCGAACCAAGTGATCGAGCCGACGGCCGACCCCGCGCTCGAACAAGAGCCACCACCACCCGAGCCGGAGCAGGTCGAGGACAGCACGCCGCCGCCGCCGCCGACCGAAGCGGCACCACCGCCGCCGGAGATAGCGGAGCCGGAACCGGCGCCCGAACCCGAGCCGGAACCGGTCGAGGTAGCAGCCCCGGACCCCGAACCCGTACCCTTGCCCGAGCCGGCGGCGCTTCCCGAGCCGGACCCCGAGCCCGAGCCGGAGCCCGTACAAGTGGCGCGCGCGCCGAAGGAAATATCGCGGCCGAAGCGCAAGCCCAAGCCGCCATCGCGCTTCGACTTCGAGCAGGCGCTGGAAAGCCTCGACGACATCGACCCGGTGCAATCGGTGACCCCGGTCGACGATGTCCCCGAGCCGCAAGAGCCACCGGAAAAAGCGATCGATCCGATCGCCGAGGCGCTGGCCAGCGCCGACACGCCGTATCGCAATGATGTTCCGTTGAGCATGTCCGAGATCGACAATATTCGGTCGCAAATCCAGAAAAACTGGAATGTACCGGGCGGCGCGCGCGGCGCCGAATCGATGATCGTGACCTTGCGGATCAAGCTTGGACCCGACGGCATGGTGACCAGCGTCGAGGTGGCCAAGGATGACCGCCATCGCATGCGCGAGGACCAATTTTTCCGCACCATGGCCGAGAGCGCCGTGCGCGCGGTCAATCGAACGCGGCAGATCAAATATCTGTCGCCGGAAAAATATCATTTGTGGCGCGATATCACGGTCAAATTCGACCCCAGGGAGATGTTCGGCTGATGGATAGATTGGCGGCATGGCCGCGGTATACGACTCACGGCGTAGCGGCCGCTTTCGCGGTGTTGTTCTGGGCGGCGATCGGCCCGGCCGACGCGCAATTGACGATCGATATTACCCGCGGTCAAATCGAGCCCTTGCCGATCGCGATTTCGAGCTTTCACGGGCCGCGCGACGCGGAACAACAAATCGGCGCCGATATCGCCTCGGTGGTCGCCAACGATCTGGAAAATTCCGGCCTGTTCCGCCCGCTCGATCCGCGAAGCTTCCTGCAACGCCCCGCGGCCATGAAATTAATCCCGCGGTTTCCCGATTGGCGGCAGATCAACGCTCAAGCCCTGGTGACCGGCAAAGCCAAGATCCAGGAAGACGGCCTAGTCTCGATCGAGTTCCGACTTTGGGATGTTTTTTCCGAAGCCTATATGACCGGATTCAAGTTGCAGGCGCCGCGCGATAAATGGCGCCGCATCGGACATTTGATCGCCGATGCGATCTACGAGCGGATCACCGGCGAGCAAGGCTATTTCGACACCCGTATCGTCTATATCGGTGAGACCGGTCCAGCGGACCAGCGTATCAAGCGGCTGGCGATTATGGATCAGGACGGCGCCAATCATCGGTTCCTTACCGACGGGCGACACTTGGTCCTGACGCCGCGCTTTTCGCCGACCTTGCAAGAGATCACCTATCTTTCCTATATCGACGGTCAGCCGCGAGTCTACGTGCGCAATATCGATACCGGTCGGCAGGAAATTCTCGGCGATTTCCGCGGCAATATGACTCTCGCGCCGCGCTTCTCTCCCGACGGCAACAAGGTGGTTATGTCGGCGTCCTTCGAGGGCAATACGGAGATCTACGAACTCGATCTGCGGACCCGGGTTCAGGTCCAACTGACCCGCCATCCGGCGATCGACACCGCGCCGAGTTACGCGCCCGAGGGCACCCGGGTTTCGTTCGAATCCGACCGCTCGGGCACCCAGCAGATCTACGTGATGTATGCCGACGGCAGCGAGCCCAGGCGAATCAGTTTCGGCCAAGGGCGCTATGCGACCCCGGTTTGGTCGCCGCGCGGCGACTGGATCGCGTTTACCAAATCGTTTCAGGGCACCTTCTATATCGGTGTGATGAGGCCCGACGGGTCGGACGAAAGACTGCTGTCGACGGGGTTCCTCGTCGAAGGACCGACCTGGGCGCCGAACGGCCGGGTTTTGATGTTCTTCCGCGAGAATCCTGGCGATGGGCAGGGTCGGGGCAAACGCGTCCGGCTGTTCAGTGTCGATATCACCGGGCGCAACGAGCGCGAGATCATCACCGGAACCGATGCCTCGGACCCCGCCTGGTCGCCACTGATCCCCAAGGATTCCTCGTAGAAAGGCGCCGCTTTCTCTTGATTGCGGTGGTCGCTAAAAATACACTGGTATCGGTCTATATGCGTCAGGAGCGGACTAACGACTCACATAGATTCCAAAAATGCTTGGCCGGCTTTTCGTCGTCGCGTCGAGTTTTTGTCCCGGGGGGGCGAGCGGGCCCCGTGGCACTTCGCAATGAGTGGCGTAACTCGGGCTTTCAGCCATCCGGAGAACATCAGGAGAATTTGTAAATGCGGATGAAATTGACTGCCCTCGCAGGGGTTTTGCTGTTGGTCGCAGCGTGTGAAACGACGCCCGAAGATGATAGCGCCTCGACCGGTACCGGGGCAGCAACCCAGTCGTCGTCGGGCCCCACGGCGGCCCCGATCATGGAAGAAACGATGCCGCCTAAGATGACGGCTCAGGAATCTCTGGTTCAGGAAGTCGGGGATCGGGTTTTCTTTGACTATGATCGAGCCTCTATCCGTCCCGACGGCGAAGCCACTTTACGGCGCCAGGCCGAGTTCCTTACCCAGAGACCTAGTCTGCAGATGACGATTTCCGGGCATTGCGACGAGCGCGGCACACGCGAATATAACTTGGCGCTCGGCGAACGGCGGGCCATCGCGGCGAAGAATTTCCTCATCTCACTCGGCATCAATCCGACCCGGTTGAGTACCATCTCGTATGGCAAGGAACGTCCAATCGTGATTGGCCCCAATGAGGCGGCTTGGGCACAGAATCGGGCCGCGGTCGGTTCGGTCAATTGAGCGCAAACGCGCTATTTGGCGGTTGACACACGACATACTCGCTTCACCGGCCTTCACCCGCCGGTGGAGCGAGAATATTGTGCAGCGCCCTACTGTTACCACGATCTCGTGCCTAAATAGATGTCCTTGACGGTAAGTTTTGGATCGGACCGATGACGATTGGCAAAAATGCGCTTCTAAGCCTCGCCGTAATAGCCGTGCTGTGGGGATCCATCGGGTACCCCGCCTCGGCGCAGGAACTCAACCTCAACGCCTTGATCCAGAGATTGGATCGGCTCGACCGCGATCTGGCTAGCGTTCAACGCCTGCTGGCCACCGAGGGAGTGCCAGCCTCGGCGCTTGAAGCCGCGAACGGCGACCCGGGCGGCGCCGCGCGCCAGCAAATCCAGATCGACCAGTGGGAAGAGCAAATTCGCTTGCTCACCGGCCAGGTCGAGGAAGCGCAGTACCAATTGCGCCGCCTCGCCGATCAAGTGGAGACCGCGACCGCCGACGTCGAGAAGCGCCTTGCCGCGATCGAGCAAAGGCTGGCCGGCGGAACGGTGCCCCTCGCCCAGGCGCAACCGCAAACAACGTTCCCGCAAACACAGCCGGCCGGGGCGTCTGTGGCCACCGCCGATCCCGGCGCCGCGAACACGCAATCAGATCAGTTTCTCGGGACCATCCGGACCGACGCGACCGGCGCGGCGCTGCCCCCGGCAAGTCAAGATACCGTCGTTGCCGCCGCCGCCACGACGCTGTCCCCCGAGGCCCAATACGAACAAGCCTTCGGCTTGCTCGCGCAAACCGATTATGCCGCCGCGGAGGGCGCGCTTCAGAGCTTTATCGCCGACAACCCCGACCACACGCTGACCGGCAACGCCTATTACTGGCTCGGCGAGACATTTTACGTGCGCAACGATTTCCCCCGCGCGGCGGTCGCTTTCGCGCGCGGCTACAAGGGATCTCCGGACGGCGCCAAGGCGGCCGACAATTTGCTCAAACTCGGCATGTCGTTCGCGGCAATGGAGAAGATCAAGGAAGCCTGCGCGACCTACGACAAATTGGGCCGCGATCATGGCAATGCACCGCCGTTGATTCTCGACCGCTTGGCGCGCGAACGTGGCCGGGCCAATTGCGCCTGAAGCGACACCGTCTTACCCGATAATCGGCACGCAGGAGTTCGCGCGCCTGATGGCGGCGCTCGGCCCGTTCGAGGCCGTGCCTCGCCTGGCGGTGGCGGTCTCAGGCGGCGCCGACAGCCTCTGCCTGGCCATCCTCGCCAACGTTTGGGCGCGAAATCGTGGCGGTCGAACCACCGGCTTGATCGTCGATCATGGCCTGAGACCAGAGTCAGCCGGCGAAGCGGCGGGTGTCGGCGATCAAATCGAGAAACTCGGAATCGCGGCACAAATTCTCGCTTGGGACGGGGACAAACCGGATCACGGGGTACCGGCGGCGGCGCGCGCGGCGCGTTACCGGCTGATGTCCGCCTGGTGCCTTGAGCGAGGCGCTCTCCACCTCCTGCTCGGCCACCACGCGGCGGATCAGGCCGAGACGATTGTGATGCGCGAGCGCGCCCATAGCGGCCCGGACGGATTGGCCGGGATGGCGGCAATCCTCGAACAGAGTGGCTTGCGCATTTTGCGCCCCTTTCTCGACGTTGCGCCGGGTCGCTTGCGCGCGACGCTGCGCCACGCCGGCCATACATGGGTCGAGGATCCGACCAATCGCGACCGGCGCTACACCAGAACCCGGGTGCGTCACGAGATCGCCGAGACTGGACGGGTCGAAGACCTCGCCAGCGCCGCGCGCGTCGCCGCGCGATCGCGCATCGCACGTGAACGGCACACGGCACGCGATCTGGTGCGCGATGTCAGGCTTTTTCCGAGCGGTCACGCGGTGCTCGGCGCCAACGCCATCGCGAATGCCGCGCCGACCGACGCACACCGTTGCTTGTCGGCGCTCATCCGCTGTCTTTCCGCGACCGCCTATGCGCCGCGCGCGAAGCGCCTCGAGGCGCTGCGCGCGGCAATCGCCGGCGCCACCCTGGCCGGCGGGCGCACCCTCGGTGGCTGTCGTTTTATGCCCCGGGACAAGGACACGGTGCTGATTTGCCGCGAACCCGATGCCGCCGGTCAGAGTCTGACCGTGTTGCCCGGGATCGCAGCGCTTTGGGACGGCCGATTTGTGGTCCGGGTGAACGCCGCCGCCGATGCCGAATACCGGGTTCGGCGCCTCGACAATGAGGCGTGGGCTGTCCTCAGGCGCCGCGACCCGGACGCCGCGGCGGCGCTCACCGCCCGACTGGGGGGCGGCATGGCGGCGGTCCGCGCCGGACTTCCCGCGCTCTATGACCTTGACGCTCCGCTTGCCCTGCCCCACCTACCTAAGTGGCAGTCGATCAACGACCATACGGATGCACGATTCTCCGCGTACTTCGCGCCGCGAATGGCCTTATCGGGCAGTATTTTTGGGACGGCAGTGCCGGCGGAAGTGGCGTTTGATAGGGTGTCGGAGGACAGGGTGTGATAAGCTGCCGCGTCGCTTTGACGCTTGACGCCTTACGATTTCGAGGACTTTAAGAACTTGAACAATTTCGGCCGAAATATTGCTCTTTGGATCATCATAGCGCTGCTGTTGCTGACGCTGTTCAACTTGTTCCAACCGCAAAGCCCGACGACAACGACCACACTGGCCTATTCCGAATTCCTCGATCGCGTCGAAGGCGGTCAAATTAGCGAAGTGATGATCGAGGGCGATTATGTCACCGGCCATTTCGCCGGCACCGGTCAAGAGTTCTCGACCTATTTGCCGGACGATCCGGCGCTGGTGGCCCGCCTGCGCGAACACGGCGTGGTGATCAAGGCACAGCCGGCGCACGATGGCGTTTCGCCGATCTACAGTATCCTGCTCAATTGGCTGCCGATGATCCTGATTATCGCGGTATGGATCTTTTTCATGCGCCAAATGCAGGGCTCGAGCGGCAAGGCGATGGGTTTCGGCAAGTCGCGCGCCCGCCTGCTCACCGA
This sequence comes from Alphaproteobacteria bacterium, assembly GCA_047517485.1. Classification (GTDB taxonomy): domain Bacteria; phylum Pseudomonadota; class Alphaproteobacteria; order UBA7887; family UBA7887; genus JAKZSU01. The sequence goes on from JAKZSU010000231.1 coordinate 40,720, forward strand.
AAAGCAAGGCCGGGTGTCGTTCGAGGACGTCGCCGGCATCGACGAAGCCAAGGAAGAGCTCGAGGAGATTGTCGAGTTCCTGCGTGATCCGCAAAAATTCCAACGCCTTGGCGGACGGATCCCCAAGGGCGTGTTGCTGGTCGGCCCGCCGGGCACCGGCAAGACCTTGCTCGCACGCGCCATCGCCGGCGACGCCAACGTGCCGTTCTTCACCATTTCGGGTTCCGATTTTGTTGAAATGTTTGTCGGTGTCGGCGCCAGCCGGGTGCGCGACATGTTCGAACAGGGCCGCAAGAACGCGCCGTGCATCATCTTCATCGACGAGATCGACGCGGTTGGCCGTCATCGCGGCGCCGGTCTTGGCGGCGGCAACGACGAGCGCGAACAAACGCTCAATCAGTTGCTCGTCGAGATGGATGGCTTCGATGCCACCGAGGGCGTGATTCTGATTGCCGCCACCAACCGGCCGGACGTGCTCGACCCGGCGCTGCTGCGCCCGGGCCGCTTCGACCGCCAAGTTGTGGTGTCGAACCCCGATATTCTCGGCCGCGAAAAAATTCTTAAGGTGCATATGCGCAAAGTGCCGCTAGCGCCCGACGTCGAGCCGCGGGTGATCGCGCGCGGGACTCCGGGTTTCTCCGGCGCCGATCTCGCCAACCTGGTCAACGAGGCCGCGTTGCTGGCGGCGCGCAAGGCCAAGCGCGTGGTCACCATGGCCGAGTTCGAGGAGGCCAAGGACAAGGTGATGATGGGCGCGGAGCGGCGCTCGATGGTGATGACCGACGCCGAACGCGCGTTGACCGCTTATCACGAAGCGGGCCACGCCCTGGTCGGCATCCGCGTGCCCGGCAACGATCCGCTGCACAAGGTGACGATCATTCCACGTGGGCGCGCGCTGGGCCTGACCATGAACCTGCCCGAACGCGATCGCTACGGCTATACGGTGAAGGAACTCAAGGCCAAGTTGGCGATGATGTTCGGTGGCCGGGTCGCCGAGGAACGGGTCTACGGCAAGGACAGCGTGACCACCGGCGCCGGTAACGATATCCAGCAAGCGACATCGATGGCACGCAAAATGGTAACCGAATGGGGTATGAGCGACGTCCTCGGCCCCTTGCGCTACGAGGATAATCAGGAAGAAATTTTCCTCGGGCATTCGGTGGCGCGCAGCCAGACCATGTCGGACGCCACGGCAAAACTGATCGACGAGGAAATTCGCGGTATTATCGAAGCCGCGGAGCAAACAGCGCACGCCATTCTCGAAGAACACGAAGACGACCTGCACGCCATCGCCAAGGCGCTGTTGGAATATGAGACGCTGTCCGGCGACGACGTCGATGCGGTCCTCAGGGGCGAGACCCTGGTGCGGCCATCGGACACCGAGCCGCCGTCCGCCGGCGGGAGAAAATCCTCGGTCCCGACCAGCGGCAAGGCCAAACCGACGCCGGACATCGCGCCGAAGCCGCAGACCGAGGCGTAACAAATACTCTCTTGGTCGAGCAACTGAAATTAGTGCGAAGCCCCGCGCCACCGCGGGGCTTCGCCGTTTCAGACCGCGTATACCTGCGCCCGGTGGGCTTGCTGCGGGGCGGGGCCGCGACCCGCGCCGTCGACGGCGGTCAGGCGCGCCGGCTGGCTGGCGGCGCGATTGCTTTCTCGGCGTGCGAGGTGGTCACCCGCTCACCCGAAGGAGCGACCATCGCCTGGTTGCCGGTATCCGACCTGGACCCCTGGCGTGACAGCCTGGATACCGCTTCGCGAGCGCGGGTGACCCCGGTGATCGAGAGACTGACTGCGCCCCGCGCAGCCCTCGGCGGGATTGCCCTCGACTCGCCCAAATTGATGGGCGTCGTCAATGTGACGCCGGATAGTTTTTCCGACGGCGGCGCACTCAGCTCCTCTGATGCAGCAATCGCCCATGCCCGGTCGATGGCCGGCGCCGGCGCGGCGATCATCGACGTCGGCGGCGAATCGACCCGGCCCGGCGCCGAACCGACCACCCCGGCGGAGGAACAGGACCGTGTACTGGCGGTGGTTCGCGGTCTCGCGGCGGCCGGCCATACGGTGTCGATCGACACCCGCAATCCAGCTACCATGACCGCGGCGGCGACCGCAGGCGCCACGCTGATCAACGATGTCACCGCCTTGACCCATGCCGCCGACAGCGTGCAATGCGCGCGCGACAGCGGGCGCGCGGTAATCTTGATGCACAGCGCCGGCGATCCGACGGTGATGCAGGATGATCCGGTCTACGATCATGCCGCGCTCGACGTATACGACAGACTGGAAGGCCGGATCGTGGCCTGCGAAGCGGCGGGACTAATGCGTGCCCGGATCGCCGTCGATCCGGGCATTGGATTTGGCAAGACAGTGGCCCACAACCTGCGTCTGATCTCCTGGACCTCGCTGTTGCACGGTCTCGGATGCGCGGTGGCGATCGGCGTGTCGCGCAAAAGCACCATCGGCCGGGTGGCCGGCGGGATGGCGGACGATCCGCGCCACCGGGTGCCGGGGTCGCTGGCCCTGGCCCAGGCGGCGTGGGATCAAGGGGCGCAAATCCTCCGCGTCCACGACGTCGCCGAGACCACACAAGCGCTATCGCTGTGGAAGGCCCTAGGTTAGGCCTTTACAGCGGTTCCGAAAAAAGCCTCACTCTCACCGCTCTTGAGGGGGAGAGGCTATGTCCGCACGCGATCCACATCGATTCGTGAACGAACTCGACGACGCCATGATCGAGCGCATGATCGAGCGTCTCGAAGGGCGCGGCAAGGATGCGGTGTTCACCCGATTGCTCGATCGCTATGCCAGCGAGTTGCGCTTGCCCGCCGGCGAGGAGGCGCTCGAAATCGGCTCGGGTACCGGCGTGGTCAGCCGATCCCTCGCGGCCAAGGAAAGTTTTCAAGGCCGCATGATCGGAGTCGATCAGGGCATCGCCTTCGTCGACACCGCCCGACGCCTCGCCGCCGACGAAGGACTGGCCGACGCGATCGATTTTCACACCGGCGACGCGCACGATCTGCCGTTCGTCTCCGGGCGCTTCGCGTTGGTGGTCGCGCACACCTTGCTCAGCCATGTCAGCGATCCCGGGCTGGTCCTCGAGCAAGCCCACCGGGTTCTCAAACCAGGCGGAAAACTGGTGATATTCGACGGCGACTATGTGTCTTTGACCTATCGCTATGACGATGCCGAGGCGGGCCGCCGGATGGATTGGGCGTTGGCGCAAGCGACTTTCAACAATCCGCTGCTAATCCGCAATCTCGCGAGCTTGCTGGCGGAGAAGCGCTTCACCTTGGACCTGACCCTTTCCGACGCGGTGTCGGAAATTGGCACGGGAAGTTACTTCCGAAGCATGGCCGAGACCTACGCGCCGCTGATCGCGCCGGCCGGCCTGGCGACTGGCGACGAGGTCGAAGCGTGGCTTACCGCGCAGACCCGCGCGATCGACGCCGGAACATTTTTCGCATCGTGCAATTACTACAGTTTCATTGCCCGTCGCTCGGCGTGACTTCGCGGAGCTTCGCTAACAAGGCGCCGGCTTGCTTTAGATCGGCGGTCACTAGTGTCCGGTTAAAAATCGAATAAATTCAATTGGTTGGTTATTTGCGAAGCGTTGCATCTGTTTTCGTCTCCCGCAAGTGCTTGATGTATGGGCATTTTCTCGAAGAGGGTCACCGAGAGGATCTGTAACAA
>JAKZSU010000232.1:0-2580 GCA_047517485.1 Alphaproteobacteria bacterium
GCTCAACCGCTGCCGCCGACTGGCCAAGGACTGGGAGAACCTCAACCGCAACGCGCTCGCCTTCATCAAGCTCGCGTCCATTCGACTCATGCTCCGAAAACTCTGTAATCCTACATAAAGTCTCCGGACGGACTCTTAGCAAGGCGCATACTAATCCCGCCGCCGGCCACACTTTGATCATCGTTCGCGCGTTCCTCTTTGACAGACCGGCTGGCGAGGCTACGCGCAAATCCGCCAACTGCAAAGTCGTGGAGTATCGCTGTCCGTTGCCTTGAACACGCTTTCGTGGGACGTTTCGCGAATTAATGGCATTTCACCAGGAGACGCAGATGGCCGGACCGCTCGACGGAATTCGCATCATCGATCTGACGGCGATGCTCGCCGGTCCGTGGGCGACGATGATTTTAGGCGACCAGGGCGCCGACGTGATCAAGGTCGAAGCCCCCGGGCGCGGCGACCACACCCGCTCGCTCGGCCACCGCGCACACGGCCTGCCGGCCAATTTTCTCAATATCAACCGCTCGAAACGCTCGGTTACCATCGATCTCAAGACCGAGGCCGGACGCGGATTGCTGCTCGATCTGGCGCGCGACGCGGATGTCCTGGTGCAGAATTTCCGCCCCGGCGTGGTCGAGCGCCTCGGCGTCGGCGAAGCCGATATTCGCGCGGTCGCGCCGGACATCGTCTATGTCTCGATCTCCGGATTCGGCGAAAAAGGACCCTTTGCCGCGAAACCGACCTACGATCCGATCATCCAGGCGCTGTCGGGACTGACCACGGTGCAGGGCGGCTCGGACGACGCGCGTCCGCGCCTGGTGCGCACCGTGCTGCCCGACAAATTGACCGCGATGACCGCGGCGCAGGCGATCGCGGCGGCGCTGTTTGCCCGCGAGCGCACCGGAACCGCGCAGCATGTGCGCCTGTCGATGCTGGATTCGGTGCTGTCGTTCCTGTGGGCCTCGGACATGGGCGCGCAGACCTTCGTCGACCGCCCGGTGAGCAATCAGCGCGCGGCGAGTTTTATCGACCTGATCTACGAAACCAAGGACGGTCACATGACCGTCTCGACCATGTCGGATAAGGAATGGGCGGCGCTCACCCGCGCGGTCGAGCGGCCCGACTTGCTCGAGGATCCGCGCTTCCAATCCCCGGCACTGCGCGATCGCAACATCAATGACCGGCTCGCCCTGGTCCAGGACATTATGAAGACCCGCACCACGGCGGATTGGTTGACGCGGCTCGAGGCCGAGAACGTGCCGTGCGCACCGGCGCTGACCCGCAGCGAGGTGGTCGAGAACGCGCAGGTGGTGGCGAGCGAGATCCTGCTCGAGTTCGATCACCCCCATGCCGGGCGCCTGCGCCAGACCCGCCCGGCGGCGCGCTTCGAGGGCACGCCGGTGACGATCAGGCGCGGCGCGCCCCGGCTCGGCGAACATACCGACGAGGTGCTGGTGGACCTGCTCGGCCTGAGCGACGCCGAGATTGCGGCGCTGCGCGCAAATGGAGCGATTGGCGACGAGTCCCCGACCGAAGACGCGGCGGCGGCGGAGTAGCGGGCTACGCGCCGGCGCGTTCGCGCCGAGGCTGGCCGACCACCGGACGTCGTACGATACGTCCAGCAATGACCACATCGATTTGGATAGTGGTCGAAGCCAGCGCATGCCCGTGTTTTCCTGCCGCACGGGGAACGGGGTCGGCAATCCAGTTAAAATCATTAGTAGAATTATTAGTTGATTAATACCCGTATTAGGGGTAAATCGAATGGCAACAACAGCTAGATTCCGTGGTTTTTTCTTAACGCAGTCGATGGGGAGGAAAATATGCCTAAATCGGAAACCAGAGTCGCGGTCAGCAAGTTTCTCAGGTCGCAGAAGCTTCTTGATATGAATATGACGCTAAACGATCTTGCCGAGCGCATTGGCGACGATATTGACCCGCTCGCTGGATATACCTTTGCTTGGGACAAATACGTCTATGACGTTAATCTCGTGGGCCAGGTCCGCGACGCTGAATTGTCGCCCAGCCTTAAGGCGGCCATGACCTACCGGCGGCAAAGAGTCACCAGCCTTCTCGATATGAATACGAAGATTAATGACCTGCTCAAACTCACGGTCGATAGTGGAATCGATGAAGTTGCCGGATACGTTTATACCGAGGACAAGAACACGTTCATTGTGGCCTCAATCGACGAACTCCAGTAGGCCAATCCCGACGCCGAATGAAATTGGCTAGGGGCCGCAAGGGAGGGCGTTCGGTGGATACCTACAAAGGCCTTTTGCGGCGCGCCCAAGTCTGGATCGAGACCAAGCAGGAAAATTTCGATCCCCTGGTGTGGAACGAAAAAAAGGCAGCGTATACCCGCCGTAAGGCGTTCGCGGAATTGGCGATCTATGCTTATGTCCTGGGCGCTGACGGCGGGTCCGATGCCGATGAGAGCTTGATGAGAACGGCGGTGACAAATTAGTCCACGGAAGCGGCGGGATTTCCCAGCCGCGGGCGGAGTAAAACTCTGCCACCTGTAGCCTTCGATCTTTTTTGAGATGGAAGGCGGGAGGATGTACACCGTGGACCTATATCTGC
>JAKZSU010000233.1:0-9512 GCA_047517485.1 Alphaproteobacteria bacterium
GTGTTCATGAGCATCTCCTCGGAGAAACTCCGAAAAGTGCTCCATCCAATTCAAATCGACACCATGCATTTTCGCTTCAAACCCCGCAGAAATCCTGGCTCTCAAAGCCAGCACCGCTCAGTTAACCGGACAGCAGTGAGGTCATCCCGGTTCCAAATTCGGTTATGGTCTCTCTCCCAAGCAGCCAAAACAAACGATCTTCGACCTCGCCCTCCGGATAACTCTGTCCACGTAAGAGCATTGTACCCCCTTGTCGGTTCGGATCGACATAGGCGGTATCGTAGTCGAAAACGAAATCCGCGATACAATGGTATGGGACCGCATATTGCCGCCCCTTGATGCCGATTATCATCTCGTATCTAGGCGGCTCCGCTTTGTGCTTAAAAGTAGCACACTTTCGAATATTGTGGTCCAAGATGGTCAGAGTTATCTTTTCGGCCGACTTTTCCCCGAGATAGCCACCGAATTTCATCGTCGTTTCATAAGACGCGCACATGACTGGCGTGTTCGCCAACACTCCGTCCGCGGCCCATTGGAACACGAGCAGAAAGACGACACTAACCGTGGATGCTAATTTGAAGATCATATGCAAATCTCACTAATCCCGAATTGACCCCTCAGATTCCAATCGTCCCTTCCAATAAAAGACCCGATACCCGTCATAGGATCCGATCCACTCGACGTAACTTTTGCCGATCCGTTCGCGATGCTTGCCAAACTCAACCGCGTTTAATTCGTCTTGATTACTTGGAAGAACGCTCTTCCAGTGCATGTGGCCCCTGCCCGCTACTTTCGTGTGATCAACATCGAGAGGCCAACCGACGTATCCTTGGCCTAACATATTGTTGGTAAGCGAACCTACAATCAAACCATCATAAAAATACCAGCCATTGTCTGCCTCCCAAATCACAACACCAAGTTCCGGTATCATACCGCCGAATTCCCCGATCGCGAGGCCTTTTTCCGTTTTTTCGGGATAGTGCTCCTTCGCCAATTCGATGGCATCACGACGTGCACTAGACCACGCCGCATTGTCAGTTCTGAATAGCGTACCAGATCTCGGCGTCGTGATTGTGCTGCCTATTCTTTCCCCAGCAAATGTCTGTTCTCCGTCGGCAAAATATTCGGGAACGGGCTTTTTTTCCTCTTCGACTTCTACGACAAGGGCTTGGCTGTCCGCAGTCTCCACTTGAGGATCAACCGCAAGCCCGGGCTCAGCACGTTTGGCAATCTCGACGAGGAATTCGAATTCAACTTTGCCGCTGCCTGATGTGTGCCCCCCTTTGCGGACAAGGCGGAAGCACGCGGCTAGGCAGGCTTGCGCGAGTTGGGAGCGTGGCTGGTTAACCAGACCGAGCACCGCGCGAGCCGTCGCGTCGAGCGCGGGGGCACCGACGAGCGCGGGGGTTACTTGCTGAGTGTCGAGCACCAGAATGCCGTCCCTCGCCGTCGCCTTTTTCCAACGCGGGTTGGCTTGCACCGCCTGGTGCAGGGCGCGGAGCGCCGAGTCCGGCGGCACCGCGTCCTTGCGGAATTGGTTTCGTCTGGAATCGAACCATTCGACCCCCGGGGCTTCGAGCACGACGCGGAAGCGTCCTTCGGGGATCGCCGTCACATCGGCGATGTCGAGATCGAGCCCGGAACTACGGCGAATCCGTTCGACGATGTCGGCGAGCGCCTTGCGATCCTCGTCCGACAACGGGGCTTCCGTTTTGATCTTCTGCGCCGTGTTCTGTCTGGTCGGCGCGCCGGCGCCGAGGCGCCACAGGATCGCGGTGCCGCGCAACGCTCGCATCGCCTTGTGCCCCGGTGGCAGCGCCTGTTCGAGGCGATTGATCTCGGCGCCGGACTGGTTGAGCCGCCCGGTCGGCGGCATGCGGTTGGCGGCTTGAAACGCCGCGATCGCGTCCTCCACCGGCTTGCCTTTGCGGCCATCGACCGCGCCTTGCCAGATCGGCCTGCGGTTTGCGCCGATTACCGTCGCCAGCGCGCCTTGCACCACCGCGACGTCATGAATCTGATTGTTGCCGCCTTTGCCGACGGAGCCTGTGAGAATTGGCATGGGGTCCTTTGCATTTTTTGAGTGTATCAAAATGAATATCACTACTCAATGATGCATATAGGGAACCGGAATGTCAACAATACATTTACATTTTTGAACCGTTTTGGATGCTAATCAATGCTTCTTCGCGAATCCCGCGAAGAATACTTCATCCAATTTTCGAAATTAAATCAGTGCGTTGTCAGATCTCCCGGACATAGAATCGGGGCGATATAGCGATAGGGATTTTTTTTCGCATTTTAATGAAATATCGCGATTTTGGAGACAAAAGTCTCCACAATCATTACATCGTCCCCGTCGCCTTCTCGTAGTCGCTGTTGAAATTGAGCTCGACCGAGACGCCGTCGGGGTCATTCACGAAAATTTGGAAAATGTTGGTCTTGGGCGGAGTTTGTTCGCGGTATTCGAGGCCGGCGCCGTCGAGCGCGGCGCGGGTCGCTTTCACGTTTTCCGCTTTGAGCGCGAAATGGTCGAACGGTTGGGTGTTGCCGTCGCCCGCCTCGCGGTCGGCGACCACCAGGTGGACGATGGCGTTTAGGCCGAGCTTGAGCCAGGCGCCGTCGAAGGCGAAATTGGGCCGCCACGCGGCTTCCTCCAACCCGAGCAGGCCGATATAGAAATCGCGGCTGGCTTGCAGATCCTTGGTAACGATGGTGACGTGGTCGAGGGCTGTCGCGGGCATGGTGTTGCTCCGAATTAGGCCAGGGTTGGGGCGGCGGCTTGCGGCGCGGCGTCGCGCTCCGTCTTGCCCTTGAGCAGGCCACGCGCGGCGAGGTTTTGCATCAGCGCCGAAATGCCGAAGTCCCACGGCGGGATGTCCTCGCAATGGGCGACCTGGTTGAACAGGCCGCCGAGCGCCGGGGTCGCCACCATCACCAGATCGCCGACCTGGTGGGTGAAGCCTTGGCCGGGCTCGCCGCGGTCCTTGGTCGGCGCGAACATGGTGCCGGTCATCAGCACGAAGCCGTCGGGGTATTGATGGATGTCGTTGATGGTTTGGCTCGCGAGATCGGCGAAGTCGCGGCTGATCTGGCTCAGCGACGAGGTGCCCTGGAGCGAGAATTGATCGTCGCCCTCGACTGCAAGGCTGATATCGATGTCCTTGAGCACGTCGAGGGTGAAGGTGCGGTCGAACAGGCGGATGAACGGGCCGATGGCGCAGCTTGCGTTGTTGTCCTTGGCGCGGCCTAAGAGCAGCGCGCTGCGGCCCTCGACGTCGCGCAAGTTGACGTCGTTGCCCAGCGTCGCGCCGACGATCTCGCCGCGCGCGTTGACCACCAGCACCGCCTCGGGCTCGGGATTATTCCAGGTCGAGAACGCCGGAATACCGATCTGCGCGCCGAGGCCGACCGCCGACATCGGTTGCGCCTTGGTGAAAATTTCCGCGTCCGGCCCGATGCCGACCTCGAGATAGGGCGACCACAGATCGCGCTTCTGCAGCGAGGCCTTGAGCTTCATCGCGTCGTCCGAGCCCGGCTTGATGCCGCTCAACGAAGTGCCAATCTCCTTGGCGATAGTGCCGCGCACCTCTTCGGCGCGGTCGGGATCGCCCTGCGCCAGTTCCTCGATCACCCGCTCCATCAGACTGTCGAGAAAGGTGACGCCGGCGGCCTTGACCGCCTGCAGATCGATCGGCGCGAGGAACCACGGTTTGGTCTCGTCGCGGGTGGAAAACACCGAATTGGCGAGAATTTCCTCGGTACCGCCGATGCGAATGACCTCGGTGGTGTTGGCGCTGGCGAAATGCGGATCCGCCGCGTTCATCAGATCGGCGCAGGTGGGAAACGCGGCGCTGATGTCATAGACCCCGGTCTCGGCGACCACCACCACCGAGGGGCCGCCGATGCCATTGGCGTCGGGCACCCAGCAGCGGCCGATCAGCGAGCCGGCGGCGCCGTCGTCGGGCAGGACGATTTCCGCATTGAGATCGAAATCCATTATTTTTTCCCAGGTCACCCTTTTTTTACCCGGCAAGGATAGTGTGCCGGACGATGCCGCGCCACACTCGTGTGGCCAGGACTCGCAGAGAAATGAGGGCAAGCATGTCAGAGTGTCGTCCGTGACCTCCGCCGTCGACTCGAGCTTCGATGTCGCGATCTGGCTGGTCGCCCGGGCGCGCGCCGAGCGCACCGATATCACGCCGCTTCGCCTGCAGCGGCTCTTGTACCTCGCCCAGGCCTATTTCGCCGGCTCGACCCACGGCGGCCGCTTGATGCCGTCGTTCTTTATCGCCAGCCGCGCCGGCCCGATCGAGCCCAATATCGCGCGCATTCGCGATTTGGAATCATCGATGATCGAGGTGTCCGAGCTTAGCAAGGCGGTGAGCGACTTTCTCGAGGGCATTTGGCAGGCCTTCGGGGCGCTGCCCAGCGACCGTCTCGACCAGACCGTGCTCTCCGGCGCGCCGGTCAAGGCGGCGATGCGGCTCGATCCGCCGGGCGAAATCACCATTGACTCGATGGCCGAGTTTTACGGCGGCGGCGGCACCCGGCCGCAAACGGTGACCGCGAGCGGCAATGACAAACGGGCGACGATCCCGCGCTTTCACAAGGGCCGCCCGGTCAGCAAGTGGGTGCCGGGGCAGAAGCGTAGCGCAACGTAAAAGCGGTCGCATGCTGGCCAATGCCGCCAAAATGGCATAGTTTGGCGCGATAACCTTGGCGCGGCCGACTAGGACGGCGACGGAATATTATGCAAGTTCGACAAGCGAAATTTCAAATCGGTGACATTGTTAAACACCGGATTTACCCGTTTCGCGGCGTCATATTCGACGTCGATCCGGAATTCGCCAATTCCGAGGAATGGTACGATTCCATTCCCCTCGACGTGCGCCCGCGCAAGGATCAGCCGTTCTACCACCTGCTCGCGGAAAACGAAGAGACCAGCTACGTCGCCTACGTCTCGGAGCAGAACCTGTTGATCGACGATACCGGCGATCCGGTGGCGCACCCGGACACCACAGATATGTTCGACGGCCTGCGCGACGGCCGCTACGTCATCAAGCACGGATACACCAACTAACCCCATCAGCGGGTTTTCCTACCCCGATTTGGCCGTATAATGCCGCCCGATCTTCATTCACCTTTCTAGGCAGGCCGGCATGGACATAGACTTTAGCGACGCCGAAAAGGCGTTTCGGGAAGAAGTGCGGGCTTTCGTCGCCGAGAGCCTGACGAGCGAGATCAGCGAGCGCATCGCCAAGGGGATCGAGATGCGGCGCGAGGATTTCGATCGCTGGCACAAGATCCTCCACGCCAAGGGATGGGTCGCGCCGGGCTGGCCGGTGGAGTACGGCGGTACCGGCTGGACCCCGGTCGAGCGCTACATGTTCGACGAAGAGCTCGCCGCCGCGTCGGCGCCGCGGGTCATGCCGTTCGGCGTCAGCATGGTCGCGCCGGTGATCTACACCTTCGGCACCGAGGCCCAGAAAGCGCACTATCTGCCGCGCATCCTGTCCAACGAGGATTGGTGGTGTCAGGGCTACTCCGAGCCCGGCGCGGGTTCCGATCTGGCCAGTCTCCGCACCCGCGCGGTGCGCGACGGCGATCACTACGTGGTCAACGGCCAGAAGACCTGGACCACCGCCGCGCACTGGGCCAACTGGATTTTCTGTCTGGTGCGCACCAGCACCGAGGGCAAGCCGCAGGAAGGCATTTCGTTCCTGTTGATCGACATGAAGGATCCAGGGGTCTCGGTGCGGCCGATCATCACCATCGATGGCGGCCACGAAGTGAACGACGTGTTCCTCGAGGACGTCCGGGTGCCGGTCGAGAATCTGGTCGGCGAGGAGAACAAGGGCTGGACCTACGCCAAGTTCCTGCTCAGCCACGAGCGCGCGGGCATCGCCGATGTCGGGCTTTGGAAAAATCAGATCGCCAAGCTCAAGGCGATCGCCGCCGCCGAACAGGCCAATGGCGCGCCGCTGGCCGAGGACAAACGCTTCCGCGACAAGATTTCCGAGCTCGAGATCGACTTGATGGCGATCGAGTTCACCGAATTGCGCGCGCTGAGTAAGGCGGCGGCGGGGAAACCGCCCGGGCCGGAAGCCAATCTGCTCAAGATCCGCGGCACCGAGGTGCAGCAGCGCACCACCGAACTCGCCCTCGAGGCGATCGGCCATTACGCCAATCCCTACGTGCCCGACGCGCTCAAGGATGGCTGGAACGAAGCGCCGATCGGGCCCGAATACGCCGCGCCGATTGCGCCGCGCTACTTCAATTGGCGCAAGGCCTCGATCTACGGCGGATCGAACGAAATCCAAAAGGGAATCATCGCCAAGATGGTTCTCGGCCTGTAGATCCAGCTTACAAATATGTCCGCCCCGCGAGGGTGACGACGAGGTCCGGCCCTGTCGGATAGGTGTTTTTGGGAGAGACCCGTGGACTTGAGTATTTCCGACGATCAGCGACTGCTCGAAGACAGCGTCGTCCGTTTCGTCCGTAACGAATATGAATTCGACCAGCGGCGCGCGCTGGTCGACAGCGTCGACGGGTTCAGCCGCGCCCATTGGGCGACCTTCGCCGAACTGGGGTGGCTGGCGCTGCCGTTTGCCGAGGCCGACGGCGGGCTTGGCGGCGACGCGGTCGATCTGATGATCATGATGGAACAATTTGGTCGCGGCCTTGTCCTCGAGCCGTATCTGCCGTGCGTCCTGCTCGCCGGCCAGGCGATCGCCCGCGCCGGTAACCAAGCGCAACGCGCAGCCCTGCTCGGCGGCGTGATCGCCGGTGAAACCCAGCTCGCCTTCGCCCATGTCGAGCCCGCCTCGCGCTTCACCCTGTCCCACGTCGAGACCCGCGCCGAGGCGGCCGGGGACGGCTATCGCCTCGACGGCGCCAAGGCGGTGGTGTTCAACGCCGCCGCCGCCGATCAAATCGTGGTCTCGGCGCGCACCGCCGGCACGCTGACCGAGGCTGACGGCATTTCGCTGTTCGTCGTCCCGGCGAACGCCGATGGCATCACGTTGCGCCCGTATCGGACCGTCGACGGCCTGCGCGCCGCCGAGGTCGCGCTCAAGGGAGTCCAGCTCGGCGCCGACGCGCTGTTGGGCGAGGCCGGCACGACGCTCGCCGTCATCGAGGCGGTCATCGACCGCGCCACCGCCGCGGTCTGCGCCGAAGCGGTGGGCGCGATGGACGTGCTGCGCGAGACCACCTTGGAATACCTCAAAACCCGCAAACAATTCGGCGTGCCGATCGGTAATTTCCAGGTGCTGCAGCATCGCTCGGTCGATATGATGATCGCCTGCGAGGAAGCGCGCTCGCTGACCATGATGGCGACCCTGAGCCTCGACCGGCCGGCGGCGACCCGCGCCCGCGCGGTCTCCGCGGCCAAGGTGCATGTCGGCAAGGCGGGGCGCCAAGTCTCCCAGGACGCGGTGCAGATGCACGGCGGCATGGGCATGACCGACGAGCTCAAGGTCGGCCATTATTTCAAGCGCTTGACGATGATCGACGCGCTGTTCGGCAACGTCGACCACCACCTCGACCGCTTCGCCGGCGACGGCCGGACCGCTTAATAAGAACTTAGGGAGCTCACGAAAAATGATCGATTCCAAACAACTGTTCGACTTATCCGGTACGGTGGCGGTGGTTACCGGCGCCAGTCGCGGGATCGGCCGCGCGACCGCCGAGGCGATGGCCAGCGCCGGTGCCAAGGTGGTGGTCTCGAGCCGCAAGCTCGACAAGTGCCAGGAAGTCGTCGACCACATCACCGAACACGGCGGCGAGGCGATCGCGGTGGCGTGCAACATCGGCCACAAGGATCAACTCCAAGCCCTGGTCGACCGGACATTGGAAAAGTGGGGGCAGATCGATACCCTGGTGTGCAACGCCGCGGTCAATCCCTATTACGGCCCGCTCAAGGACGTGCCCGACGACGCCTACGACAAGACGATGAATTCCAATGTGCGGAGCAATGTTTGGCTGTGCAACATGGTGATTCCGCAGATGGCGTCGCGCGACGGCGGCAGTGTCATCGTGATCTCGTCGGTCGCGGCACTGATCGGCAGCGCGACGCTGGGCACCTACGGCTTGTCGAAGGCGGCGGTCGTCGCGCTGATCCGCAATCTCGCGGTCGAATGGGGCGGCAGCAACGTCCGCGCCAATTGCATCAACCCGGCGATCATCCGCACCGATCTCGCCCGCGCGCTGTGGGAAAATCCCGAGATCTACGCCCGCGCGATCAAAAATTATCCGCTCAAGCGGATTGGCGAGGTCGAGGAAATCGCCGGCGCCGCGGTGTTCCTCGCCTCGAAAGCAGCGAGCTTCATGACCGGCCAGATGATGGTGATCGACGGCGGCTCGACGATCTCGCCAGGCGACGTTTAGGCGGCGCCGTCATGCCGAAACGCATTATCACCGGCCATAACGCCGCCGGCCGCTCGGTGATCAAGATCAACGACGACGGCGCGCACGGGCTGAACAATTTATCCGAGCTGTGGATCACCGACACGGTGCCCGCCGACAATCGCGGCGAGCACGACACCACCGGCCGCCCGGTCACCCTTGGCCCGCCCGACGGCAGCGTGCGGTTCCGCTATTTCCGCGTCGCCCCCGAGAGCGCCGCCGCCGCCATGGACCCGGACGAGCGCCGCGAACTGGTCGCCGAGCGCTTCGCCGCCATGGACGCGGCGGACGCGCTGGTCGACACCACCCGCCATCCGGCGATGCACAAGACCCGCACCGTCGACTACATCATCTTGCTGTCGGGAAACGTCACCATGCTACTCGACGACGACGAGGTCGATCTCGAGCCGTTCGACGTGGTGGTCCAGCGCGGCACCAACCACGCCTGGGTCAATCACGGCGAGCAAGAAGCGCTGCTGATCGACGCCAAGGCGGTTTAGCGGCTATCGGGGTTCAATGGGTTTGGTTATATCGCGTGAACGCAGGCTGCGAAGGGATACCTTGGCATATCGTGTGCGTTGCGGCGCTCGGCCGATGTGCCGATAATCGCTGGCAAAAGGTAGCTCAGTCGCCCCGTGATAGCGCTTGAGACGGTGAGTGGCGGGGGGTAGGCGGGCGTCAAAATATCCGTTCGATTTAGTCCGGTCGTTATCCAGAGGAGACATTGGATGGGATCAAGATGATTTCCGCCTCCAGTAACTATTTCGCCAGTAACACAGTCGTCTCAAATCTGGAGGATCCGGAAGGTAGGTCGTAGTACCGAATTCAACTTTTGGATATGAGGTTTCTAAATCATCCACTTCCAAATCGATCGCGCGCCATCCGGTTTCAACGATTTCATTCTTTTTCGGCTTTCGTACCCATTGCATTGATCGTTCTTCACATGCTCCCAATTTTTGGTAATTGTAGCGCACCCGGTTCCTTGGACACAAGTTTGTCTCACGCGGCGGGCCTGATTGAGATCGCGGCGTGCCACGCCTGACGAGCTTGAGCGGGGCTCAGGTAGCCGTTCTTTTCGACGATCCACTGGGCATTGTAGAGTT
>JAKZSU010000234.1:0-15759 GCA_047517485.1 Alphaproteobacteria bacterium
CGCAGATATAGCTCCACGGTGTACATCCTCCCGCCTTCCATCTCAAAAAAGATCGAAGGCTACAGGTGGCAGAGTTTTACTCCGCCCGCGGCTGGGAAATCCCGCCGCTTCCGTGGACTAATTTGTCACCGCCGTTCTCAGCTTTCCCATATGTATCAGGACGAGTACAAATTCGCTTTCAATGTTCGCCCCGAAGCGGATGATCCCCTGGCGAGAGCCATTGCAGCTTCCCAGAATGCTATCAAGGCTGACCCGACCAGCCAGACCGGTTATACGTCGCTTGCCAGCGCGCACTATTTCGCGACCGACCTGGAGCAGTTCCACGCCGCCGCGGAGCGAGGACTGTCGCTCAACCCCAACAACTCGCTCACGCTCGCCTATTTGGGATTATTGATCGCGACCGGAGGCGACTGGGAGCGCGGAATCGCCTTGATGGACAAGGCCGTGTACCTCAATCCCAATCACCCGAGCTGGTATCATGCCATTTACGCGTCTCGTCACTATCGCGATGGCAATTTCGAGGCGGCGCTGCTTTCGGCGAAGCGGCGCAACCAACCCGGCGTGTATTGGCACCACGTCTATCTGGCGACGATCTACGCGCAGCTTGGCCGGGTCGACGAGGCTAGAGAGTCGGTGGCGGAGATTGTTGCGCTCTATCCGGGCTACGCCGATGTGGCCCGTGCGGATCTGGAGAAATGGTTCAAGGACGAGGCGTTGGTTTCGGCGATGATGGACGACCTGAAAAAGGCCGGCCTATTCGACGAACCCGAAGCCCCCTCCCGCCCGGTCATTGCCGTCCTCCCGTTCACCAACATGTCGGGCGATCCAGAACAAGAATATTTCGCCGACGGCATCGCCGAGGATATTCTCACCCGGCTCACCCGGTTTCCCGATCTCGCGGTGATCGCGCGCAACTCGACTTTTCGCTACAAGGGTCAATCGGTCGACGTGCGCGAAATCGGCGCCGACCTCGGCGCCAACTATGTTCTCGAAGGCAGCGTACGACGCGCTGGCGACCTGCTCAGAGTCACCGGGCAACTGTTGCGAGCGGACGACGGCTCCCACGTCTGGGCCGACTCCTACGAGCGCTCGCTTTCGCCGACCAATTTGTTCGAGATCCAAGACGACATAACCCAACGCGTGGTCGGCGCGATCGCCGGTATGACAGGTGCCATCCGGCGCACCGACCTCGCCCGCAGTCGCAACAAGGCGCCGGAGAGTCTGTCGGCTTACGAATGTGTCTTGCGCGCGTACGAGTTTTATCGGGATCTAACTATCGAAACGCATCTCTTTGCCCGCACGTGTCTCGAAATTACTGTTGAAGCGGAGCCAGGGTACGCCGAAGCTCTTGCATTCCGCGCATTCATTGAACAGGAAGCCTATTCCGCCGGATTTAACTTTCTTCCCGAATCGTTGGAAATAGCGGCTCGTTTTGCATCGGAAGCGGTAGCGGCGGACCCAATGAATCAAAACGCTCAACTGGCGCTGGCACGCACTTATTTTTTTCAGCACGATCTCGCGAGTTTCGAATCTCGCGTGGATCAAGTCCTGGCGCTCAATCCGAACAATGCCCAGGTTTTGGCTTCGCTAGGCTTGCATCTGTCTGTCTCCGGGCGCTGGGAACCGGGTTTGAAATTGTTGGAACGCGCTATCGAACTCAACCCTAATCATCCCGGTTGGTACGTTTCGCCCGTCACATTGTTTCAAATCACGCAAGGCGACTACCAATCGGCGCTCTATTCGGCGCAGCGTGTTCAAGCGATCATGCCAGATTTCTTTGGGACACACCAAAACTTGGCGATCATTTACGGGCACTTAGGTCGAATCGATGATGCCAAGGCCGCGGTCGATCGATTGCTGGAACTCGCACCCGGCTATCCGAGTTTCGCGCGTTCGTTCTGGAAAAACTGGAACAATCCGCCAGACCTTATGGAACGTTCGGCGGAAGGCCTGAGCAAAGCCGGCCTCGTACTTCCTGACGAGCCAAAGCCAGTGCAATAGTCTCCACCCGCTAACTAACGCCCCCCACGCTAGTGGGCCAGGAACACACCTTTGCCCGTCGTCTGGGTGTCGAATAGCGTGTACGCCTCCACCGCCTGATCCAGCGCGTAGCGCTGGGTAAACAGATCATCGACGGCCACGCCTCGGTCCGCCACAAACCTTGCGCATTCCGCTTGGCCGCTCCGGCTGAAGGTCCATGAGGCGACGATGGTGAGTTGTTTGCGCAGCATGTCGCGGCTGACGTCGATGGTGACATTGTCGCCTTCGCCGACGAAGCACACCGTGCCCCACACGCGGGTGCCCTGGATCGCCGCGAGGCGTCCGGCGGCGACGCCCGAGCAATCGAGCGCGAGGTCGACGCCCTTGCCGTGGGTTAAATCTTTCAACGCCGCGGGCGCGTCGTCGGCGGCCGGGTCGATCACCGTTTCGGCGCCGAACTCGGTGGCCAGCGCGCGACGCTCGGGCGCGATATCGAGGGCGATCACCCGCGCGCCCATCGTCGTCGCCAGCTGAGTGGCGCTCAGCCCGACCGGGCCCTGGCCGAAGATCGCCAGGGTGTCGCGGCCCGACAGGTTCATTCTTTGCAGCGCGCCGAACGCGGTACCGGTGCCGCAAGAGATCGCCGCGCCGGTCTCGAACGACAGCGCCTCGGGCAGCGCCACCAGGGTGCTCGCCGGCACCTTGAGGTAATCCGCGTGGCCGCCGTGGCCGGTGACGCCATAGACGGTGATGCCGTGCTGGCAGAGCTGCGACCAGCCGACGTCGCAATGCTCGCAATGGCCGCAGCCGTGATAGTGATGCACCATCACCCGGTCGCCGACGCTCACCCCATATTCACCAGTCTCGGGCCCGAGCGCCACCACCACGCCGCACGGCTCGTGGCCGGCGATCACCGGGCCGGCGTCACCGCCGCCAAGCCCCAGCGCCGCGGTGCCGCCGTCTTTCGACGCGCGATAGAATTTGAGGTCGCTGCCGCACATGCCCGATGCCCTGATCTCCAACACCGCCTCGCCGGCCCCAGGCGTGGGGTCCGGGAAATTTTGAATTTCCAGTTCGCGCTCACCAAGAAAAACAATTCCACGCATAGCTCAGACTCCTCTTCAAACCGGCGGCCGCGCCGCGGCCCAGGGGTGGGTGGATTCGTAGGCCGCGGCGGCTTGCAGGACGCGCTCGTCTTCGAGGCGCGGGCCGACGATCTGCAAGCCCACGGGCAGTCCCTGGTCGGTGAAGCCGCACGGGATCGACGCCGCCGGGCTGCCGCTGAAATTGAACGGGTAGGAAAATTCCGCCCATGACACCCAGTCCCACTCGTGATCGGGCCAATCCTCGGGCAGCAAGCGATCGGCGGGGAAGGCGGCGACCGAGACCGCCGGGGTGAGCAACAGATCCCACTCGTCGAAGAATTTTATCACTTGCTCGACATAGGCCAATTTGCGCCCGCGCATCGCGGTGTAGGTTTCCATCGGGTGGCCGAAGCCGGCGCGAATGCACGCCACCAACCCGGGATCCATCTGGTCTTCCCACTTGTCGAGCAAGTTGGCATAGACCCCCATATGCGCCGCCCACATAAAGCGCACGATATCCGGCCCGTCCGGCCCGAACGGTGGGGTCACTTCCTCGACCGTGCAGCCCAGGTTGGCAAAATTCTTCACCGCGGCGGCGACCAGCGCCGCGACATCGGCGTCGACCCGGGCGTGCCCGAGATCGGGACTGTAGGCGACCTTGAGACCCTTCACCCCGGCGGCCAGATTGGCGCCGTAATCCGGCACCGCGCTGTCGGTGCATTGGTGGTCCCAGGGATGCGGGCCGGCCATCACCCGCAGCATCAGCGCCGCGTCCGCCACCGTGCGCGTCATCGGCCCGAGGTGCGAGGACTGGTCGTTGTTGGGCACCGGCCAGTTGGGGATCCGGCCGAATGTCGGCTTCAATCCGAATATGCCGCAAAAATGCGCCGGCATGCGGATCGAGCCGGCGCCGTCGGAACCGATGTGCAACGGCCCGTACCCGGCAGCCGCCCCGGCGCCGGCGCCCGCCGACGACGCGCCGGCATTGAAACCCGGCTGCCACGGGTTCGAGGTAATCCCGGTCAGCGGGCTGTGGCTCACGCCCTTCCAGCCGAATTCCGACGTCGTCGTCTTGCCGAGCGAAATCGCGCCCGCTCGCTTAAGCCGCGTGACCGCCGGCGCATCGCGGTCGGGGACCGTCCCCTGATGGCTGAACGAGCCGCGCTCGGTGGCCACGCCTTCGGTGACGATCAGATCCTTGACCGTCATCGGCACCCCGTGCAGCGGTCCCAGATCGTCACCGCGCGCCACCGCCGCTTCCGCCGCGCGCGCCTGCGCCATCGCCGTCTCCGACGTGCGCGTCGCGAAGGCATTGACCGCCGGCTCCACCGCGTCGATCCGCTCGAGCACTGCGGTCATCACCTCGACCGGCGAGACCGCATTATTCGCAATCAGGCCGGCGAGCTCGGTCGCCGGCGTGAAAAACAACTCGGTGTCACTCATGCCCGCGCCGACGGCCGCGCGCTTACCGACTTCCACCAGCGGGTCAGATTATCCAGCCCGTCGGGGATCGGCGTGCCGGTATGCTGGCCGAGCAGAATGGCGCATTGCGCGGTGATGTCGGCCACCGTGTAGTCGCCGGTGGCGACGTAATCCCGGCCCGCGAGGTGGGTGTCGAGCCAGGCCATGCGTTTCAGGCCCTTGGCGCGGCAGACTTCGCCATATTCGCCGACCTGTGGCATGCGATCCTTCCAGAACGGGTCGAGATTCATGAACGCGGTGCCGATCGGGTTGAGCAGCTCGAGCTCCTCCATCCGCCGGTTCCACATTTCGACCTTGGCGCGCTCCACCGTGTCGCGGCCGAACAGCGGCGGTTCGGGGTGGATCTCCTCGAAATAGCGACAGATCGCGATCGACTCGGTGATCACCGTGCCGTCGTCGAGCTCGAGCGACGGCATGGTGCCGAGCGAGTTGATCGCGAGGTACGCCGGCGCCCGGTTCTCGCCCTTCATCATGTCGACCTCGACGATCGGCACCTCGATGCCTTTTTCGGCCATGAAGATGCGCGCCCGGCGCGGGTTCATCCCGGGTTTCAGATTGTAGAATTTCACGGTCGCCCTCCCAGCGGAATTGTCACGGCACCATATCGAGTACGCGCCACCATGCATAGCTGAGCGGCAGCAGCACCAGCGCGGTGATCGCCACCAGGCTCAAGGTGCAGCGCACCATGTCGATCGCTTGGATGCCGCCGAGCTGGATCGCCAGCACCAGGGGCGGCGCGCGCAAAGTAACTTATGCCGCGTGTCGTTTGGCGCCGAGCGCCTGGGCGACGCGGCTGTTCGGCCGCCGCCCGAGCTCGCCGAATATCCACCAGGAGATATCGACCAGCGCGTCGAGATCGACGCCGGTCTCGATGCCCATGCCGTCGAGCATGTAGAGCACGTCCTCGGTCGCGACATTGCCTTTCGCGCCCTTGGCGTAGGGACAGCCGCCCAGGCCGCCGACCGAGCTGTCGACGATCGCGACGCCCATCTCGAGGACCGCCAGCAGATTAGCCAGCGCTTGGCCGTACGTGTCATGAAAATGCGCCGCCAAACGAGCGACCGGCACCCGTGCCGCGACCGCGTCGATCAGCGCGCGCGCCTTGACCGGGGTGCCGAAGCCCACCGAGTCGCCGAGCGAAATTTCATAGCATCCCATGGCATCGAGCGCCGCCGCGACCTCGGCGACCATGGCGGGGTCGATCTCGCCGTCATAGGGGCAGCCGAGGACGCAGCTCACATAGCCGCGCGCGCGGATGCCGTGCTTGTGCGCCGCCTCGGCGATCGGCGCCGCGCGGTCGAGGCTTTCGGCGATGCTGCAATTGGTGTTCTTTCGCGAGAACGTCTCCGACGCCGCCGAGAACAGGCACACCGTATCCGCGCCGGCCGCGAGCGCGTCATCGAAGCCTCGCATGTTGGGGGTCAAGACCGGATAGCTGATCCCGTCGCCGCGCGCAATACCGGCCATCACGTCCGCATTGTCGGCCATTTGCGGCACCCACTTGGGCGACACGAAGCTGGTCGCCTCGATCGCCTTGAGGCCGCTCGCGCTCAGCCGGTCGATCAGACCGATTTTGACCGCGGTGGTGATCGTCCCCGCCTCGTTCTGCAGGCCGTCACGCGCGCCGACCTCGAACAGAGACACTTTTTTTGGCAAGGGTCCCATGATCCTTGTTCCTTCGCGCTATTCGGTAACCGCGAAATCGAGCAGGGTTTCGCCTTCGCCCACCCAATCGCCGACCGCGAATTTCATCCGCTCGACCTTGCCGTCGGCGGGCGCGGCGATGGTGTGCTCCATTTTCATCGCCTCGAGCACCAGCAGTGCCGTTCCCCGCGCCACCTCGGCGCCGTCCTCGGCGAGGACCTGGGTGATCCGTCCCGGCATCGGCGCGGTCAGGCGGCCGCCTTCGGTGTCTTCCAGCCCGACCACCGCGAGCGCGTTCTCGACCTGCAGCTGGCGTCGCGCGTCGGCGGTAATAATGTCGAGGACACCGCCTTGATCATCCTCGCGATAGACCACCCGGGCGCTGATCGCGATGCCGCCGATCACCGCGCGCAAGCGCCCGTCCGCATCGATCGCGCCCGACGCGG
Source organism: Alphaproteobacteria bacterium (assembly GCA_047517485.1). Classification (GTDB taxonomy): domain Bacteria; phylum Pseudomonadota; class Alphaproteobacteria; order UBA7887; family UBA7887; genus JAKZSU01. Next base: position 6,638 of record JAKZSU010000234.1, read on the forward strand.
CGAGCTCGCCGTCGGGCACGGTGAACGTGAGTCCGTCGCGGCCGTTTCGAACCTCCACCGGCACCGGGACACCGGCGTCGATCAAGGTGAGGGTTTCATGCGCCTCGTCATTGAGCCGCCAGCCGTCGAGGTTCGCCCACGGCGAATGCGGATCCGACCCACCGAGCGCCCCGGTCTTGGCCTGGCGCCGGCGGTCGAGCAGCAGATACAGCGCAGCCAACGCGAGCACGATCGCCGGTGCCGGGGTGGATTGCGGGATCAGCTCGTCCCAGTGGTGCTCAATGAACCCGGTGTCGTAATCATTGCCTTCGAAGGACGGGTGCGCGGCGATCATGCTCAGTAGGCCGACATTGGTTGCCGGGCCAACAATTTCGGTTTCCGAAAGCGCCCGGCCGAGCTGTTTCAAGGCGCCCGCGCGGTCGTGGTCCCAGACCACGATCTTGGCCAGCATCGGGTCGTAATAGGGGCTCACCTCGTCGCCTTCGCCGACTCCGCTGTCGACCCGCACCGACACCTTTGTGCCCGCGCGCTCTTGTCCCGGCTTTGCGGGAACCCGGTAATGCACCAGCCGGCCGGTCGACGGCATGAAATTACGCTCCGGATCCTCGGCGTAAAGCCGCGCCTCGATGGCGTGGCCGGTTAACGAGATCTGGTCCTGGGCCAGCGGCAGCGGCTCGCCGGCGGCGACCCGCAACTGCCACTCCACCAGATCGAGACCGGTGATCATCTCGGTGACCGGATGCTCGACTTGCAGCCGGGTGTTCATTTCCATGAAATAATAATTGCCCGAGCGGTCGACGATAAATTCCACCGTGCCGGCGCCGACGTAATCGATCGCTTCCGCCGCCGCCAGCGCGCAGGCGCCCAGCTCGGCGCGCAGATCCGACGAAATCAGCCGCGACGGCGCTTCTTCGAGCACTTTCTGGTGGCGCCGTTGGATCGAGCAGTCGCGCTCGAACATGTGCACCGCGTTGCCGTGGGTGTCGGCGAAGACCTGCATTTCGATGTGGCGCGGATGGGCGATCATTTTCTCGATCAGCACGCGGTCGTCGCCGAACGCGGACTTCGCCTCGCGCCGCGCCGAGGCGATGGCTTCCGACAGCTCGAGCTCGCGCGGCACCACCCGCATGCCGCGCCCGCCGCCGCCGGCGACCGCCTTGACCAGGACCGGATAGCCGACCAGGCGCGCTTCGGCGGTCAGCACCTTGAGATCGAGAACTTCGCCATGATAACCGGGCACCACCGGGACTCCGGCCTCCTCCATGATCGCCTTGGCCCGGTCCTTCGCGCCCATCGCGCGAATGGCATCGGGCGACGGGCCGATGAAGGTCAATCCGGCGGTGTCGCAGGCCTCGGCGAACTGCGCGTTTTCCGACAGAAACCCATAGCCCGGATGCACCGCCTCGGCGCCCGCGTGGCGCGCCACGTCGATAATCACGTCGGCGCGCAGGTAGCTTTCCGCCGCCGGCGCCGGGCCGATCGGATAGGCCTCGTCGGCGAGGCGGACGTGGCGCGCGTCGGCGTCGGCCTCGGAGAATACCGCCACCGTGCGCACGCCCATGCGCCGCGCGGTGTCGATCACCCGACAGGCGATTTCCCCGCGATTGGCGATCAGGATGCGATCGAACACGCGCGAGCTATTTCCCGGCCCAGTCGGGACGGCGTTTTTCGAGAAACGCGGTGACCCCCTCGCGGCCCTCGGTGCTGGCCCGGGCGTCGGCGATGCGCCGCGCGGTATCCTCCATCAGCGCGCGATTGATCGGCCGGTGCGCCACCGCGTCGATCAGATCCTTGGCCGAGGCCATCGCGCGCGGCCCATTGGGCAGCAGGGTCTCCACCATCGTCGCGCCGGCCGCTTCGAGCTCGTCTTCCGGCACCACTTCGTGGACCAGACCGAGACGCCGCGCCTCCTTGGCGCCAAATCGCTCCGCGGTGACGAAATAGCGCCGCGCCTGGCGCGCGCCGATCGCCTCGACCACGTACGGGCTGATCACCGCCGGTATCAGGCCCAGTTTGACTTCCGACAGGCAAAAACTCGCGCGCTCGCTCGCCAGGGCGATATCGCAGCACGCGACCAGACCGACACCGCCGCCGAACGCCGCGCCCTGGATCAGGCCGACGACCGGCTTCGACAAGGTCGCGATGCGGTTCATCAACACGCCCAGGCGGACCGCGTCGGCGACGTTTTCCGAGCGTTCGTACCCCGCCATGCGTTTCATCCAGTTGAGGTCGGCACCGGCCGAGAAGCTCTTGCCGTTGGCCGCCAGCACCACCACCCGCACCGCGCGGTCCTCGTCGAGGCGTCTGAATTCGATCTCCAGCTCGGCGATCAATACATCGTCGAACGCGTTATGCACGTCCGGCCGATTCAACGTCACCCGGGTTACCCCCGGCGCCGTCTCGGTCACGATCAACCTCGGTTCGTCCATTATCAACCAGCCTTGAAATTACATCCGGAACACGCCGATGCGGGGCTCCGGAATCGGCGCGTTAAGCGCCGCCGAGAGCCCGAGCCCCAACACCATGCGGGTATCGACCGGGTCGATCACGCCGTCGTCCCACAGCCGCGCGCTGGCATAATAGGGATGCCCTTGATGCTCGTATTGTTCGAGGATCGGTTCCTTGAACGCCGCCTCGTCATCGGCGCTCCAGTCCTCGCCGCGCTTCTCCATGCCGTCGCGCCGCACCGTGGCGAGCACCGTCGCCGCCTGTTCGCCGCCCATTACCGAGATCCGCGCATTGGGCCACATCCACAGGAACCGCGGACTGTAGGCGCGGCCGCACATGCCGTAATTGCCGGCGCCGAAGCTGCCGCCGATGATCACCGTCAATTTCGGCACCTGGGCGCACGCCACCGCGGTGACCAACTTGGCGCCGTCCTTGGCGATGCCGCCCGCCTCGTACTTCTGCCCGACCATGAAGCCGGCGATATTCTGGAGGAAAATCAGCGGGATTTTGCGCTGGCAACAAAGCTCGATGAAATGCGCGCCTTTGACCGCCGACTCCGAGAACAAAATCCCATTATTGGCAAGTATACCAACTGGATATCCAAATATTCTCGCAAATCCAGTGACCAAGGTCTGGCCGTACAAATGCTTGAATTCGTCGAATTCGCTGGCGTCGACGATGCGCCCGATCACTTCGCGCACCTCCATCGGCTGGCGCAGGTCGGGGGGGATCAGGCCGTAAAGCTCGGTGGCGTCATAGAGCGGTTCGCGCGGTTCGGTGTTATCGAGCGGCATCGCCTTGGTGGTGTTGAGATTGCCCACCGCGCGGCGCGCGATCGCCAGCGCATGCGGATCGTTGAGCGCATAGTGATCGGCGACTCCGGAGGTCCGCGTATGGACGTCGGCGCCGCCGAGATCCTCCGCTGAGACCTGTTCGCCGGTCGCCGCCTTGACCAGCGGCGGGCCGGCGAGAAAAATCGTGCCCTGATTGCGCACGATAATCGCCTCGTCGGACATCGCCGGTACATAGGCGCCGCCCGCGGTGCAACTCCCCATCACCACGGCGATCTGCGGAATGCCTTCCGCCGACATCGTCGCCTGGTTATAGAATATGCGGCCGAAATGCTCGCGGTCGGGAAACACTTCGTCCTGGTTGGGCAAATTGGCGCCGCCCGAATCGACCAGATAGACACACGGCAGGCGGTTCTGGCGCGCGACTTCCTGGGCGCGGAGATGCTTTTTCACGGTGATCGGATAATAGGTTCCGCCCTTGACCGTCGCGTCGTTGGCGACGACGACGCATTCGCGGCCCATGATCCGGCCGATGCCGGTGATCACCCCCGAGCACGGCGCGGCACCGTCATACATCTCCCATGCCGCCAGCTGCGACAGCTCCAAGAACGCCGAGCCGGGATCGAGCAAATGGTGGATGCGGTCGCGCGGCAACAACTTGCCGCGCCCGATATGACGCTCGCGCGCACGCTCGCCGCCGCCCAGCATGATCTCGGCGATCCGCGTCTTGAGATCGTCGACCAGACCTTGGGTTCGCCCGACATTGTCGAGGAACCCGGGGGCACGGGTATCGAGTGAAGTTTGTAGTACGGTCATCGCGAATTCGATTTGGATTCGGTGTTTTATCTATATGCGAACCGGCCGCCCAAGCCTAGGCTTCTATCCGATACAGTGCCGCCGCATTGTCATGGAATATTCGAGATCGCGCGCCGGTGTCCAAATGTTCGGTCAGCCGCTGGGCGAGGGCGAACCAATCGCCATACCCGGTGACCAGCGGCGCCACCGGCCAATTGCTCGCCCACAACACCCGCTCGGGCCCGAACCGCGCCAATACCTCGGCGACCACCGGCGCCACCGTCGCCTCGTCCCATCGCTCGTCCGGCCCGCCGTGCACCACCACCGAAAGCTTGACGTGGACGTTGGCACACGCGGCGAGCACCGCCATCTTCTCGCGCCAAACGCCGAGATCGCCGCCGATCACCGGCTTGCCAAGATGATTGACCACGATGGCGGTCTCAGGCGCGCCGCGCGCCAAGGCGATCGCCCCATCGAGGTGAAAATCCTTGACGCAAATGTCACAGACCAGCCCGCGCTCGCCGACCGCCCGCGCGCCGGCGATAAACCCCTCGCGCCCGCAAAACAACGGATCGGCCTCGCGCTGGGTATTGCGCCGAACCCCGCGCACCAGCGGATGCCGCAGCAACCGATCGAGATCCGCCGCCACGCCCGCATCCTCGAGCGGCGCATGCGCGACGATCGCCTTCAGTTCACCATGTTCCGCCGCCGCGGCCTCGAACCGATCTAGCTCCGCGTCACCGCCAACCACTTCCACCGCCACCGCGCCGGCGAGCGAAAGTTCGCCACGCGCCGCCGCATAATCGCCCCAAGTGATCTCGTCCTTGAAGCGCGGATCGGAAAGAATCCCGGTGGCGTCCGACGGCTCGAGCCGCCACAAGTGAAAATGTGAGTCGATGATCGGGGCCATGAATAAGGTCCGGTGCGAGTGATGTTGGGCGGAGCTCCAATGTCGGTTTAATAAATCAAGAAGGCTAGGATTCCATCGGACTAGGTTGAGTGCCGAGACTCGACCACTAGCCAAAGCTGTTATTATTGTGGTACAAAAAGAGAACATATTTAATAACGCGACCCGAATTTTGAGGGGACGAGATGACCGATGATGGCAAATCAGCGCCCGAACTACCGCCGCATCCCTTGGACATGGAATGGACGCTTTCCGTCGAGGGCACCACTTTCGGACCATATTCCGGCTACCAAATGGCGGGTTTCATCAAGGAAGAGCGCGTCCTGACGACGAGTTTGGTCGCCCGGGTCGGAAGTTCTGAGACGGTGGAGGCAAAGGACGATCCAACACTGGAATCGTTATTCGACAATCAAGCGCGGGAGGCGTCCATGAAGCCGCCGCCTGCCGGCTCGACCGCCCAACACGGTTCTCAAGCCGCGGTCGGCGAACAAGGCCTGGTTGTCGACATTTACCGCCTGAAATCGCCGGGATTGGCGGTGCTGCTGTCGCTTCTACTGTGTGGCGCCGGGCAAATGTACAATGAGCGGATTGCCAAGGGATTTGGCATGTTGGCTCTGTTCATCGTGACTTGGTTTGTGCTGCTCGGCTGGGTGGTTTGGATTTGGTCGATGACGGATGCCTACGATGAGGCGCAAAAAATCAACGATCAATTCCGCGACTCGCGGAGTAAGAATCCGCGCGCAACGCAATCGGCGACGCCGTCTCCGAAAGCTCCATACGTTCCACCGGTTTAGGGCCCCTCCGCGCTAATCGCGCGGGCGATCACCAGGCGCTGGATGTCGCTGGTGCCCTCGTAGATGGTGCATACCCGGACGTCGCGATAGATCCGCTCGACCGGGAAATCGCCGAGATAGCCGTAGCCACCCAAGGTCTGGATCGCGTCGCGGCAGACGGTTTCCGCCGACTCGGTGGCGTTGAGTTTGGCCATCGAGGCTTCTTTCAGACACGGCAGCCCGGCATCGCGCAAGGTGGCTGCGTGCAGGATCATCTGGCGCGCGACTTCGATCCGCGTCGCCATGTCGGCCAAGCGGAAGCCCACCGCCTGATGTTCGATGATCGGCTTGCCGAAGCTGGTGCGCTCCTTGGCGTAGGCGAGCGCCGCCTCATACGCCGCGCGCGCCATGCCCACCGCTTGGGCCGCGATACCGATCCGCCCGCCCTCCAGGTTCGACAGTGCGATCTTGTACCCTTCGCCGGGCTCGCCGAGCACATGGTCGGGGGTCAGCATCAGATTATCGAATTGGATCTGACAAGTGTCGGAACAGCGCTGGCCCATCTTGTGTTCGGTGCTGGCGACGACATAGCCCGGCGTGTCGGTCGGCACGATAAACGCGGTGATCCCCTTCTTGCCCGCATCCGGGTCGGTCACCGCGAAGACGATCGCCACGTCGGCGGTCGCCCCACTGGTGATGAACTGCTTGGTGCCGTTGAGCCGGTAGCGGTTGCCGTCGAGCACGGCGCGGGTCTGCAGCGCCGCCGCGTCGGAGCCGGCCGCCGGTTCGGTGAGGCAGAACGCGCCGAGCTTTTCGCCGCGCGCCATCGGCTTGAGAAAGCGCTCTTTCTGCTCGGCGCTGCCGAACTTGAGGATCGGCACGCAGGCCACCGAATTATGCACGCTCATGATTGTCGAGCACGCGCCGTCGCCGGCGGCGATTTCCTCGATCGCCAAGGCATAACTCACATGGTCCACGCCCGCGCCGTCGAACTCGTTCGGCACCAACATCCCGAGCAGCCCAAGCCGCCCCATCGCCGCGACTTCGTCCGCCGGGAATCGTGCCTCGCGATCACGCGCCGCCGCGCCCGGCGCCAGTTCGGCCGCCGCGAACTGCCGCGCCATATCGCGGATCATCGTCTGGTCGTCAGAGAGCAGCACGAGGGACTCCTACTGTGTCCTGCGGGGCGGGAAACCGCTGCTTGAAGGTGAACGCCTGCGAGGTCGGCCCATGCCGCGCCAGATAATCGAGCCGCGCCTTGGCCTCGTCAAGGGTCGGGCGATGCCCCGCCGCCACCCACCACAACGCAACGATCACGCCGGACGGCGCCTCGAACCATTCCAACCGTCGCCCAACGAACGCCGTATGCGCCGATTTGTAGGCGAACGCGTGAAGCGTCTCCACTGACTCCCACACCGACATATTCACCAACATCCGCGGATCGTCGAAGGCATGAATACCGGTGGCATTGCCGCTGTCGTCCTGCAGCCGCCAAACAAACCCCGGACTCGCCTCGGCCAGCGCGTTGATGTCATCCAACGCCGCCATGAAATCGGCCAGCTTCGGATCGTCCGGCGTGTCGGTGACGATGCGTCCAATATTGATTTGCGCCAAGTGATGGTTGGTCATTGCGCCTAGAGCACTTTCCGACCTAATGGGGTCGGTTTGACCAAGCTCCGGCAGCCCGTGGCTAGGCGCGCGTCGCCGCGCGATGTGGGCGCATCGGGCAAGACGCGCAACGACGCCACGGGCCGCCGGAGCTTGGCCTGCGGTGGGACACCTTGGCTTTTCGAGTGCGTTGCGCCGCTCGGACGATGTCCCACATCGCCCGTCGCACCGCGCCTACTCGAGAAACCAATGTGTCCCATCAAACCGATCCCATTAGGTCAGAAGGTGCTCTAAGTATCAGAGCCCCAATCGGTCGAGCAAGCCGTACCAGGCGAACATCAGCTCCGAGCCGACCCCGTGCAGGCGCTGGAACGGGATCGGTTGGATCGGCGTTGGCGGCAAGGGCAGGGCGCTAGGATCGCCGCCGAGCGCATATTCGGCGACCGCCCCGCCCAATTGGCTGGCCATCGCCACCCCACGACCGTTATAGCCGAGCGCCATCATCAGGCCGGGGGTCGGCTCGTGGACGTGCGGCAGATGATCGGTGGTGATTGCCACCAGCCCGCCCCAGCGATAGGGCCAGGCGACGGTCTCGAGCGCGGGAAACAGGCGGACCGCGCGCTCGCGCAACAGATCGAACCGGCGCTCGATCCCAACCCCCAACATCGTGCCCCGGCCGCCGACCATAAAGCGCCCCTCGGCGTCGAGGCGAAAATAGATCAGCAGCCGCTTGGTGTCCGAAGCACAGACGTGTCCCGGCATGATGGTCGCGCGTAAATCCGCCGGCAGCGGGTCGGTGGCGATCTGGAACGAGGCCACCGGCACCACCGAGCGCGCGACCGCCCCATGCGCCGGGTCGGCATAACCATTGGTGCCCATCACCACCCGGTCGGCGGTGACCGATCCGGTGGTGATCGCGAGGACGAAGCGGTCGCCGCGTCGTTCGATCGCGGTTACGCGTGTGTTGGAAATGATCCGCGCGCCCAGCCCACGCGCCGCGCGCGCTAGACCAAGGGTATATTTCAGCGGATGCAGCGCCCCGGCGCGGCGGTCGAGGCTGCCGCCGACATACCACGAACTGCCGAGCGCCGCGGCCAACGCCGCCCGGTCGAGCATCTCGACATCGGCGCCGCGCGCCCGCCATTGCGCGCAATGATCGTCCAGCGCGCGTAACCCGGTGTCGTTTTATGCGCCGGCCTGATCCACCCGCCGCGATGGGCGTCGCACGCGATCTGGTACTTCTCCACCAACTCGAACACGCGGTCGGCCGCGGCGCCGGCGAATTGGGTCAGGCGCTCGCCGCGTTCGGCGCCGAACCTTTCGACAATTTCGTCCGGATCGAGCTTCAACCCCGGAATCACCTGCCCGCCATTGCGCCCCGACGCCCCCCAGCCCGGCCGCGCCGCATCGACCACGACGACGCTCTTGCCAAGCTCCGCCGCCCGCAACGCCGCCGCCAAGCCGGTGATCCCGGCGCCGATGATGGCTAGGTTCGCCTCGACCGCCCCGTCCAGTCGCTGATCGTCCCAGCCCGGCGCTGCGGCCTCCCACAGCGAATTCATCTCAATCGGCAGATCGTCCATTGCGGCCATCAGTTTCGCCTACGCGGAAAAGGCCTATCACATTGGCGGCGATCCACGCTCACAAAAATAGGGGCGCCCTTAGCAGCCCGTTGAAAAAGGCGCTATTGACCGGGTTTCACTCGACGGCGAAACATAACGCGACGAAGGCGGTTTCGCCATCCTCCGAGACGATGAGGACCATCTGAGCGACCAGAACGGCTCCAGCTGGCGCAATAAG
>JAKZSU010000235.1:0-5747 GCA_047517485.1 Alphaproteobacteria bacterium
GCTCGTGGCCTGCTTTTCTTCCGACTGCTCCAGCAGGCGGTGCAGCACGAGCCGGTCCCCTACAAGGGCCTAGTCGGCGGTCATCGCAGCCTCGGAAACCAAATGTAGGGGATACAAGAGCGAAGTGGATACCCAGTTTACCGATTATGGAGGCCCAGGGCAGCGGGGCGATCGTCAACCTGTCTTCGGTCGCGGGAATGCGATTTATCGACCGGCCGCTGGCGTCGTACCAGGCGGCCAAGGCCGGCCTGGTTCAGTTCAGCCGGGCGCTGGGAGTCGAATATGCGCCTAAGGGCATACGCTGCAATTGCGTCGTTCCGGGACTGATGGACACGCCGCTGGTGCGTCATCGGCTGATCGACAAGGAGTATCCCGAGAAAGCCGAGGCGGTGCTCGCCCGGCGCCACGCCTTGAGCCCGATGGGTCACATGGGCGATGCGTGGGACGTCGCCTATGCCGCGCTTTATCTCGCTTCCGACGAGGCCAGATACGTCACCGCCACCGAAATCGTAGTCGACGGCGGACTCACCGCGCAGTGCGGATAGCGCCGCCGCCGAGTTTGGGAAGGACGAACACTTCGCTTTCGGGGCCGATTGGTTCGAGATAGGGGTCTTGGAAGATTTCGCCGTCGATGGCGATTGCCATCTGATCCTCGATCATGGTGCCGAGGCCGGGATAGCGAAGTTCGAGGGCGCGAACGATTTCGCGAACGTTCGCGCCCTCGACTTCGATTTCGGTCTGTCCTGACGTGTATTGGGCGCTAATTCCGCTGGTCAGGACGACCCTTGGCATTGCCGTCAGGCGCCCTCGTTGGCGGCGCCGTTGGCGAGCGCGGCGAGGACTTTCGGCGGCGACATCGGCAGCTCGGTCAAGCGCTTGCCGGTGGCTTGGGCGATCGCGTTGGCGACCGCCGCCATCGGCGGAATAATCGGCACTTCGCCGACCCCACGCACGCCAAAGGGATGGCGCGGATTGGGCACCTCGACAAGGACCGTGTCGATCATCGGCAAATCGGACGCCACCGGGATGCGGTAATCGAGGAAACCGGCGTTCTCCAACAGTCCTTCATCGTTGTAGATGTATTCCTCGTTGAGCGCCCAGCCGATGCCTTGGGCAACCCCGCCCTGGAGCTGGCCCTCGACGTAGCCCGGATGAATCGCGCGGCCGACGTCTTGGACGGCGGTATAGCGCAAAATGGTGACCCGGCCGGTCTCTCGATCGACCTCGACATCGCAGGTATGGGTGCCAAAACCGGGGCCCACGCCACGCGCGTTGATCGAGGCGTGACCATTGATCGGCCCGCCGGTCTTGCCCGACATGCCGGCGATCTGGGCCAGCGACAAGGGCTCGAACTCACCGGCATTGCTGCCGGCGGGTCGCGCCTCGCCATCGACCCATTCGACGGCGTCGGCGGAGATGTCCCAGACCTTGGCGGCACGCTTCTTGAGATCCTCGACCGCCGCCTCGGCCGCCTGCACCACCGCCATGCCGGTGGCGAAGGTGACACGGCTGCCGCCGGTGAGGAAGTTGTAGCCGATCGAGCTGGTGTCGGCGACGATCGGGCGCACTTTCTCGACGTCGATGCCGAGGACTTCGGCTGCCATGATCGCCATCGACGCCCGCGAGCCGCCGATATCCGGATTGCCGGAAATCACCGTCGCCGTACCGTCCTCGCCAATGTGTATCGCGGCGCTGGATTCGCCGCCAATGTTGAACCAGAAACCGGAGGCGACGCCCCTGCCCTGATTGGGACCCAAGGGCTCGGAGTAATTCGCATGCGCCTTGGCGGCCTCGAGGGTCTCGACATATCCGATGGGACCGAATTTCGGCCCATACGCGGCCTGAGTCCCTTCGCGCGCGGCATTTTTCAAGCGCATTTCGATCGGATCGATGCCGAGCTTGCCGGCGATCTCGCTGACGATGCTCTCAACGGCATACTCGGATATCGGCGCGCCGGGCGCCCGATAGGCGGCGACCTTCGGCCGATTGGTCACCACGTCGTAGCCGGTGATCTTGACGTTTTCCAGATCGTACGGCCCAAACGCGCACATACAGCCCGGCCCAATCGGCGAGCCGGCGAAGGCGCCGGCTTGGTACATCAGGGTCGCTTCACCGGCGACGATCCGGCCATCGTTGGTCGCGCCAATTTTGATTTTCGCGAACGCGCCGGAGGTCGGGCCCGATGCCTTGAAGACTTCCTCGCGATTCATCACCATGCGCACCGGCCGTCCGGCCAATTGCGACATCCGCACCGCCAACGGTTCGAGATAGACCACGGTCTTGCCGCCGAACCCGCCGCCGATCTCGGCCGGAGTCACGCGAATCTGCGCGACTTCCAAGGCGAGAACCTTGGCGACGTAGCCACGCACCATGAACTGGCCCTGGCTCGAACACCAAATCTGTATCTGGCCATCCTCGGCGGAGTCGGCGACCACCGCATGGGGCTCGATATACCCTTGATGCACCGCCGCGGTGGTAAACTCGCGCTCGACGATGACATCGGCCTGGGCAAATCCGGCGTCGATATCGCCAAGCGCGAAATCGACCCGCTTGGCGACGTTGGACGCCTTCTCGGGCGCCGGGGTGACGCCTTGGGTGATCATCGTGTCGTGCAGGACCGGCGCATCGTCCGCCATCGCCTCGATGACGTCGATGACGTGCGGCAGAACTTCATAATTCACATCGATCAGATCGAGCGCCTCGCGCGCCGCGGCCTCGCTGGTCGCGGCAACCGCCGCCACGGCATGGCCTTCATAAAGCGCCTTTTCACGGGCCAGAACGTTGCGGCACATGTCGGCATAATCGGGCTGGCCTTCGCCGACCGGCTCGCCATCGGGCGGCGCCGGCAAATCGGCGCCGGTAATCACCGCCTTGACGCCGACCAGGGCCTCCGCCTTCGACGTGTCGATCGAAATGATCCGCGCGTGGGCATGGGGGCTGCGCAAGACCTTGCCGGTCAACATTCCCGGCAGCGCAAAATCGGCGCCGAAGCGGGCGCGCCCGGTTACCTTGTCGACGCCATCGGGGCGGATCGTGCGTTTACCGACCCATTTGAACTCTTGTGTTTCGGCACCCATGGTCAGGCTCCTCTCATATCGGCCGCGGTATCCATCACCGCGCGAACGATTTTGTCATAACCGGTGCAGCGACAAAGATTACCCGCCAACCAATAGCGAACCTCGGTCTCGGTCGGGTTGGTGTTGGTTTCCAGCAGGGATTTTGCCGCGACCAGGAAGCCGGGGGTGCAGAAGCCGCATTGCAAGGCCGCTTCCTCGAGGAATTTTTGCTGCAAGGGATGAAGTTGCTCGCCGTTTGCCATGCCCTCGATGGTTTCGACCGCGTGTCCCTCGGCCTCGACGCCGAGCACCAGGCACGAACACACCAGACGTCCGTCGATGGTGACGGTGCAGGCGCCGCAATCGCCCGAGGAACAGCCTTCCTTGGTGCCGGTAAGACGCAGCTCGTCGCGCAAAACGTCGAGCAGCGTGTCTTCGACATTACAGAGGAATTCGGCGGGCTCGCCGTTGATCGTCGTGGTTACGTGATGCTTAGCCATCAGTTGCTCCTTGCGCGGTCGGCCGCGATAACGGCGGCGCGCGTTGCCAGCACGCCGGCGACCTTGATTCTGTATTCCACCGTGCCCCGTTTGTCGTCGATCGGATTGCACGCGGCACTGGCCGCCGCCGCCACGGTTTCGAGCGCGGAGTCCTCGAGCTTGGATCCGATCAGCGCCGCCGCCGCGTCGGGCACGACAACCGCGGTCGGTGCGACCGCGCCGAGGACGACACACGCGTCGGTGCAGGTGCCACCATCGTCGAGGGTGAGATTGACCGCGGCGCCGACCACCGCGATGTCCATCTCGGTACGCGGAATGAAACGGAGGTAGGCGTCGCTCGATTTTGCCGGCCGGGCGGGAAGCCGAAACGCGACAACCAACTCGCCATTCGCGAGCGAGGTTTGTCCGGGGCCGGTGACAATCGAAGCGACATCGGCTTCGCGGCGCCCGGCCGGCCCGGCGATGAGCGCCACCGCGCCACCGGCGATGAGCGCCGGCACGCTGTCGGCGGCTGGCGAGCCATTGCACAAATTGCCGCCCAGCGACGCGCGACTCTGAATCTGGGTGGAGCCGACAAGTTCCAAGCCTTCGACCACCCCCGGCCACGCGGCCTTGAGCGCGGCGTGTTCGCCGAGCTCCGCGCCACTCGCGGCGGCGCCGACGACAAAGCCACCGTCGCTCTGCTCGATCGAGCACATTTCGGCGATTTGCTTGACGTCCACAATCAGGCCGGGCCGGCGCAAACCGGCCCGCATCTGGACCAAAAGATCCGTTCCTCCGGCTAAAACCCGACCGTCTTCGGAGTCGGCCAAGAGCGCTACCACGGCATCGATCGAGCCCGGTGCCTCGTATTGGATTACTTTCATTGCTTCTCTTTGTTGCCTGTTCAGCTGTGCGAATTCTCTCCAGCCCGTGGGTTTAGCAAGGCCGGCGGGTTTTCGCCACCCCGCAGTCATGTCAGACGTTCATGGCGGCCATGATTTAGAGCCTTTGATGTTTAGTTGGAAGCGGTTTGATGGACCAAATTGGCTTTTCGGGGTGGCGCGGCGCGACGGGCGATGTGTGTGCATTGGCCGAGCGTCGCAACGCACCCGAAATGGCAAGGTGTCCCACCGCAGGCCGCGCTCCCGCGGCCCGTGGCGTCGTTACGCGGCTTAGCGTGCGCACACACATCGCGCGGCGCCGCGCGCCTAGCCAGGGGCTGCGGGATCGCGGTCAAACCGTTTCCAACTAAACATCAAAGGCTCTAGGCGCCAAATCGGATCAGATGCCGCCGCCAGCCTCGATTATGCCGGTTTGACGCTCGATCTCGAGCAAAAGCTCGTGCGCGCGCTCATCGACCAGCTCCATCGACTCGAGTTGGCGCACCGTATTGATGAGGTAATCGCGATTGAGGCCGCTCACGCCTTGCGCGTCCATGATCATCGTCGCGGACCGCCGCAAGCCGATATCTCCGGCATAGAGCGGGTGGTCGGGATCGGCGACATAGGTATACGCGAGGACCTCGTCGCCATTAACCACAAGCGGCAGCGTTTTCGCGACATAGGCGTAGTGGCCGAGCTCGCGCTCGTCGAGATAGGAGACCACCGCGTCGGCGCGTTCGGCCGCAACCCGCAAGGCCAGCCCACGACACGAGCCACCCTGGTCCAGGCCGAGAACCAGACCCGGGCGCTCGACGGTGCCGCGATGATGATGAGAGTACAGACAAAACGCTCGATGATAGCCGTCGAGCAGCGCCGGCGCGGACTCGATAAAGTCGAATCCGGGCCGCCACATCAGCGACCCATATCCAAAAATCCAAAGATCTTTGCCGTTGGAGCGGTTCATGTCTCGGGCTCATGTAAAGCATTCGCGGTGAATATACGACCCAGTCCGGAGCGCTCGGGCTAAGCAACGAGCTTGTGTGCGGCCAAAAGGCGCGGCATTTACGATTCGACGCCCGGAGCTGGAGGCAGAGCAGCAGCAGATGGGGTGGATGGCTCCCGCTGCCGGCATCGCAGTGCCAAAGTGTGGTTTCCATCAAGGACCACGAGCAAGAGGATCCATCCATCATCACTAGTGTCCGGTTAAAAATCGAATAAATTCAATTGGTTGGTTATTTGCGAAGCGTTGCATCTGTTTTCGTCTCCCGCAAGTGCTTGATGTATGGGCATTTTCTCGAAGAGGGTCACCGAGAGGATCTGTAACAAAG
>JAKZSU010000236.1:0-23053 GCA_047517485.1 Alphaproteobacteria bacterium
CACGCCGTCTCCGACACGAACCACGCGTCGAATTCAGTCAGGGTGCGCGGGTAGTCGACCCCGCCTTCGGGATGGGATGCCGGGTTCGCCATCCCAACATATTGACATCACGAGAGCGAAGTGGATACCCTATTTCTCGAATATCTCGACGCCGAAGCGGCTTCTTTGTTCCTGTTGGAAAATCGCGATAGCGAAATCGTCTGCCGGGTGAGCGTCGGCGCCTCGGACATAACCGGCCTGCGACTGAAATACGGCCAAGGCATCGTCGGCCAGAGCATTGCCGAGCAAGCGAGCCTGATGGTCCGCGACGTACGCGACGATCCTCGGTTCAATCGATCCATCGATAAAAATACCGGCTTCACCACGCGATCGATTCTGTGCGCCCCGGTAACCGTCAACGACCTGCTGCTCGGCGCTGTCGAAGTCATCAACAAGCGCGGCAGCGACGGTCTGTTCGAGGAGCGCGATCGCCAAGCCCTGCGGGCGCTGGCGGCGTCGGCGGCGATGGCGATCCGCAATACGACGCTGACCCGGTCGTTGGTCGAGCAGCAACGGGTCCAACGCGAAATCGAACTGGTCGCCGAGCTGCAGCAGTCGCTGTTACCGGCGCGCCGACCGCCGCCGTTTCCGGTACACGGGGTCAATCTTCCGGCGCGCACCGTGTCGGGAGATTTCTATGATCACTTCGAGCTGCCCGACGGTCGAATCGTGTTCGACCTCGGCGATGTCGCGGGCAAGGGCATTCAGGCGGCCTTGTTGATGGCCAAGGCTTCGAGCCTGGTGCGGTGTCTCGGCAAAACCGTGCACGATCCGGGCAAATTGCTGGGCATAGTCAATAGCGAAATCTGCGAGACCTCGGCGCGCGGCATGTTCGTCACCATGGTCGTCGGCATATACGATCCCACCACCGGCCGGATCATTCTGGCCAATGCGGGGCATGAGCCGCCCTTGCTTATGTCCCCGGACGGCGCGGTGAAAAATTTCCCCGCCGAAGCGCCGCCGGTCGGCATATCGCCCGACCTGTTCGAGGATGGCCGATTTCCCGAGGTCGAGCTCGATCTCGGCGATGGCAGCCTCTATATCTTCACCGACGGGATGACCGAGGGACGCACCGATAGCGACACCCCGCTCGGTATCGAGGGGGTCAAAGCCCTGCTCGGCGAATTCAGCGATTTGCCGGTCGAGGAACGGCTCGACGTCTTCGCCGGCAAGTTCGTTGCCCACGATGGCGCATTGCACGACGATCTGACAATTCTCGTGGTCGAGAAACAGGCGCAATGACCGAATCCCCGGATTACCGGATCGAACCGCCGGGTAAAAAAATTCTTGATATGCGGACCTCGGCGCGCGCCGAACATCTCAAGCAGATTCGCGCCGCCATCCAGCAAGCCACCGGTACCGCGGGATGTGGCGAGCAATGCACCGAAGACATTGTGATCGCCGTCAATGAGGCCTGCATGAATGTGATCCAGCACGGCTACAAGCAGGATCCGGATGGCGTTTTCATCATCCAGCTTTCGGTCGATGGCGGCGACGTGATCGTTTGGATCGCGGATTATTGCGCGCCTGTCGACCCGGACGGCTTTGGCTCGCGCGATCTGAAGGATATTCGCCCGGGCGGGCTTGGCGTGCATTTCATGAGCGAATGCATGGATAACGTGACTTTTCTCGACCCACCGGCCGATCTTGGTAACCTCTTGCAAATGACTAAGAGGATTTCTTGATCGCCGGACCGGGTAATCGAGTAAACTTGCGGCGAGTGGAGCCGCGTAGCGGGGACAGGCGACACGATGGAGCATGAGGTAAGGGAAGAGCACGGCTTGGCCGTTGCTGCGTTCTCCGGTGACATTGATTTCAATTCGTCGCCCGATGCGCGACGGATCATGCTCGACTTGGTCGACCGCAAGACCGACCTCATGGTCGATATGTCGTCGGTCGAATATATCGACTCCTCGAGTGTCGCGAGTTTGATCGAGGCGTTTCAAAGCGCCAAGGGCACCGGCTGCCGATTCGGCCTGGTCGCGGTCAGCGCGCCGGCGCTCAGAGTGCTCCAACTCGCCCATCTCGAGAAAGTCCTGCCGATTTACGAAACGATGGCCGACGCGGCGAGCCCTGGCGGATAAGGCGATGGCCGATCGACCCGTTTCCGACCCACCGGTAAGCGTCACCGAGGCAATAGGGCGTTCGGCGGTGAGAAGCGCGACCGGGTTCGGTGAAGGGATCGTCGAAATCGGCTACGCAGCGTCGCTTTTCCTGCAAAGTCTGTTCTACCTTTTCTTCGGCCGCTTCTGGCATCAGCCGGTGCGCCTGCCCTCGGTGATCAACCAGATGATGGAAATCGGCATCCGTGCCTTGCCGATCGCCACCGTTCTGTCGCTGATGATCGGCGTCACCCTGGCGATGCAAGGCATCGACCTGTTGCGCACCTTCGGCGCGGAAAGCCAGGTCGTCTTGGCGGTCACGCTTTCGATATCGCGGGAATTCGCGCCGCTGATCATGGGCATATTGGTTGCCGGGCGATCCGGCTCGGCGCTGGCGGCGCGTATCGGCACCATGGTCATTAGTCAGGAAATCGATGCCTTGCGCGTCATGGGCATCAATCCGGTGCGCTATTTGGTTGTCCCCTCGATGCTCGCCCTGGTCTTGCTGCTGCCGTTGATGACCTTCTGGGCCGACATCATGGGGATGCTCGGCGGCGCGCTCTATTCGCGGCTCGAACTTGGCATGTCGTTCCAGGCCTATGCGGATGCGACGATGACTGCGCTGACCATCGACCATTTGATGCATGGTATCGGCAAGAGCATGATATTCGCCGTGCTGATCGCGTTGATCGCCGTGGTCAACGGATTCGCGGTCAGCGGTGGCGCCGAGCAAGTCGGCCGCGCGACCACCCGCACGGTCGTCCTTTCGATCGCCGGAATCATCGTGACCGAGATGTTGTTCATATTTATTCTGACCCGCGGCTGATGGCCGACACCGCACCCAGCGCGGACACGGGTCCCGAATTGCCGATGCCCGGCGAAAACCGCCGGGTGATCATCGAAGTGCGTGACTTGGTGGCGCAATATCCCGGCAACCCGGAGCCGACCCTCAAGAGTATCAGCCTCGACATTTTCGAGAATGAGATCGTCTGTATCATGGGCGGCAGCGGATCGGGCAAAAGCACGCTACTGCGCCAGATCATGGCGCTTGACCGGGCCGGTAAGGGCACGATCGAGATCCTCGGCAAGAACCTTCGGCGCATCGGCCATACGGATATGTATAACTTGCGCAAATCGATCGGCGTCGCCTTTCAGGGCGGCGCGATGTTCAACTCGATGACCGTCGGCGAAAATCTGAAACTGCCGCTGCGCGAGCATGCCAAGCTCGCCGAAGAGCAGATGGACATCATGGTGCGGATGAAGCTCGCCTTCGTAAATCTCGAACCCGAGACCGCCGACAAGCTGCCCTCCGAACTCTCGGGCGGGATGCTGAAGCGCGCCGCGATGGCGCGTGCCATTATGATGGACCCCAAGCTGCTGTTTTGCGACGAGCCGTCGGCCGGGCTCGATCCCGCGGTCTCGGCGGCGCTCGACGATTTGATCCTCAGCCTGCGCGACGCGATGGCGATGACCATCGTCGTGGTCACTCATGAGCGCGAGAGTGCGTTCAAGATCTCCGACCGCATTATCATGCTCGACAAAGGCGAGATCCTGATCGCGGGAACGCTCGCGGAGTTGCGCGCGCACGGCTCGAAACGGGTGCAGGATTTGCTCGACGGTGTGCCCGAGGAAACCGAAACCGCGGACTGGATTTGAATACTGGATATGAAATTTATCGACGGATACCGAAGCCATGCGTGCTGACAAACTGGGCTATTTTCTCGTCGGCTTGTTCGTGATCGTCGCGATCACCGGGCTGGTGGCGGTTCTCGGCCTGCTGGGGGGGCGCGGCGCTGAAAGCGTGCGCTATACCACGACATACGAAAATGTCGCTGGGTTGAAATTCGGCACACCGGTTTTCTTCGAGGGTTTTCTCGCCGGCCAGATCGAACAGATCTCGCCGATCGCTGGCGGCACCCGAACGATCTTCCGGATCGAGTTCAGCGTCCTCGAGGCGCTTAAAATCCCCGCTGACAGCGAAGTTCTGATCGTCCAACCCAATCTTCTGTCGGGGCGGGCACTGACCATCGATGCCGGCAAATCGGATGCCGATATCGAGGCCGGCGCCGAGATCAGGGCTGGAGAAATCACCGGCCTCGCCGCATTACCCACATTGATCGGCAGCGGCGATCGGTTGATCCGGGAAGCCAGCGTCATGGTGGCGGAGACCACCGCGGCAATGGCGCAGATCAACACTTTCGTGACCGACGATCTCGGCCGTATCGCGTCCGGCTACGAAGCGCTACCGGCGACCTTGCAAGGCGAAATCAAGATCCTGTCCAACCGCTTTCAGCAGACCATCACAAACCTCGACGCGATCGTCGCGCGGGCGGATTCGCTGCTCAGCCAGGAGACCGCCGGCAATATCGACGAAATCGTCGAGAACATCGTCGCCCTGTCGCGTCGCCTCGAGGAGACCAGTCGCGATCTCGCCACCGTCAGCGACAATGTCACCGTCATTACCAGCCAGTTGCGTACCATGATCACCGACAATGAGGCCGATATCGAGGGCTCGATCGTCGATATGCGCTACACCATGGAGACCATCGCCGAGCGGATCGACGCGATGACCTATAACCTGGAAGGGACGAGCCAGAACATGTATGAGTTCAGTCGGCAGATTCGTCTCAATCCAGGGCTTTTGTTAGGCGGATCGGCGCAAAGCGAGACAACGGGCGCGGGCAATACTCAGTGATACGATACCCCGTCAACACGGACGCGCCGATAGCACGGTGCGGGCGGCACATTGTGATCGGCGCGATGCTCGCGGTGTTGGCGGCGTGCGCTCAGCCGCCGGTGCCGCGCGACCAGTTCTGGCGGCTCGACCCGGGACAGCCGGCGCAGCACTTCGAGGTCCCGCCGATCGACGGGACCGTCGCCGTCGAACGGTTGCGCGCGGTAGGCTTGAGCAGCCAACGCCCGATCCTGTTCTCGACGGCTGAACAACCCAACCGGATCGAACAGCACAGCTACCAATATTGGATCGAGATCCCACCGCTGATGCTACGCGACGCGATGATCGACTATATGCGCGCGGCCAACGTCGCGGCCGAGCTGGTGACTGCCGAGAACCGTCGCGCCGCGGGCTGCGAGCTGAGCGGAACCTTGCGGCAAATGGAACATGTGACCGCCGGCGGCGCGCCGTCGCTCGCCGTCGTCGAGATCGAACTGCGGCTCGAGCGCATCAATGACGGCGAGGCGATCCTTCATCGCACCTATCGCGCCGAACAAACCGCCGCCGACCTGACTATCGAGGCGACGGTGATCGCCTTTGATCAGGCCTTGCGCGCCTTGCTCGCCCGTTTTGTCGACGAATTGGCCAGCCGCGCCACCGCGTGCCCGCGACCGATCCGCTAATATACCGACCTGCGGTGAGTGAAACTCATTGCAGGGCGGCAAGCGCGAGCGCGCCCGAGCTTATGCGAGGCCAGCTTGGCGGGCGCTTGAACGCCCTACAAACCGCGATGAGTCTTGCTCATCGCGGTTTGGTATAAATTCCGCCGCGCGCGGTTTCACACAGCAGGGTCCACGCCGCCGCGACGTGGCGCCATTCGGTCGCCGTCTGGCCGATCGCGAAACGGATGACGTAACGCCCGCCGAGCCGGGTGTGGGTGAGATACGCCAGACCGCTATCGTTGACCCGTTCCAATAGGGTTTCGTTGATGGCATCGATTTCCGCGGGATCGTCGACGCCGGCAGGCCGGTAGCGCAGGCACAGGAGGGCGAGCGGCACCGGCGCCATCAGCTCGAAATCCTCGGCGGCCTCGATTTCGCCGGCCAGCCGCTGGGCCATCGCGATGTGCGCGGCGATACGAGTGCGCAAGCCGGCGACACCATAGGAGCGGATTACGAACCACAATTTGAGGGCGCGAAAGCGCCGGCCGAGCTGGATCCCCCAATCGCGGTAATTGTGCACCGTGTCGTCTTCACGGGTCTTGAGGAACTCTGGCAGCACCGACAACGTCTGTAACAAGATTTCGGGATCGCGGACGAAATAGGCCGAGCAATCGAAATTAGTGAACAACCATTTGTGCGGGTTGAAGACAAAGCTGTCGGCATGCTCGATGCCGTCGATGAGGCCGCGATGTTCGGGCAGAATTAGCGCGCTTCCGGCCCACGCGGCGTCGACATGCAACCACACGCCGTATTTGGTGCAAATTTCGCCGATCGCGGCCAGCGGATCGATTGCCGAGGACCCGGTGGTGCCGATCGCGGCGACCACCGCGCACGGTGTGCGACCGGCGGCGATATCGTCGGCCAGGGCTCTGTCGAGCGCGTCGGCGCGCATCGCGAAGGCGTCGTCGACGGCGATCTTGCGCAGATTATCGCGGCCCAATCCGGCGATCATCACCGCCTTGTCGATCGACGAATGGCACTCGCTCGAGCAATAGACGGTGAGCGCCGGGACCGCGCCAACGCCCTGCTCGTTGCTTTGAAACCCGCCCGCCCGCTCGCGCGCCGACAGTAGGGCACACAAGGTCGCGGTCGAGGCGGTATCCTCGATCACCCCCTCGAACCCGGCGGGCAAGCCGATCATTGCCGCCAGCCACGCCATCACCCGCTGTTCGAGCTCGGTCGCCGCCGGCGAGGTCTGCCAGCTCATGCACTGCGCGCCGAGCGTCGCCGCGAGCATCTCGGCGAGCACCGATGGCGGGCTGGAATTGGCGGGGAAATAGGCGAAAAACGAAGGATGCTGCCAATGGGTCATCCCGGGCATGATCAAATCTTCGAAATCGGCGAAGATCTGGCCAAACGCTTCGCCGTCTTCCGGCGCCGCCTCGGGCAAGCGGTCGAGCACCTCGCCAGGCGCCACCTGGGCACGCACCGGTCGCGCCTCCACGGTCGCCAGATAATCGGCCATCCAATCGACCATCTGGTGCGCGTGGGTACGGAAATCTTCTGGTGTCATCGCATGCTTTCCTTTGTCGCCGCGCCGCCATCGTATACCAAGGAGCGGATCCGCGACGGAGAACGGAAAATTTGCGATGTCGTCAAAAGCGATGAGCGGCCGCGATGCCGACCCGGCGCCTTATTGGCGCGACGCTTGTCAGGCGTTGAGTGACGCCGATCCCGTGCTTGGCGCGATGATCGAGGCGGCGCAAGGATCGGTTTTGCGCCCCCGCAACGATCCGTTCTTTTCCTTGGCGCGCTCGGTGGTGGGCCAGCAAATCTCGGTGATGGCGGCGGAATCGGTGTGGCGGAAATTGGTCGCCCAATGTGCCGCGATCACGCCGCAAGCCTTCGCCGAGCAAAGCGCCGACGAGTTGCGCGCCTGCGGGCTTTCGCGCCAGAAAGTGACTTACATGCACGGCCTGGCGGCGCATTTCCTTGACGGCGGCGTCAATGCGGACGCCTGGCCGGACATGGACGACGAGGCGATCATCAAGCAGCTCACCGCGGTCAAGGGGATCGGCCGCTGGACCGCGGAAATGTTTCTCATTTTCCATCTGTTGCGACCCGACGTCATGCCGGTCGGCGATATCGGCATCCAGAAAGCGATCGCCAACCATTACGCCGGCGGCACCCGGCCGGGGCCCAAGGAAATGATCGCGATCGCCGAAAAATGGCGGCCGTGGCGTTCGGTCGCGGTGTGGTATTTGTGGCGAAGTCTGGACGCGGTGCCCGTCGAGTATTAAAAGGACGGCGATTTAGGGTGTCTGAAGCGTTGTTTTACGCGCCCCTTTGCGATTCGAACAAACGTTTGATATTGTCCCGGCCGCTTTTCCGGTTTCACCGCGTCGAACTTGGATTCGGTGGCGAGGACCGCGGCGGATAATCGCTGCCACCATCGACAGCCAAGTAGATAAGAGACAGACCCCTATGCACACTATGACGACGCCGGCACGCCGGCTGGGATTTTCTTGTTTTCTGGCGGCGGCGACATACGCTCTCTCCGCGCCGGCCACCGCGCAGGGCGCCGCCTTGGTGGGTGTCGATGAAGTCCGCCGCGAGCCGTTGGCGCAGACGCAACCGGTGATTGGCCGCTTCGTCGCGCGCCAGGCCGGCGATGTGGCGGCACGGACCGCCGGTTCGGTGACCGAAATGCGGGTCCTGATCGGCGATCGCCTGACCAAGGGCGACATCATCGCGGTGCTCGATATCGACCGTTTGACCTGGCAGCGCGACCTCGTCGCCTCGACCGCGAAAGAAATGGCGGCGCTGGTCGAAAGTGCCAACGCGCGCCTGGTCAAACAGCGGCAAAATCTCGCCCGCCTCGAAGGCATTCGCAGCTCGGCCGCGTTCAGCCAAGCGCGCTATGACGACGCGGTTCAGGATCTGCTAACCGCGGAAAGCACGGTCTCGGCGGCCGGCGCGGTGCGGGCGCGGGTGCGCGCCAATCTCAAAATCGCCGAGGACGATCTCAAACACGGCAAAGTGGTGGCGCCCTACAATGGCGTGGTGAGCCGGCGACATACTGAAATCGGCGCCTACGTGAATGTCGGTGATGCGGTGGTCTCGCTGGTCAACGAGAGCGATCTTGAGATCGAGGCCGATGTTCCCTACACCCGAATAGCCGGCCTGCAGCCCGGCACCATCGTCACCGTGACATTGTCGGATTCGAGTTCGCACAATGCGGTGGTGCGCGCGGTCGGCGCCGAGGAAAACGCGATGACGCGGACCCGCCAGGTGCGATTCACCCCCGATATCGTCGGCACGTCGGTGGCCAACGCGGTCGGCGAATCGCTGTCGGTCATGCTCCCGCTCGGCGCGCCGCGCGAAGTGGTGACTGTTCACAAGGACGCGATCTTGAAGCGACAGGGCCTGTCCCTGGTGTATGTGATGGGCGAAGATAGCACCGCGCAAGTTCGACCTGTCGAACTTGGCGAGGCGGTCGGTCCGCGTTTCGTGGTGCTCGGCGGCGTGGTCCCCGGCGAGCAAGTGGTGGTTCGCGGCAACGAGCGCTTGCGACCCGGCCAAAGCATTATGGTTGGCGAGCCCGAAGTGGCCGAAGAAGCAGCCGGAGAAAGCTGATGAATATAATTGGCGGCTCCATTCAACGCCCGATCGCGGTGATTTCCGCGGTCCTGATGGTGATCATTTTCGGAATGATCGCGCTTCAACGCATCCCGATCCAGCTCGCGCCGGACGTCAACAAGCCGGTGATCACGATCAGGACGATCTGGCCCGGCGGATCCCCGTTCGAAATCGAGCGCGAAATTCTCAACCGCCAGGAAGAGAAACTCAAGGGCCTCGACGGCCTGGTTGAAATGGAGGGCTCGGCGCAGGACGGGCGCGCCGAAATCAAGCTTGAGTTCAATATCGGCGTCAATATGGATCGCTCGGTCCTGCTGGTCGCCAACCGGCTCGACCAAGTGGAACGGTACCCCGACGAGGCCCTGCGTCCGACGATCTCAACCACCGGCCTGTCCGACAATCCGATCGCCTGGTTCATTATCACTCGTTCGGCGGGCAACGAACGCGCGATCGAGTCCTATGGCGACTTCATGGATGACGTGGTCCGCGAACGCCTGGAGCGCGTTACCGGGGTGGCCGCGACCAACGTCTATGGCGGTAGCGAACGCGAATTACGAATCATTATCGACCCTGATTTGATGGCGCAATACGGCTTGACGGTTGATGGCGTGGTGCGCTCGCTCCGACTCGCCAACGCCTCGTTCTCGGCCGGCGACGTGGAAGAGGGTAAGCGCCGCTACGTGGTGCGTATCGAGGGCGAATTCGAGACCGTCAAGCAAGTGACGGATGTCGTCCTGACCAGTGCCGAGGATCGCGCCACTGGCCGTATTGGCCGCGTTACGGTGGGCGACATCGCCGAAGTCCGCTTCACCTACAAGGAAGCCCGCGCCTATATTCGCTTCCTCGGCGAGGATTCGCTGGCGGTCAACGCGGTGCGCGCGAACGGCGCCAATGTCATCGAGACGATGGAAGGAATTTATGCGGCGGTCAGAAATCTCAACGAGCAACTGATCCCCGAAGCCGGCCTGGTGATGCGTCAGGTCTATGACGAGACCACCTACATCAAATCCTCGATCGATCTAGTGCGGCAGAATATCTGGGTCGGCGGGACCTTGGCGGCGATCATCCTATTGATCTTCTTGCGTTCGCTGCGCGCCACCCTGATCGTATCGCTGGCGATACCGATTTCGGTCATTGCCGCCTTTGTCGCGATGGCGGCGATGGGTCGGTCGATCAATGTCATATCGCTCGCCGGCATCGCCTTCGCCGTCGGCATGGTGGTCGATGCCGCGATCGTGGTCCTGGAAAATATCTATCGATACCGCGAAAAGGGCATGCCCCCGGCCGAAGCCGCGTTCAAGGGCGCGACCCAGGTGTGGAGCGCGGTGATGGTGTCGGCGCTGACCACGGTGCTGGTGTTCATTCCGATCCTGATCATGGAAGTCGAGGCGGGGCAATTGTTCCGCGATATCGCGGTCGCGATTTCGGTCGCCGTCCTGGCGTCGCTGGCGGTGTCGATCACCGTGATACCGGCGCTGTCGAAAGCGTTGCTCAAAAAATCGAACATTAGCGAGTCGCGCCTCAGACTGCCGATTATCGACCAGTTCGGAAGCGCCATTGCCGCCCTATTCATGGGCTATTCGAAAACCATCATACGGAGCCGTGTCGCGTCGATCATCATCGTCGGCGCCTTGGTCACCGGCACCGCCCTCGGAGCGTATACGTTCCTTCCCAAGCTCGAGTATTTGCCGGAGGGCAACCGCAATCTGATCTTCGGAATCATGATCCCGCCACCGGGATACAATCTCGACACGATGGCCGAAATGGGTCGCCGGGTGGAAGACCGGGTGCGGCATTTGTGGGGCAGCGAAACAGGACCGGAGCCGGTTCCCGGCGGGCCGCCGAAAATCCGTAATTATTTCTTTGTCGCTTTCGCGGCGCGCACCATTTTTGGCGCCGGCACCTATCCGGAAACCGCGGATCGTGTTGCCGAATTGATCAAGCCGCTCAAGGATTCGCTGGCCGGCGAGCCAGGCACGATTGGGTTCTTCACCCAGCCGAGCTTGTTCAGCCGCGATATTGCTGGCGACCGAGCGATCAAACTCGATATCTCCGGCCCCAATCTCGAAGATGTCGTGGCAACCGCGCAGCGTGCTTTTGGTATGACCATTAGCCCAGGGGTTTTGCCGTTCCAGGAAGGCAACCAGATCCGACCGCTACCGGGACTGGATCTCGGTACGCCCGAATTACGGGTCGTTCCGGACCGTGTGCGTCTTGCGGACGCTGGCGTATCGGCTCAGACACTTGGACTCAGTATCGATGCTTTTAACGACGGTTTGCGGATCGCCGAACTCACCATCGACGGTCGCCTCACGGACATGATCTTGCGCGGGCCGGAAGATAAAATCGACCGCACCCAGGGTATCAGTAACTTGCCGGTGGTCACCGAAAGCGGACAAATCGTCCCAGTAAGCATGCTGGCGGACGTGATCTTGACCGCCGGCCCGGCCGAGATCCGCCATTTGGAACGCGAACGCACGATCACCCTTGAGATCAAGCCCAAGCGCGACCTATCACTCGAAGAGGGGATCGATATCGTGCAAACCAAGGTCATGGATCCGCTCTTTGCTGGCGGATTGCCCGCCGGGGTGTCGCTGCGCATGTCGGGCTCGGCGGCGGAATTGGACATCACTTTTGAAGCCATGATGACCAATCTGGTGGTGGCGATTGTGATCGTCTATTTGCTGATGGCGGTGTTGTTCGAAAGCTTCGTCTATCCGTTCGTGATCATGCTGTCGGTGCCCCTCGCCGCGGGCGGCGGCGTGCTCGGATTGTCGCTCCTCAACATGTATCTGGAATCGACCGGTGGCGGCCATCAGTCGCTCGATATGTTGACCCTGCTGGGCTTCATCATTCTTGTCGGCATCGTGGTTAACAACGCGATTCTGCTTGTCGACCAGTCGCTTCAGCATATGCGTGAAGAGGGCATGGGAACGCACGAGGCAATCACCGAGGCGACGCAAAACCGGCTCAGACCGATCTTCATGTCGACCCTGACCAGCGTCGTCGGCATGTTGCCGCTGGTGCTGTTTCCCGGCGCCGGGTCAGAGTTGTATCGCGGCCTGGGATCGGTGGTGGTCGGCGGGCTGTCGCTGTCGGCCATCCTCACCATGCTGATTGTCCCACCGATGTTGGCGATTTTCCTGCCCAAACGCGACTCGGTCGCGGCGGCGGAAACCGTGGCCCTGCGCGAGGCCGCCGAATAAAATGAGCGTCAGTGCCATCGCCCAACGCCCCGCGACAATCGCCGCCGGGCTGGCGGCGGCGGTGGTTATGATGATTTCCGTTACGCCGGACGCGAAGACGCCGGCCTTGTTTTTGGTCGGCCTCGCGCTCGGGGTCACCCTCTACCATGCGGCCTTTGGCTTTACCGGCGCCTATCGCCGGGCGATCGTCGAGCGCGATGTCTCGGGTGTCGCCGCGCAGGCTTTGATGCTGGCCGCGGCGATGCTGCTGTTCGCGCCGATCTTGGCGGCGGGCAGCGTGTTTGGGCACGGGGTCAGCGGCACCGTCGCCCCGGTCAGCGTGTCGATGGCGTTCGGCGCCTTCCTGTTCGGCATCGGTATGCAGATCGGCGGCGGCTGCGCCTCGGGCACCCTGTTCACCGCCGGCGGCGGCGACGTACGGATGATGTTGGTGCTGGTGTTTTTCTGTGTCGGCGCGTTTTGGGGCAGTCTCGATCTCGCCTGGTGGGCGACCTTGCCCAGCTTGGGCCGAATCTCGCTCGCCGAGACTTGGGGCTGGGAAATCGCGATCCTGATCCAACTCTCCGCCTTGGTTTTCATTTATGGCGCGTTGCGCCTGATCGGCGGACGCCACAAACGACCGTTGTGGCCGGCGGACGGTTTCAGCTTCAATCAACTGCTGAGAGGACCGTGGCCGCTGTTACTCGGCGCCGCGCTGCTCGCCGTCCTTAACTGGGTCACGTTGTTGATCGCCGGTCACGCCTGGTCGATCACCTGGGGGTTCTCGCTGTGGTCGGCGAAGATCGCGGCTGCGTTAGGTTGGGATCCGGCGACCAGCGGTTTTTGGAGCGGCGATTTTCAAGCAGGCGCGCTGGCGCGGCCGATCCTCGCCGACACCACTTCGGTGATGAACATCGGCATCCTTATCGGCGCGATGGCCGCCGCCGCCCTCGCCGGCAAGCTGGCACCGCGTTTTCGCATCGGCGCGCGGCCGCTGATCGCCGCCGTGGTCGGCGGTCTGGCGCTGGGTTACGGCGCGCGCCTCGCCTATGGCTGCAATATCGGCGCGTTTTTCTCCGGGGTGGCGTCGACCAGCCTGCACGGCTGGGTGTGGATCCTCGCGGCGATCCCCGGAAATATCGTCGGCGTGCGCCTGCGACCGCTATTTGGCCTGTCGGTCTAACACCAAATTGCTATAAGGCCCGCATGGACCCGATCCCTCTAGGCGCGATCCCCGCCCATTACGCTGCCCGCTTCGGCCCCGACCGTATCGCGCTCACCCATCCCGAGGGCGCGCTGACCTGGGATGAACTCGACCGGCGGGCCAACCAACGCGCCCGCGCGCTCGGCCAGGCCGGCGTCGGCGAGAACGATTATGTCTGCATCGCGCTGCCCAACGGCAACCATTTTTATGAAACCAGTTTTGCGATCTGGAAGCTCGGCGCGACCCCCCTGGTGGTGTCGTCAAAGTTGCCGATCGCCGAGCTCAAAGCGATTGTCGAGCTTGGCGAGCCCAAGTTGGTGATCGGTGCCGAGACGGCGGATCTTCCCGGATTTCGCTGTCTTCCGGCGGATTTCAGCGCCCAAAAGTTTTCTGATGATCCAGTTCCAGTTCGCATCGCAACGCATTGGAAAGCCATGACAAGTGGCGGATCTACCGGGCGCCCAAAAATCATCGTCGATCACAATCCCGCGGCGGTGACGCCGGACGAAGACTTCCTGTTCATGCCGCGCGATTCTTGCGTTCTCAATCCCGGACCCCTCTATCACAACGCGCCGTTCGTCTTCGCCCATCACGGCCTGTTTCGCGGCAATCACGTGGTCGGCATGGCTCGCTTCGACCCGCTCGAATCGTTGCGCCTGATCGAGAAGCATCGCGTCACCTGGGTGATGATGGTGCCGACGATGATGCAGCGGATATGGCGACTGCCCGAGGCCGAGCGCGCGGCGATCGACATGTCGAGTCTCGATATCGTCAGCCATGTGGCGTCGCCGATGCCGGCGTGGCTGAAGGAAAACTGGATCGACTGGTTGGGGCCGGACGTGGTCTGCGAGCTGTATGGCGGCACCGAGGCGACCGGCGCGACGTGGATCACCGGGACCGAATGGCTCGAACATCGCGGCTCGGTGGGCAAATGCGTCCGCGAGTCGCGGGTGCGCATTCTCGGCGAGAACGGCAAGGATTTGCCGGCTGGTGAGATCGGTGAAATCTATATGATGCCGGCCGGCGGTTACGCCACGACCTATCACTACATCGGCGCCGCGCGCCGCGAGACCACCGACGGCTGGGAGTCGCTCGGCGATATCGGCTGGCTCGACGACGACGGCTATCTCTACCTCGCCGATCGCCGCACCGATCTGATTCTCTCGGGCGGCGCCAATATCAATCCGGCGGAAGTCGAGTCGGCGCTCGGCGAACATCCCGGGGTCAATACCGCGGTGGCGATCGGCCTGCCCGACGACGATCTCGGACAACGGGTCCACGCCATCGTCCAGCCCCATCCCGATTGGGACGGCGCGGTCGACGAGGCCACCCTGCGTCCGTTCATGGAAGAACGCCTGGCGCGCTACAAAACGCCGCGGAGCTACGAGTTCGTCACTTTCCCACTGCGCGACGACGCCGGAAAAGTGCGCCGTTCGCAATTGCGCGAAGAACGCATGTAGCGGGGATTATTCGGCGGCGGCGCGATAGTCCGCAAACGCCATCGACATCGCCTCGTCGTATTCGCGCTTCAACGTTGCGACCAATTCGGCGGTGGTCGGCACGTCGTGGATATTGCCCACCCCCTGGCCGGCGCTCCAGACATCCTTCCAGGCCTTTTTCTCGCGATCGGGATTGGTTTCCTTATCCATGTTGATCGTCGGCTTGGGCGGCAGGTTTTCCGGATCGAGCCCGGCGCGCTCGAGGCTCGAGCGCATGAAGTTGCCTTTGATGCCGGAAATCGCGTCGGTGTAAATGATGTCGTTGGAGTCGGAGTCGACGATCATCTGCGAATAGCCAGCGCCGCCCTGGGATTCCTTGGTCGAGATGAAACGGGTGCCGAGATAGGCGAAATCGGCGCCCATCACTTGCGCCGCGGCGACCGACGCGCCGTCGGAAATCGCCCCCGCGAGGATCACCGTGCCGTCGTAGAATTCGCGCAGCTGGCGGACCATGGCGAACGGGTTGGTGGTGCCCGCGTGGCCGCTGGCGCCGGCGGAGACCAGGATCACCCCGTCGACCCCGGCTTGGATCGCTTTTCTCGCATGGTGCATGTGAATGACGTCGGCGAACACCAGGCCGCCATAGGCATGCACCGCGTCGACCACCGGCCCGGGATGGCCGACCGAGGAAATCACCAGCGGCACCCGGTGCTTGACGGTGGTCGCGATGTCCTCGTCGAGGCGGACGTTCGAACGATGGACGATCAGATTGACGCCGTACGGCGCCGCGTCCGGCGTTGCCGCCAGCGCGTCCTTGATGGCCACCAGCCAGCGATCGAGTTCCTCGATCGGCCGGGCATTGAGCGCGGGAAAAGTGCCGACGACACCAGCGCGGCACGCCTCGATCACCAGTTCGGTCCCGGACACCGGGACATCGGCGCGGCGATCACCGGCAGGGTCAGTTTTCCGTCGAAAGCGGCAGGCATGGGCATGAGGGGACTCCAAAATTTCTCGCGCGGCAAATCCTTGACGCGGCGCGACGGTGAGTCAAGGGTATGGCCCGACATGGCAGATACCGGACCGACGCAGGGTTCGAACCAAGGAGATTTTCGATGCCCGAGAGCGCGGTCTATACGTCCGATCATGAAATTTTTCGCGATAGCGTCCGCGCCTTTATCGAGCGCGAGGTGATGCCCTATCACGACCAATGGGAAAAGGACGGCATCGTCCCGCGCGAGTTTTGGCTGAAAGCGGGCGAGGCCGGTCTGTTGTGCTGCAGCATCCCGGAAGAGTACGGCGGACCCGGCGCGGACTTCTCGTATGCCGCCGTGGTCAACGAGGAATTCTCCCGCGCCGGCGCCTCGGGCCCAGGGCTATCGGTGCACTGCG
The DNA here is from genome assembly GCA_047517485.1 of Alphaproteobacteria bacterium. Lineage (GTDB taxonomy): Bacteria > Pseudomonadota > Alphaproteobacteria > UBA7887 > UBA7887 > JAKZSU01. The sequence continues at coordinate 16,334 of JAKZSU010000236.1, forward strand.
ACATTGTCGCGCCTTACATTCTGCATTACGGATCCGAGGAGCAGAAACGCGAGTGGCTGCCGCGATTCTGCCGTGGCGAGGCGATCGGCGCGATCGCGATGACCGAGCCGGGTACGGGGAGCGATCTGCAAGCGGTGAAAACCACCGCGATCGCCGATGGCAATCATCTGGTGGTCAACGGTCAGAAGACCTTCATCACCAACGGCCAAAGCGCCGATGTGGTGATCACCGTCGCCAAGACCGATCCCGAGAAGGGCGCGCACGGCACCAGCCTGGTGCTCGTCGAGACCGATCGCGAGGGTTTTTCGCGCGGCCGCAATCTGGAGAAAGTCGGCCTCAAGGCGCAAGACACCTCGGAGCTGTTTTACGACAACGTTCGGGTGCCGCGCACCAATCTGCTCGGCGACGAGGGCAAGGGCTTTCAATACCTGATGCAGGACCTGCCGCAGGAGCGGCTGATCATCGCCATCGGCGCGATCGCCGCGGCCGAGGCGGCGCTCGAGTGGACCCTGGAATATGTCCGCGAACGCCGGGCGTTCGGCAAGGCGATCGCCGAGTTTCAGAACACGCGGTTTAAGCTTGCCGAGCTCTCGACGGAGATCAGTGTTGGTCGAATATTCGTCGATAAATGTTTGGAATTGCACATGAAAGGTGAATTGGACGCGACCATGGGCGCGAAAGCCAAACTCTGGTGCAGCGAAATGCAGGGCCGCGTGCTCGACGAATGTGTTCAGTTACACGGCGGATACGGCTATATGTGGGAATATCCGATCGCCCGCGGCTGGGCCGATGCGCGCATCCAGCGCATCTATGGCGGCACCAGCGAGATCATGAAGGAAGTGATCAGCCGGGCGCTGTGATCGGCCGAGAAATTCGAGGAGAGATCATGACCGACGCTTATATTTTCGACGCCGTTCGCACCCCGCGCGGCCGCGGCAAGAAGAGCGGCTCGCTGCACGAAGTGACACCAATGCGCCTGGCCTCGACCGCGCTGCAAGCGGTGCGCGACCGCAACGGCTTGGACACCGCGGCGGTCGACGACGTCATCCTCGGGGTGGTCGAACCGGTCGGCGAACAGGGCGCCGATATCGCCCGCGTCGCGGCGCTCGATGCCGGTTATGACGAGTCGGTGGCGGGGGTCCAGATTAACCGCTTCTGCGCGTCCGGCCTCGAGGCGGTCAACATGGCGTCGGCCCAGGTGATGTCGGGCCAATCCGACATGGCGATCGGCGGTGGGGTCGAGTCGATGTCGCGGGTGCCGATGTTCTCCGGCGGCGGCGCCTGGATGGTCGATCCCGATGTCGCCTTCAAGACCTATTTCGTGCCACAGGGCATTTCCGCCGATCTCGTCGCCACCAAATACGGCTTCAGCCGCGACGATGTCGATGCCTATTCGGTCGAGTCGCAAAAGCGCGCCAAGGCGGCGTGGGACGACGGCCGCTTCAACGGCAGCGTGATCCCGGTGACCGACCAGAACGGCTTGACCGTGCTCGATCATGACGAACATATGCGCCCCGAGACGACGATGCAGACCCTCGCCGCGCTCGACCCCTCGTTCACCCAACAGGGCGAGGACTACGGCTTCGACGCGGTCGCGGTGCAGCGCTATCCGGAATTCGAACGCATCACCCATGTCCATCACGCCGGCAACTCGTCCGGAATCGTCGATGGCGCGGCGGCGGTTCTCGTCGGCACCAAGGAGGCCGGCGAACGCCAAGGGTTAACCCCGCGGGCCCGCGTCCGGGCCTTTACCTCGATCGGCAGCGAGCCGACGATCATGCTCACCGGCCCCAGCGCGTCGGCGGAAAAAGCGCTCGCGCGCGCCGGCATGGCCTCGGGCGACATCGATCTCTACGAACTCAACGAAGCCTTCGCCGCGGTGGTGCTGCGCTTCATGGACGCGCTCGACGTGTCGCACGACAAGATCAACGTCAATGGCGGCGCCATCGCCATGGGCCATCCGCTCGGCGCCACCGGGGCGATGATCCTCGGTACCCTGCTCGACGAACTCGAACGCCGCGACCTGGAAACCGGCCTCGCGACACTCTGCGTCGGCGCCGGCATGGGCACGGCAACGATCATCGAACGCGTCTAACCGCCGCCTGCCGGCGGACGGTTTAAAAAGGATAACGGCGGCTCCGCGGTGGCGGGGCCGCTGGCGGTTTCGGAGGACGACATGATTGACATCGACATCGCCGCTGACGGCATCGCGACCTTGACCTGGAACATGGCCGATCGGTCGATGAACGTGCTCAACGACGCCTCGATGGCGGCGTTCGGCGCGGCGGTCACCCAAGTCGTCGCGGACGAGGCGGTGACCGGCGTGATCGTCACCTCGGCGAAACGCGATTTTATCGCCGGCGCCGATCTATTCGCGCTGATCCAGGCTGACGACGCGCAAACCGTGTTCGACATGTCGCGCGGCTTGCACACTTTGAGCCGAACCATGGAAACCTGCGGCAAACCCTTTGTCGCGGCGCTGCCAGGGACCGCGCTCGGCGGCGGACTCGAAATCGCCCTGGCCTGCCACCGCCGCATCGCCGCCGACAATCCGAAGGCGCTGTTCGGCCAGCCCGAGGTCACCGTCGGCCTGCTGCCCGGCGGCGGCGGCACCCAACGCCTGCCGCGGATGATCGGCGCCCGCGCGGCGCTGCCGCTGATGGCCGAGGGGCGCAATATCAGTGCCGCGGCGGCGCTCGAGGCCGGCATACTCGACGCCATCGTCCCCGCCGACACCCTGCTCGACGAGGCGCGCGCGTGGCTCGCGAGCGACCAGGCCATTGCCACCCAGCCGTGGGATCGCAAGGGCTTCAAAATTCCCGGCGGCGGCGTTTGGGGCCCCGGCGCGATGCAGACCTTCGTCGCCGGCAACGCGCTGGCGCGCGCCAAGAGCCGCGGCAATTATCCTGCGGTGCAGGCGATCTTGAGCTGCGTCTACGAGGGCCTGTTGGTCGATATCGACACCGGTCTAAAAGCCGAGGCACGCTGGTTCACCAGCCTGGTGCTCGGCCCAGTGGCGAAGAACATGATCCGCAGCCTGTTCATCAACATGGGCGCGGCGAACAAGCTCGCGGCGCGCCCCAAGGACGTGCCGAGTGCCGACTACACCAAGGTCGGTATCCTCGGCGCCGGCATGATGGGCGCCGGTATCGCCTATGCGTCGGCGATGGCCGGCCTCGAGGTGGTGTTGCTCGACAGCGACCAGCCGCTCGCCGAGCGCGGCAAGGCATATTCAGAGAAGCTGCTCGCCAAGCGGGTCGAGCGCGGCCGCATGGACGAGGCAAAGCGCGACGCGACGCTGACAAATATTCAGCCGACCGCCGATTACGCCGATCTCGCGGGCTGCGACCTGATCATCGAGGCGGTGTTCGAGAACCGCGACATCAAGGCCGACGTCACCAAAAAGGCCGAGGCGGTAATCGCCGAAGACGCGATATTCGCCTCGAACACCTCGACCCTACCAATCACCGGGCTGGCCGAAGCCAGCGCGAGGCCGGCGAATTTCATTGGCCTGCACTTTTTTTCGCCGGTCGACAAGATGCCGCTCGTCGAGATCATCCGCGGCGAAGCGACTTCGGACGAATGCCTGGCGCGGTCGATGGATTTCGTCAAGCGCATTCGCAAAACGCCGATCGTGGTCAACGACAGCCGCGGCTTCTACACCAGCCGGGTGTTCGGCACCTATGTCCGCGAGGGCATGGCGATGCTCGCCGAAGGGATCAAACCGGCGCTGATCGAGAATGCCGGCCGGATGACCGGCATGCCGGTCGGACCGCTGGCCGTGGGCGACGAAGTCTCGATCGAGCTGATGCACAAAGTCGCGATGCAGACCAAGGCCGATCTTGGCGAGGCCTATATCGCCCCCGCCGGCGAGGCGGTGATGACCACGATGGTGGAGACCCTGGGCCGCCTCGGCCGCAAAGCCGGCAAGGGCTTTTACGACTATCCCGAGAACGAACGCAAACGTCTGTGGCCCGGTCTCGCCGCGCAGTTCCCGATCGCCGCGGACCAGCCCGATGTCGAGGAAGTGAAACAGCGCCTACTCTATGTCCAGGCGATCGAGACCACGCGCTGCCTCGAGGAAGGCGTGCTGACCAGCGCCGCCGACGCCGATATCGGCTCGATCCTAGGCTGGGGCTTTCCGGCCTACGCCGGCGGCACCCTGTCGCTAATCGACATGGTCGGGGCGGCGAACTTCGTCACCGCCTGCGACGGCCTCGCGCAACGCCACGGCGACCGCTTCACCCCGCCGAAGTTGCTCCGCGACATGGCGGCAAAAGGCGAGCGCTTCCACGACGATTCAAAGCTCGCGGCTTAACGCCGGCCGGCGTCGGTTCAGCTACGCATACATTCGCCGGCGGCGGCCTCGGTATCCGGGCCGGCGGTGGGAAGCCGGTAGTCGGCGAACTGTTCCCGCAGCCTTGTCTTGAGAACCTTGCCGGTCGGCGTGTGGGGCAACTCGTCGACAAAGGTCACGTCGTCGGGCAGCCACCATTTGGCGACCTTGTCTGTGAGATAAGTGATCATCTCGTCCTTGGTCACCGGCGCGCCGTCGGCGCGCACCACGACGAGCAACGGGCGCTCGTCCCACTTCGGGTGCGGCAGGCCGATCACCGCCGCCTCGGCGACGCCGGGGTGGCCCATCGCGGAATTCTCCAGCTCGATCGACGAGATCCATTCGCCGCCCGACTTGATCACGTCCTTGGCGCGGTCGGTGATATGCATCCGGCCCTCCGGATCGAGGGTGGCGATATCGCCGGTCGGGAACCATCCTTCGGCGTCGAGCTTGTCGCCGCCTTCGTCCCTTAGATAACCGCTGGCGACCCACGGCCCGCGCACCATCAACTCGCCCGAGGTCTTACCGTCGCGCGGCAACTCCCCACCATCGTCATCGACGATACGCATCTCGATACCGTAGATTCCCCGGCCCTGCTTGAGCTTGAGCGCGTAGCGCGCATCCGGATCAAGCTTCTCGTCCCCCGCCTTGAGCTGGCCGGTGGTCCCCAACGGGCTGGTCTCGGTCATGCCCCAGGCGTGAAACACCTCGACGTCAAAGTCTTCCTGCAGCTCGCGCATCATGCTTTCGGGGATCGCGGTGCCGCCGATCACCGTGCGCTCGATCGAATTGATGCGTTTGCCCGAGGCCTTGAGATAATTGATCAGACCGAGCCAGACCGTCGGCACCCCGAGCGCGATGGTAACGCCCTCCGCCTCGATCAACTCGTGGAGCTTTTCGCCGTCCATGAACGGTCCGGGATAGACGATCCCGGCACCGCACGCGGCGCAGGCATAGGGCGTCCCCCAGCAATTGGCGTGAAACATCGGCACGATCGCCAGCAGCGTGTCGCGATTGCCGATCCCCAGCGTGTCGGCGCCGAGCACACACAGGGTATGCAACACCGTCGAGCGGTGGCTGTAGAGCACGCCCTTGGGATTGCCGGTGGTGCCCGACGTGTAACACAGCGACGAGGCGGTATTCTCGTCGAAGGTCGGCCAGTCGATGGTCTCGGGCTCGGTGGCGATGAGGTCTTCGTAGCACATGACGTTGGTGAGCGTGGTCTCGGGCATTTCGTCGCGCCCGCACATCAAGACGAACCCTTCAACCGTCTCCAACTGATCGGCGATCCCCTCGACCAAGGTCACGAAAGTCAGGTCGGGGAACAGGAACCGATCTTCCGCGTGATTGGCGATATAGACGATCTGCTCGCCGAACAGACGCGGATTGATCGTATGGCACACCGCGCCGATCCCCGGCACGGCGAAATATATTTCGAAATGCCGATGATTATTCCAGGCGATGGTCGCCACCCGGTCGCCTTGTCGGACGCCAAGTGTTTGCAGCGCATTGGCGAGGCGTTGGGTGCGGGCATAGGTGTCGCGATAGTTGGCGCGATGGATCGATCCGTCCATCAACCGACTGACGATTTCACGGTTCCCGTGATACTCCGCCGCGTATTTGATCAAGGACGAGATCATCAGCGGCGTGTCCATCATCAATCCACGCATCAACGCCTCCCGCAGGTCAATAAATTGTCGCTATCATGCGCCGACTTTGAGGTGGTCGGCGCGAAAAGGTCAAGGGCAATCGACTATTTGCCGTGGTTCGAATCCTCGATGAGGTTTCTTCGGACCACCAACAACAGATCGACCAGCGTTTCCCGTTGCGACTTCGACAATCCCGACACGATCATGTCGTAAAGGTCCTGCGCCGGCGCGCGCATGTCTTCCATGATCGGCGCCGCCTTTTCCGTCAGGTAAACCCGGTTGATTCGGCGATCATTGGGGTCGGGCCGGCGTTCCACCCATCCCTTGGCCTCGAGCCAGTCGATCAGATTGCCCAGCGCCACCTTGCCAATTTCCAAGTTATCGGCGAGTTCCGACTGGGTAAGCCCCTGGTCTCGGAAAACGTAGGTCAGAACCCACCATTGCGACCGGGTGAGTTCCAGCGATGCCACCCGCCGATCGAACGCCGTGCGGGTCAACCGCGCGACGTCGCCCAAAAGGAAACCAAGATTGCGTTCGAAATCCACTTGCCGCGATTCGTCCATGTCTTGGTCCCGCGCTTATTTCGATTTGTACGTTTCTTGCCTATCCGGTTAACGCCCATGACCGCTACATGTAGGGTGCCGCCACTCTCCCGAGTAAAGCTCGGCATAGGTTGGAGCAGAGGTGTCGCCCGCGATGCCGAGCAATGAGCGGAAGGCGTTGAACGGGTAGAAC